>NZ_KV819932.1:268193-366626 GCF_001815235.1 Pseudomonas sp. HMSC065H01 | reverse complement strand
GGCTTCTTCTCGATCAGGTGGACGATGGCGTGATGGATCGGCATGTCAGGTTCGACCTTTCAGGTAATCGGCGGCGCCGCGCAGGTTTCCGCGACGCTGCGGGACACGCCGCTGGCGCGCCCGCGGATCGGCCAGTTTACCCGAGGTTGCCGGCTTCTGCCTGCGTCGCCTGGCGTTCCTGCAGACCGTGCAGGCGCTTGATCACGAAGTTCAGGTGCAGGTGCAGCTCGTACAGCTCGTGGTAGTAGGAGAGCGGCACCTCCACGGTGTTCAGCTCGCTCTCCAGTTTCTCCAGCCGCTCGATCTCGCTTCTCAGTTGCTCGGCGTCGGTACCGCTGTCGAGCTTGCGGTCGATGTCGCGGATGTAGCGGTACCAGCGGTAGATGCGCGCGCGGATGCGCCAGCGATACAGCGGGCCGATGGACTTCATCAGCGGGATGAGGATGGCGATGAACGGGATCAGCAGGATGATGTAGCGGTCCGCCAGGGAGGCGATGCGGAACGGCAGGTAGCGCTGCAGCAGCGGCAGGCCGCTCTTGTAGTAGCGCTCGGCGTCCTCGTGCAGGCGCAGGGTGCGCGGCTCGGCGCTGGGGAAGGCGCCGGGCTTGTCGAGCAGGCTGCCGTCCTTCATCACCTCGCGCGCGGCTTCCAGCACCAGCGGGATCAGCGCCGGGTGGAAGCGTTCGTTGATCACCAGGGTGGCCACCGGCGACAGGGTGCTGATGTTTCGTTCCGGCACGTTGCGCGGCAGGTTGAGCAGGCCTTCGCCGACCTCGACCCGCTTGAGGAACGGCAGGCGCGCCTCGTAGGCGGCGCTGCGGCGGAAGTTGACCAGGCGAAGCTGGTCGTTGTCGGCCAATTTCTGGATCGCCGGGTTCTCCGCCGGGCCGACGATGAACGCCGCGTCCAGCTTGCCGGCCAGCAGGTCGTCGACCACCGCGTTGCCGCCGCGGGCTTCCCAGGTGATCGGATAGTGTCCCGGGGCGATGTCGTTGGCCTGCAGGATCGCCTCGGTGGCGGCGCGGGTGCCGCTGCCGTCGCTGCCGATGGCCAGGCGCAGGTGCAGCAGGTCGCTGAGCTGGTCGATGTGCACGTTGCTGCGGTGGAACAGCCAGAGCGGTTCCTGGTAGACCGCGCCGAGGGTCTGCAACTGGCGCGCCTGCCCGGCTTCGAGCTGGCGCTCCTGGCCGCTCTGGACCAGGGCGATGTCGACCTCGCCGGTGCCGAGCAGGCGCTCCAGGTTGTCGCGCGAGCCGGCGCTGGGCACCAGCTTCAGTTCGAAGCCCTGCTCCTTGAGCTTTTCCCGGAGCTTGCCGGCGAACACGGCGTAGCCGCCGCCCTCGGCGCCGGTGGCCATGGTCGCGCTCATCGGCGGCGGCGGGGCGACGAAATAGAACACCGCGGCGACCAGGGCGGCGATCACCGGGATCAGCCAGAGGTTGGCGCGGATCAGGATGGCGAGGTCCTTGAGCAGGTGCTTGATGCGATTCATGAGCGGTCCTTGTGCTGCTCTCCAGAAGGGTATGACGGATGCGGGCGGGCGCACTCCTCAGCGTAGCCGAGGGTCACCGGCGGTCCGTGCGGAACTGCCGGCAGAGCACCCGGTGGCGATGCCGGAAGATGCGGGTGAGGAACCAGCGTACCAGTCCGGCGGCGAATAGCGGGCGCACGGTCAACTGGTCGACCAGCAGGCATTCCCCGGCCTCGCCCGGTGTCGGCAGGATGCGTCGCTCGTGGCGCCAGAGGCGCATGCCGGTCATCGGCGACTGTTCGATGAAGCCGTGGCCGGGCGTCAGCTCCAGCAGGGTCAGTTGCGAAGTGCCCAGCGGCAGCAAGCCGAACAGGCGCATGTGGCTGCGGAACAGCGGGCGCCGGGGCACTACCTCCAGGTCTTCGAGGCTGCGGATACCGGGCGGTACGCTCATGCTCAGCAACGGGCGTATCTCGCGGAGTATCCCGTCCACCGAGGTGATCCACCGCCAGAGCTGTTCGGGGCTGGCCTGCAGGCGCGATTCGAAATGCAGGCTGATATTCATCGCAGGCTCCTGCTAGGGTTGTGGGAGGACGCGCTGTCCATGGCGCCCGTGCCGTGCAAGCCTAAGCCAGACGAACCGAGACGTCGAACCGAAGGAGGACGCCATGCTGATCCGCGCCGCAACCTCGACCCTGCTGGTGGTCGATATCCAGGAACGCCTGCTGCCGGCCATCGACGACGGTCCGGCGCTGGTCGAGTACAGCCAGTGGTTGTTGCGCGTGGCCCGCGCACTGGACGTGCCGGTGCTGGCCAGCGAGCAGTACAGCAAGGGCCTGGGGCCGACGGTGGCGGCCCTGCGCGATGAGCTGGAGCCCACGCAGATCCTCGAGAAGCTGGACTTCTCGGCCGCCGCCGACGGCGCCCTGCTGCGCGCGCCCGGCGGCGACCGCCGGCAGTTCGTGGTTTGCGGCAGCGAGGCGCACGTCTGCGTGCTGCAGACCGTGCTCGACCTGCTTGGCCGTGGTCGCGAAGTGTTCGTCGTGGAGGAGGCGATCGGCTCGCGGCGGCCGAGCGACAAGGCGCTGGCCGTGGAGCGGATGCGCCAGGCCGGGGCGATGATCGTGTCGCGGGAGATGGTCGCCTTCGAATGGATGGAACGCGCCGGCAGCGACCGCTTCCGCGAGATCAGCCGCAACTTCATTCGCTGAGCGGCGGTTGCTCGGCCTGGTAGCGCCGGGCCTCCTCGCGCAGCCAGTCGGCGAAGGCCTGGTGGCGGTCGCTCGGCGGCTCGCGCTGCGGCCAGACCAGCCAGTAGGGATAGGGGTAGGGCACGCGGATGTCGCCCAGTTGCACCAGGCGGCCCTCGGCGAGGGCGCCGGCGACCAGGCTGCGACGCTCCAGGGCGATGCCCTGGCCCAGGCGCACGGCTTCCAGCAGCAGGTTCGAGTCATTGATCAGCAGTCCGTGCTGCGGTTCCGCCACGCCGGCGCGCTGGCACCAGAGCGCCCAGGATTCGGTGGAGCGCAGTGTAGGGCAGGCGACGATCTCGCTCGGCGTGCGCGGCAGGCGGCCGCCGTTGAAGTCGGGCGCGGCGACCATCAGCAACTCGTCGTCGAACAGGCGTTCCCGACCGACCCCTTCCCAGTCGCCCTTGCCGATGCGTACGCCGAGGTCGGCCAGGCCCTGGCGCAGGTTCTGCACGTCAAGACTGGCGACCAGCCGCACACGACAGTGCGGATGGCGCTCGCGAAAGCGCGGCAGGCGCGGCAGCAGCCAGTTCAGGCCGAAGGACGGCATCACCGTGACCACCAGCTCACCCTCCCGTGGACGCGCCCGCACCACCCGCGTGGCGTCGGCGATCTCGCCCAGCGAGGCGCGTACCTGCAGGGCGTAGAACCGGCCGTTCTCGCTCAGGCGCAGGCCGCGCCCCTCGCGGACGAACAGGGCCAGGCCGAGGAGGTTTTCCAGCAGCTTGATCTGCTGGCTGATCGCCGAGTGGGTGACGTGCAGCTCGCTGGCGGCCTGGCTGATGCTGCCGAGCCGGGCGACCGCTTCGAAGCTGCGCAGCGCGGTGAGGGGAGGGAGGTCGCTCATGTAAGTTTTTCTAAAGAGTTCGCTGAATTTATCTCGATATTTTTCGCGTTGTGCAACGACTAGAGTGATTTCCCCAGGCGCCACCCTCTTAGCGGCGCTTAATCATCGACAAAGGATGCCGCGATGCAACTGATCGGTATGCTGGATTCGCCTTTTGTGCGCCGGGTCGCCATCGCCCTGCGCCTGCTGGACCTGCCCTACGAGCACCGGCCGCTGTCGGTGTTTCGCAATTTCGAGGCGTTCAGCCTGTTCAACCCGATGGTCAAGGCGCCCACGCTGGTGCTGGACGATGGCACCGTGCTGATGGACTCCAGCCTGATCCTCGATTACCTGGAGTGCCTGGCCGGCCGCGAACGCAGTCTGCTGCCGCAACGGCCGCAGGCCCGTGCACGGGCGCTGAGCCTGATCGGCGCGGCGCTGGTGGCCTGCGAGAAATCCGTGCAGATCTACTACGAACTGAACCTGCGTCCCGAGGAACGCCGCCACGGCCCCTGGCTGGAGCGGGTGGAGGGGCAGTTGCTGGCGGCCTACGACTGGCTGGAGGCAGCGCTGCGCCAGGAGCCGCTGGCACGCGACGGCGGCATCGACCTGGTCGGGGTGACCGTCGCGGTGGCCTGGCGCTTCAGCCAACTGGTGGTCGCGGAGCGGGTCGCCGCCAGCGAATACCCGGAACTGGCAAGCTATTCGGATTATGCGGAGGGGTTGCCGGTGTTCGTCGAGACGCCGCCGGTCTGAGCCCGCGAGGGGCCAGGCTGGCGCCCCTCGAACGGCTCGTTTCCGCCTGCGCCCGGCCTCGGTTCGCTGTAGGTCGCTGCCGTCGTCACGGCCCGGACCGGTTGTTGCGAACTGCTGTTCGGCGCCGGCCTGGAGGCGGCCCGGCCCTGGCTCAGCCTGGTCCTGAGCGCGGCCCTCGGCTTGCTCTTCGGCATGCTGCTGGGCGGGCTCTGGTTCGGCTACTGGATCCGCCAGGAGGGATTGCAACTGACCCACCTGCTGCTGGTGGTCTGGGTGCTGGCGAACTTCTTCGTGCTCAACGTCCGCTGGAACTGATGGGGACTGCCGGTACGAGGAGCAGGACGCGAGGACGGCGACAGTGGAGCGAGCCGGACGCCCGTCGATAGCGCGAAGTCGCATCTCGCTCCTGCCACCCGGTCCCTCGGCTCCCCTCTGTTCGCACGCGCTGCATGGGCTGACGCAGTTGGAACTGCCCCCGGGCAGTGGCAGCCGGCTGCCTCGAGGGCAGGTGCTCCGGCTGGCTCGGCATGGTCACTGGAGTTCAGCCCCGGGGTTCTTCGAGGAAAGCAGAACCTGCGGCATCGGCTCCTTTCGCCCGACTGGGCTCAGCGCAGCTCTTCGGCGGCGGCGACCAGTTGTTCGAGTTGATGGTGGATCTGGGCCCTGTCCAGCAACTGCAAGGGCTGGCGGTTCCAGAGCAGCCGTTCGCCGCTTTCGGGGTCGCGGCCCAGGATCGGCTTGCAAGGGTCCTGGCTGAACAGGTTCTGCTCGCTGGCCGTAGCGTCTCCTTGTCCTTCCAGGCGGGTGAACATCAACAGGTGATCGGTCGGATGTTCTGCCAGATGGCAGAGATGCGGGCCCACCTGCAGGCTGAGTACGCTCTCCTCGTCGTTGGGCGTCGGGAGATCGAGAGCGAGAAAAAGCTGGTGGATGGCGGCGCGGTAGAGTGGATTCATGGCGTGTTCCGAGTCACTGGAGGCGGCTATTAGAGCAGTGCCAGCCCGGAGAGACTGTTAATCGTGGTTCTCTTTTTTTAGGTTTTGCCGCTGCCGATTCCAGTGAAAAAACGGCGGCCAATCCTGATAGGCGATGGGGTTTCCCGTTCCTAGACTGGCGGAGAAACATCAGGAGAAGGCAACCATCATGCATATTCAATCGCTTCAGCAGAGTCCGTCTTTCGCCGTCGAATTGCACCAGGCCGCCAGTGGGCGTTTGGGACAGATTGAGGCCCGCCAGGTCGCCACCCCCAGTGAAGCGCAGCAGTTGGCCCAGCGCCAGGACGCGCCGAAGGGTGAGGGGCTGCTCGCTCGCCTGGGCGCGGCGCTCGTGCGTCCCTTCGTGGCGATCATGGACTGGCTGGGCAAACTGTTGGGCTCCCACGCCCGCACCGGGCCGCAGCCCAGTCAGGACGCGCAGCCTGCGGTCATGTCCTCGGCCGTCGTGTTCAAGCAGATGGTGCTGCAGCAGGCATTGCCCATGACCTTGAAGGGACTCGACAAGGCGAGCGAGCTGGCGACCCTGACACCGGAAGGACTGGCCCGGGAGCACTCCCGCCTGGCCAGCGGAGATGGGGCGCTGCGTTCGCTGAGCACCGCCTTGGCCGGCATTCGTGCCGGCAGCCAGGTCGAGGAGTCCCGTATCCAGGCTGGCCGCCTGCTCGAACGGAGCATCGGCGGGATCGCGCTGCAGCAGTGGGGCACCACCGGCGGTGCCGCGAGTCAACTGGTGCTCGACGCAAGCCCGGAACTGCGGCGCGAAATCACCGACCAGTTGCATCAGGTAATGAGCGAGGTCGCACTGTTGCGCCAAGCGGTAGAGAGCGAGGTCAGCAGAGTATCGGCCGACAAGGCGCTGGCGGATGGCCTGGTGAAGCGGTTCGGGGCGGATGCGGAAAAGTACCTGGGCAGACAGCCTGGTGGCATCCACAGTGACGCCGAAGTGATGGCGCTTGGTCTCTACACCGGCATTCACTACGCGGACCTGAATCGCGCTCTGCGTCAGGGGCAGGAGCTGGATGCGGGACAAAAGCTGATCGACCAAGGTATGTCCGCGGCCTTCGAGAAGAGCGGACAGGCTGAACAGGTAGTGAAGACTTTCCGTGGCACCCGTGGCGGGGATGCCTTCAACGCGGTGGAAGAGGGCAAGGTTGGCCACGACGACGGCTATCTCTCCACCTCCCTGAACCCCGGTGTCGCGAGGAGCTTCGGGCAGGGCACGATATCCACCGTGTTCGGCAGGTCCGGAATCGATGTCAGCGGGATATCGAACTACAAGAATGAAAAAGAGATTCTCTATAACAAAGAGACCGACATGCGCGTGCTGCTGAGCGCCAGCGATGAGCAGGGAGTGACCCGCCGGGTCCTCGAAGAGGCGGCCCTGGGGGAGCAGAGTGGCCATAGCCAGGGACTGCTCGATGCTCTCGACCTGGCAAGCAAACCGGAACGTTCAGGCGAGGTCCAGGAACAGGATGTACGCCTGAGGATGCGTGGCCTTGATCTGGCCTGACCGGTCGTAAAAGAAAGACGTCACGAACGGACACCTTGGGGTGTCCGATTCTTGGCTCGGCAGCGGATCCGGGTGGAGAGGCGTGCTGGCTATTCGCCCAGTGGTTCCAGGAGGGCTGCTGTCCAACGCTCCTTGCGCCAGGCCCGGCGCTGCTTCTTGTCGAGGTAGGTCCAGGCGACGAAGCGGCTCTGCTTCTGTCCCTGGGCCATGTCCACCACGCGGATATCGCTGGCGCCCAACGTCTTCAGGCGCTCCTGGAGGTTCGGCAGGTTGCTCGCCTTGGATACCAGGGTGGTGAACCAGAACACCTGCGTGGCGAACGCCCGGCTTTCCTCGGCCATGCCGGCCAGGAAGGCCGCTTCGCCGCCCTCGCAGTACAGCTCGGCGCCCTGGCCGCCAAAGTTCAGTAGCGGCAGGGTACGGGTCGGGTCGAGCTTGCCGAGGTTCTTCCACTTGCGCCGGCTGCCGCGCGTGGCTTCGTCCAGCGAGGCGTGGAAGGGCGGGTTGCAGAGGGTCATGTCGAAGCGCTCATCGAAGCCGATCAGGCCCTGGAATATCTGCCTGCGATCAGGCTGCCGGCGCAACTCGATGGCAGCGGCGAAGCGTGGGTTGGCGGCGAGGATCGCAGCGGCCGAGGCCAGCGATTGCGGGTCGATGTCGGCGCCGACGAAGCGCCAGCCGTATTCGTGGTGGCCGAGCAGCGGGTAGATGCAGTTGGCTCCGGTTCCGACGTCCAGCGCACGCAGGCCGGGACCGCGTGGAATCAGGCCATCGTGGCTGGCGCCGAGCAGGTCGGCCAGGTAGTGCAGGTAGTCGGCGCGACCGGGGATGGGCGGGCACAGGTAACCATCGGGTATATCCCACTCGCGTACGTCGTAGAACTGTTGCAGCAGCGCGCGGTTGAAGGCTTTCACCGCCGCCGGATCGGCGAAGTCGATGCTCTGCCTGCCGTACGGATTGAGGATGACGAAGCGCTCCAGTTCCGGGCTGCCGGCGATCAGGCGCGGAAAGTCGTAGCGTCCCAGGTGGCGATTGCGCGGGTGCAGCGGGCTGGCGCTCTTGCGCTCGGCGTCGGGATGCGGGCTGGTCGGGCGGGGCATGTTCTCGGTTTCCGTGACGGCGAGGCGGGCATTATTCACATCCGCCGGAGGCTGGCCAGTGTTTCTGCCGAGCGGCGCGCTCCTGGCCCGGTCACAATGGAAACAGCCACGGAATCACCAGCACGCAGACGAACATCACCAGCAGGGTAAATGGCACGCCGATCCGGACGAAGTCGCCGAAGCGGTATTGGCCAGGGCCCAGCACCAGGGTGTTCACCGGCGAGGAAATCGGCGTCATGAAGGCTGCCGAGGCCGCCACCGCCACCACCATGGCGAAGGGGTAGGGCGAGGCGCCGATCTGCTTGGCGGTGGCGATGGCGATCGGCGCCATCAGCACCGCGGTAGCGGTGTTGGAGATGAACAGGCCGATGGCCGCGGTGAGCAGGAACAGGCTGGCCAGCAGCACGCGCGGGCCGGCGTCGCCGAGGGCGTCGACCAGCAGCGAGACCACCAGGTCGATACCGCCGGTCTTCTGCAGGGCCAGGGCGAAGGGCAGCATGCCGACGATCAGGACCAGGCTTTGCCAATGGATGGCGCGGTAGGCGCCGTCCATGTCGATGCAACGGAACAGGCCCATCAACAGGCAGCCGACCAGTGCCGCGACCACGTTGGGCACCACCCCGCTGACCATCAGCGCCACCATCACGGCCAGGCTGAGCAGGGCGTGCGGCGCCTTGCTCAGGGCCGGCGCCACCTCGTCGATCTCCGCCGGCAGGCTGAGCACCAGGAAATCGCGGTTGCGTCCCTGCAACTGGCGGATCGCCTTCCAGGCGCCGATCACCAGCAGGGTATCGCCCAGGCGCAGCTTCTCTTCCAGCATGCCGTCGGTGAGCGCTTCGTGGTCGCGACGCAGGCCGACCACGTTGAGCCCGTACTGCGAACGGAAGCCCAGTTCCAGGACGCTCTTGCCGAGCAGGGTGGAGTCCGGCGGCAGAGTCACCTCGGCCATGCCGACCTCCCGCGACTGGTCGATGAAGTAGCTGGCGCGGAACGGCAGGCGCACCAGGTTCAGCTCGGCGCAGCGCCGGTCCATGTCCTCCGGAGGGGCGAAGACGTCCAGCAGCAACACGTCGCCCGCCTTCAGCTCGGTGCTGCCGCCGACCTTGACCACCTCGCTGTGGAACTTGCGTACCCGCTCCAGGCCGACCACGTTGGCGCCCAGGCGGGTGCGCAGTTGCAGTTCTTCCAGGGTGCTGCCGATCAACGGCGAGCCGAGCTGGACCTGCAGGCGCCGTTCGCGGCCGGCCAGGCGATAGTCGCGGATCAGGTCGCGCAGGGTCCGCCGTGCCTTCGGCGCGCCGACTTCCGCCGGGCTGGCGGCGTTCAGCCAGTTGCGCGTGAGCAGCATGTAGGCCACGCCGATGGCGAGCACCATGAGGCCTATCGGGGTGAAGGCGAAGAAGCCGAAGCCGGCATGACCCTCGCGCGCCAGCTCGCTGTTGACCACCATGTTCGGTGGCGTGGCGACCAGGGTCATCATGCCGCTGATCAGTCCGGCGAAGGCCAGCGGCATCATCAGCCGGCCCGGAGGGATCTTCAGCTTGGCGGCGATGCTCAGGACCACCGGGATGAAGATCGCCACCACCCCGGTGGAACTCATCACCGAGCCCAACCCGGCCACCGCCAGCATCAGCAGTACCAGCAGGCGCGCTTCGCTGCTGCCGGCGCGGGCGATCAGCCAGTCGCCGACCTGGTAGGCCACCCCGGTACGCACCAGGCCTTCGCCGATCACGAACAGCGCGGCGATCAGTATCACGCTGGGATCGCTGAAGCCGGCCAGGGCTTCGTTGAGGGTAAGGGTTCCGCTGACGCTGAAGGCCATGATCACCAGCAGGGCGATCACGTCCAGGCGCAGGCGGTTGTGGATGAAGAGGGCGACGGTGGTGGCGAGCAGGCCGACCACCCAGAGCAGTTCGAGGTTCATGCGGGCATCTGAGCGGGAGGATGCCTGCGAGTGTGGCAGACGGACGCGGATCGCGCCTTGATCTGCTGCAGGTCGACGGCGCCTCCCCGCTTCGCCGCGGAGAGGCGCCGCGGCCCTGTCAGCCGAGGAGGAGGGCGTCGTCGGCGAGCTTCTCGCCGCGCACCTTCTCGAACATCGCCAGCAGGTCCGGTACGTCGAGGCCCTTGCGTTGCTCGCCGGAGACGTCCAGCACCACCTGGCCCTGGTGCAGCATCACCGTGCGCTCGCCCACGTCCAGCGCCTGGCGCATGCTGTGGGTGACCATCATGGTGGTGAGTTTCTTCTCGGCGACGATCCGTGCGGTGAGATGCAGGACGAAGTCGGCGGTGCGCGGGTCGAGCGCCGCGGTGTGTTCGTCGAGCAACAGGATACGCGACGGCTGCAGCGCCGCCATCAGCAGGCTGACGGCCTGGCGCTGGCCGCCGGAGAGCAGGCCGATGCGGTCGCCGAGGCGGTTCTCCAGGCCGAGGCCGAGGGTCGCCAGGCTTTCCCGGAAACCGTCGCGCATCGATGCCTGCACCGCCCTGCCGAGGCCGCGACCGGCACCGCGACGCTGCGCCAGGGCCATGTTCTCCTCGATGGTGAGGTCCTCGCAGGTACCCGCCATGGGGTCCTGGAACACCCGCGCGACGCGGTTGGCGCGGGCCCAGACCGGCTTGCGGGTGACGTCTTCGTCGTCGATCAGGATCTGCCCGCTGTCGATCGGCAGGTCGCCGGAGACTGCGTTGAGGAAGGTCGACTTGCCGGCGCCGTTGGAGCCGATCACGGTGACGAACTGGCCGGCCGGGATGTCCAGCGACAGGCCGCGCAGGGCGCGGGTCTCGATGGGGGTGCCGGGGTTGAAGGTGATCTTCAGGTTCTTCGCGCTGAGCATGGTCAGGCTCCCTTCTTGCCGAGCAGGCGTTTCTTCATCATCGGAATCACCAGGGCGACGGTGACCAGCACCGCGGTGACCAGGTTCAGGTCCTGGGCCTGCAAGCCGATGAAATCGCTGTTCAGCGCCAGGGCGATGAAGAAGCGGTAGACGATGGCACCGAGGATCACCGCGAGGGTCGCCAGGATCAGCCGGCGCGAGGGCAGGATGCTCTCGCCGACGATCACCGCCGCCAGGCCGATGACGATGGTGCCGATACCCATGGAGATATCGGCGCCGCCCTGGGTCTGCGCGAACAGCGCGCCGGCCAACGCCACCAGCGCGTTGGAGATGGCCATGCCGAGCAGGATCATGCCGCCGGTGTTGACCCCCTGGGCACGGGCCATCCGCGGGTTGGAGCCGGTGGCGCGGATCGCCAGGCCTTTCTGGGTGGTGAAGAACCAGTCCAGCAGCAGCTTCGCGGCGATCACGATGAACACCAGCAGCAGCGGCCGGAACACGTAGTCGCTGAGCCATTCCGGCTGCAGCAGGGTGAACAATGTCGGCTCGGCGATCAGCGGTACGTTGGGCTTGCCCATGATGCGCAGGTTGATCGAGTAGAGCGCGATCATCATCAGGATGCTGGCGAGCAGGTCCATGATCTTCAGCTTGACGTTGAGCAGGCCGGTGGCCAGCCCGGCCAGTGCACCGGCGGCGGTGGCCGCCAGGGTCGCGCTGTACGGGTCCCAGCCAAGGGCGATGAGGGTCGCGCAGACCGCGCCGCCGAGCGGGAAGCTGCCGTCCACCGTGAGGTCGGGGAAGCGCAGCAGGCGGAAGGAGATGAACACGCCGAGTGCCACGAGGCTGAAGATCAGGCCGATCTCCAGGGCACCGAACAGGGAAAACAGAGACATGACTTCGTAACCGAGTGCGTGAAGGCAGGATTATCGTGCCGTCCGGCCACGGGCGGAACGCCCGCGGCCGGCGGCCGCTTTTTTTACTTGATGACTTCCGCGGCCGACTTGAGCAGTTCGTCGGACAGGGTCACGCCTTGCTTCTGCGCGGCCCCGGGATTGACGAACAGCTGCAGGTTGTCGCTGGTCTCCGGCTTGATCTCGCCCGGCTTCTCGCCCTTGAGGATGCGCACCACCATGCGGCCGGTCTGCTTGCCCATCTCCTTGTAGTTGATGCCGAGGGCGGCGATGGCGCCGCGCTTGACGCTGTCGGTGTCGGAGGCGATCAGCGGGATCTTCGCGTCGTTGCCGACCTTGACCAGCGCCTCGTAGGCGGACACCACGTTGTTGTCGGTGTTGGTGTAGATCGCGTCGACCTTGCCGACCAGGCTGCGCGCCGCCGAGCTGACGTCCACCGAACGCGGTGCCGAGGCTTCGACCAGGCTCAGGCCCATCTTCGGCAGCAGTTCCTTCAGCTCCTTGACCACCACCACGGAGTTGGCTTCGCCCGGGTTGTAGACCATGCCGATGCGCTTGGCGCCCGGCACCACTTTCTTGATCAGCTCGATCTGCTTGTCCAGCGCGAGCATGTCGGAAACCCCGGTGACGTTGGTGCCGGAGGCTTCCCAGCTCGGCGTCAGGTGCGCGCCGACCGGGTCGGTGACGGTGCTGAAGACGATCGGGATGCTCTTGGTCGCGGCCACCAGCGCCTGGGCCGACGGAGTGGCGATGCCGACGATCACGTCGGGCTTGTCGCCGATGAACTTGCGGGCGATCTGCGCGGCGGTGCCGGTGTTGCCCTGGGCGCTCTGGTACTGCCACTTGAGGTTCTTGCCGTCTTCGTAGCCGGCCTCCTGGAGGGCCTCCTTGACCCCGTCGCGAGCGGCGTCCAGCGCCGGGTGCTCGACGATGGCGGTCACCGCCACCGACTTCTGCTCGTCGGCGTTGGCGCCGAAGGACAGGGCCATGCCAAGGGCCAGGGCACTGAGGGGCAACCATTTATTCTTATAGGCCTGCATCATGCGGCGATCTCCTGATTGTATTGGCGCGCTGTAGCGAATTGTTCTGATTGGGCGGTGCGGGTACAGCGTGGCCGAAACATCGCATTTTTCGCGCAAGTCGTCAGCAGGTTTGATGTTTTTTCTTGCGGTGGGATTACCGCTGGGGGTGATCCGGGTAAGGTGTCGGCGTCGGACCGTGACCGAAAGGAGGCGACATGCTCACGACCATCGGCCGTTTTTCCCATCCCCTGGAGGCGCAGATCGCTCGCGCCCGCCTGGAGGCCGCTGGAATTCCGGCGTTCGTCGCCGACGAGCACACCATCAACATGCAGTGGCTGTACTCCAACGCACTGGGCGGCGTGCGCCTGCAAGTGCCCATGGTCTGTCGCGAAGACGCGGTGGCGCTGCTGGCCACCGATGAAAGCGAGGCGCTGCGGGCCGAGCAGGGCAGCAGCGAGTTCCAGTGCTTGCGTTGTGGCGGCGACCAGGTGGCCTGGAAGGTGGACGGCCGCCGCCTGGCCTTCCTTGGGATCCTGCTGCTCAACGTACCGCTGTGGCCGATCCGGCGTCGGTTGGTGTGCGAGGTCTGCGGTTTCCGCAGCGAAGTACCGATGCCTCTAAGCGAGTGAAAGCAAAACGCCCGCCTCTGGGAGGCGGGCGCTGGAGTTAGAGCGCGGCGATCTTCTGCCGTTGCTCGGCCAGCTTGGCCAGGGCCTGTTCGGCCTCGGCGAGCTTGGCGCGTTCCTTCTCGATCACGTCGGCCGGGGCCTTGGCGACGAAGCCTTCGTTGGACAGCTTGCCGCCGACGCGCTTGACCTCGCCTTCCAGGCGCTGGATCTCCTTGTCCAGGCGCCCCAGTTCGGCGCTCTTGTCGATCAGGCCGGCCATCGGCACCAATACTTCCATGTCGCCGACCAGGGCGGTGGCGGACATCGGCGCTTCCTCGCCGGCTTCCAGCACGCGGATGCTTTCCAGCTTGGCCAGTTTCATCAGCAGCGGCTCGTTGTCGGCCAGGCGGCGGTGGTCGCTGGGCGAGGCGTTCCTGAGGATGATGTCGATGCGCTTGGCCATGGAGATGTTCATCTCGCCGCGGATCTGCCGTACGCCGAGCATCAGCGCCTTGACCCACTCGATGTCGCCTTCGGCGGCGGCGTCGATCCTGCCTTCGTCGGCCACCGGCCAGGGTTGCAGCATCAGGGTCGGGCCTTCCTTGCCGGCCTGGCCCTTGATGCGTTGCCAGATTTCCTCGGTGATGAACGGCATGAACGGGTGCGCTAGGCGCAGGGCCGTCTCCAGCACGCGGATCAGGGTGCGACGAGTGCCGCGCTGGCGCTCGATGGGGGCGTTCTCGTCCCACAGCACCGGCTTGACCAGCTCCAGGTACCAGGCGCAGTACTCGTCCCAGATGAACTCATAGAGGGCCTGGGCGGCCAGGTCGAAGCGGAAGGCGTCGAGCTGGCGGGTGACTTCCTGCTCGGTGCGCTGCAACTGGGAGATGATCCAGCGGTCGACCGAGGACAGCTCGACCGGCTCGCCGTTGACCCCGGTGTCCTGGCCATCGGTGTTCTCGATGACGAAGTTGGCGGCGTTCCAGATCTTGTTGCAGAAGTTGCGGAAGCCTTCGACGCGGCCCATGTCGAACTTGATGTCGCGGCCGGTGGAGGCCAGCGAGCAGAAGGTGAAGCGCAGGGCGTCGGTGCCGTAGCTGGCGATGCCTTCGGGGAATTCGGCGCGGGTCTGCTTGGCGATTTTCTCCGCCAGCTTCGGCTGCATCATGCCGCTGGTGCGCTTTTGCAGCAGGGTATCGAGGTCGATGCCGTCGACGATGTCCAGCGGGTCGAGTACGTTGCCCTTGGACTTGGACATCTTCTGGCCCTGGCCGTCGCGCACCAGGCCGTGGACATAGACGGTCTTGAACGGGATCTGCGGGGTGCCGTCGGGGTTCTTCACCAGGTGCATGGTGAGCATGATCATCCGCGCGACCCAGAAGAAGATGATGTCGAAGCCGGTGACCAGTACGTCGGTGGGGTGGAAGGTCTTGAGGAACTCGGTCTGCTGCGGCCAGCCGAGGGTGGAGAAGGTCCACAGGCCGGAGCTGAACCAGGTGTCGAGAACGTCTTCGTCCTGGCGCAACTCGACCTCGTTGCCGAGCTTGTGCTTGGTGCGCACCTCGACCTCGTCGCGGCCGACGTAGACGTTGCCGGCCTCGTCGTACCAGGCCGGGATGCGGTGGCCCCACCAGAGCTGGCGGCTGATGCACCAGTCCTGGATGTCGCGCATCCAGGAGAAGTACATGTTCTCGTACTGCTTGGGCACGAACTGGATACGGCCGTCTTCCACGGCGGCGATGGCGTCTTCGGCCAGCGGCTTGGTGCTGACGTACCACTGGTCGGTCAGCCAGGGCTCGATGACGGTGCCGGAGCGGTCGCCCTTCGGTACTTTCAGCGCGTGGTCGTCGACCTTCTCGAGCAAGCCCATGGCCTCGAACTCGGCGACGATGGCCTTGCGCGCGGCGAAGCGGTCCATGCCGGCGTAGCTCTGCGGCAGGCTGGGGTCGAGGTTCGGGTTGACGCTGCCGTCGAGGTGGAACACCTGGGCCTGGGCCAGCACCGCGGCGTTCTTGTCGAAGATGTTGATCAGCGGCAGGTCGTGGCGCTTGCCCACTTCGTAGTCGTTGAAGTCGTGGGCCGGGGTGATCTTCACGCAGCCGGTGCCGAATTCGCGGTCGACGTACTCGTCGGCGATGATCGGGATGTGCCGGCCGACGATCGGCAGTTCGGCGAACTGGCCGATCAGCTTGGCGTAGCGCTCGTCTTCCGGGTGCACCGCGACCGCGGCGTCGCCCAGCAGGGTTTCCGGACGGGTGGTGGCGACCACCAGGTAATCCAGGCCTTCGCTGGTCTTCGCGCCGTTCACCAGCGGGTAGCGCAGGTGCCAGAGGTGGCCCTTCTCGTCGTGGTTTTCCACTTCCAGGTCGGAAATCGCGGTGTGCAGCTTGGTGTCCCAGTTCACCAGGCGTTTGCCGCGGTAGATCAGGCCGTCTTCATGCAGGCGCACGAAGGCTTCCTTGACCGCTTCGGAGAGGCCGTCGTCCATGGTGAAGCGCTCGCGCGACCAGTCCACCGAGGAGCCCAGGCGACGAATCTGCCGGGTGATGTTGCCGCCGGACTGTTCCTTCCATTCCCAGACTTTCTCCAGGAACTTCTCCCGGCCGAGGTCGTGGCGGCTCACGCCCTGGGCGCCGAGCTGGCGCTCGACCACCATCTGGGTGGCGATGCCGGCGTGATCGGTGCCCGGCTGCCACAGGGTGTTGCGGCCCTGCATGCGGCGGTAGCGGATCAGCGCGTCCATGATCGCGTTGTTGAAGCCATGGCCCATGTGCAGGCTGCCGGTCACGTTCGGCGGCGGGATCATGATGGTGTAGGGCTGGCCTTCGCCGCTCGGAGCGAAGTAGTCGTTGGACTCCCAGGTCTCGTACCAGGAAGTCTCGATGGCGTGCGGCTGGTAAGTCTTGTCCATGCGAAAGGGGACCAAAGCTGAATATGGCTGGGGAAAATGCGAAGAAAGTCCGGGAGTATAGCGGGGATGGCAGCCCGGGGGTAAGGCCGCGGGCCGCGGCGGGCGCCCGCCGCGTCCGGATCAGCTGTTGCGTTGGCCGAGCAGGCGACCCAGGCGGGCTTGCAGGCGGCGGCGCAGTTCGGCTTCGATCTGCGGGGCGAAGTCGTCGATGACTTCCTGCAGGATCAGTTCGGCGGACGCTCGCAACTCGTCGTCCAGGCGCTCCTGTTCGGCGGGCGCCAGCCCTGCCGTGGTGGCTGCCGCGGTCTGCGGCTCTGGCGCGCGCGGGGCGGTACCGGGGGAGACGACGTCGGAGAGCAGGGGAATGTTGTCCGGCTCGAAGGATTCGGTCAGCAAGGGCGGCTCGTTCCGTTCGTAGAGCAGGTCGTGGATCGACTCCAGGTCATCGAGCAACTGCTCCGGGGGGTGTGTCGGTTTGTGGCTGTCCATGGTCGTGCACTTCAGATACGCGGCAGGCGATGGTCCTGTAGAGGATAGCCCTGCTCCCGGTAGAAGCGGAATTTATCCCGTGCCGCCTGGCGGATCGCCGGCTCCTCGACCACCAGTTCGGCCACCCGCGAAAAGTTCGGGACGAAGCCGGGGGCCTCGAGGGTCAGGTTGATCAGCAGGTCGCGATGGTTCCCCGGGGGCTCGCCCAGGCCCAGGGCGACGGGCGCCTCGGCGTCTTCCTCGGCCAGGCTGTGAGGAATGAAGGCCTCGCCGCGGAAGCTCCACAGGCGGCCGTCCAACTCGCTGCGCTGCGCCTCGTCGGCGCAATGCAGGTAGACCTGCATGCCCTGCCGCCAGGCCTTCTCGGCCAGGCGGCAGGCGACCTGCAGGCGCGCCGACGGATCGGCGCTGGGGATCACGTAGAAATCGACCCGGGTCACTTGGCCCGTTCCAGCAGGTACTGGGTCAACAACGGAACCGGGCGGCCGGTGGCGCCTTTGTCCTTGCCGCCGCTGATCCAGGCGGTGCCGGCGATGTCCAGGTGCGCCCAGTGGTATTTCTTGGCGAAGCGCGAGAGGAAGCAGCCGGCGGTGATGGTGCCGGCCTTCGGCCCGCCGATGTTGGCGATGTCGGCGAACGGGCTGTCCAGCTGTTCCTGGTATTCGTCGAACAGCGGCAATTGCCAGGCGCGGTCGTCGGCGAACTCGCCGGCCTTGAGCAGTTGCCTGACCAGCGCTTCGTTGTTGCCCATAAGGCCCGAGGTGTTGCTGCCCAGGGCGACGATGCAGGCGCCGGTGAGGGTGGCGATGTCGATCACCGACTGAGGCTTGAAGCGCTCGGCGTAGGTCAGTGCATCGCACAGCACCAGGCGCCCTTCGGCGTCGGTGTTGAGGATCTCGACGGTCTGCCCGCTCATGGTGGTGACGATGTCGCCCGGACGGGTGGCTCCGCCGCTGGGCATGTTCTCGGCGCAGGCCAGCAGGCCGACCAGGTTGATCGGCAACTGCAGTTCGAGCACCGCGCGGAAGGTGCCGAAGACGCTGGCGGCGCCGCACATGTCGAACTTCATCTCGTCCATGCCCAGGCCCGGCTTGAGGCTGATGCCGCCGGTGTCGAAGGTGATGCCCTTGCCGACCAGCACGTGCGGGGCCTGGTCCTTCTTCGCGCCGTTGTATTGCAGGACGATCAGCCGCGGCGGCTGGTCGCTGCCCTGGGCGACGGCGAGGAACGAGCCCATGCCCAGCTCGCGCAGTTTCTTCTCGTCGAGGACCTCGACCTTCAGGCCCTTGAACTCCTTGGCCAGGCCCTTGGCCTGCTCGCCGAGGAACGTCGGATGGCAGACGTTCGGCGGCAGGTTGCCGAGATCGCGGGTCAGGGCCATGCCATTGGCGATGGCCTGAGCTTCCTTGCTGCCTTGCTCGACGGCGGCGCTGTCGGCCTTGTCGGCGAGCAGGGTCAGCTTCTTCAGTTTCAGCGGCTCGGCTTTCTGGCTCTTGTAGCGATCGAACACGTACAGGCCATCGGCCAGGGTTTCCACCAGCAGACGCGCCTTCGCGTGGGCATCGCGGCCTTTCACCGCGAGATCGCCGAGGGCCAGCGCGGCATCGGCGCCGGCCAGGCCCTTGAGGGTCGACAGCACGGCGGAGGCCAGCTTGCGGTACTGGCGGTCGCCCAGTTCGCGCTCCTTGCCGGCGCCGACCAGCAGCACGCGCTCGGCCTTGAGATTGGGCAGGCTCTGCAGGAGCAGGGTCTGGCCGACCTTGCCGGCCAGGTCGCCACGCTTGAGCACTGCGCTGATGGCGCCGCCGGTGGCGTCGTCGACCGCCTTGGCGCTGGCGCCGAGCTTGCGGCCTTCGCCTACGGCGAGCACCAGGGTGGCGGTTTTCAGGGTTTCCGGGCGTACGCTTTTAACAAGGAATTCCATGGAAGAGGTCCCCAATACAGACAGTCGGGATGGCGCAAGGGGCGGCATCCGTTAGCGGTAAGCGATTGTTCCGAGCACGATTCGTCCCGAGGACTGACGGTCGCCGCCGGGGCGGTGACGCAGGCAGCGACAGCTTAGTCGTTGCGGCGGGGGTCGTTCCATGCCGAGGATGGCAACCGAGGTTCTACAGCGCCGGAGCCGGGTTGGCGGTGCCTCCCGGCCGTTGCCGCACATGGTCGCACAACTGCGGCGTGTCTGGCACGACTGTGTACGCATGGGAACCCGCGGCCATGCCGCGTCCCTATAATGAACGTTTCGTTCCGCAGGAGTCGCACCGTGCCCGCCAGCAAACCAGTCGCGGATCCCGCCCGGAGTACCGATCCGCGCGATTACCAGCGAGTCGGCCGGCCGCTCGGGGTCATGGCCAAGACCTTCCCGGCGGGGTTCGTGGTCGCCGAGCACCGGCACGAGCGGGCGCAGTTGATCCATGCCCTGTCGGGCGTGATCGAACTGCATGTCGGTCGCACGCTATGGCTGGTCCCGCCGCAGCGCGCGGTATGGATGCCGGCGGGGATGGCGCACGCGATGCTGGCGCGCGGCGAGGTCCGCTTGCACACTGTCTATGTCCGGCCGCAGTCCTGCCCGCCGGAATTCCCCCGGGTGCCGCGCGGAGTGATGGTCAGCCCATTGTTGCGCGAGTTGATCGTGCGCGCCGCCGGCCTGCCGTTGTTGTACGACGAGCGCGGCCGGGAGGGGCGGTTGATGGCGGTGCTGCTGGACGAACTGGAGTGGTCGCGGGAACAGCCCCTGGCCTTGCCCGACCCCGCGGACCGACGCCTGGGAAGAGTCTGCCAGGCGCTGCTGGAGAACCCGGCCGACCCTCGCGGGCTGGAGGAGTGGGCGCGCTACGTGGGGGCGTCCTCGCGGACCCTGGCACGGCTGTTTCTCTCCGAACTGGGAGTGACCTTCGTCCATTGGCGCCACCAGGTGCGCCTGGCCGCCGCCCTGCCACGCCTGGCGGCTGGCGAAGCGGTGGCGCGGATCGCCGTGGATCTCGGCTACCAGACGCCCAGCGCATTCAGTGCCATGTTCCGACGCCTGACCGGGAGCACGCCGAGCCGCTACTTCGCCTTGTCCGATTCGGCGTAGCCTTCGTCCGTTGGCGGACGGCGCCGACGCGGCAGGATTCCTATGCTGGGCCCGTTTCCAGACGACCGCCCCGGGAGGCAAGCATGCAACGACTGAACGTGGAATTCCGCTCCGAGGGTGTCGCCCTGCGCGGCTGGCTGTATTTGCCGGAGGCGCGTGCCGAGCGGCCGGCGATCGTCATGACGCACGGTTTTTCCGGGGTGAAGGAGCAGTACCTGGACCGTTACGCCGAGGTATTCGCCGCCGCCGGCTTCGTCGTGCTCCTCTACGATCATCCGAACTTCGGCGACAGCGACGGCGAGCCGCGCCAGGAAATCGATCCGGTGATGCAGCGTCGCGGCTATCGCGACGCGATCACCTGGTTGGGCGCCCAGGCACGGGTCGACGCGAGGCGCATCGGCATCTGGGGAACCAGCTACAGCGGCGGACATGTGCTGGAAGTGGCCGCACTGGATCGGCGGGTGAAATGCGTGGTGGCGCAGGTGCCGACCGTCAGCGGCCACGCCTCGGCGTTGCGCCGGACCCGCGCCGAGCAGTTGCCGGCATTGCTGGCAAGCTTCGACGCGGACCGCCAGCGGCGCTTCGAGGACTTGCCGCCGGCGCTGTTGCCGGCGGTCGCCGCGGGCCCCGACGAGCCTTGCGCGATGGCCGGCGCGGACGCCCACCGGTTCTTCACCGACAGCGCGGCGCTGGCGCCGAACTGGTGCAACCGGGTGACCCTGCGTAGCGCCGAGCTGGCGCGGGAGAACGAGCCAGGCATTCACATGGCGCGGATCAGCCCCACGCCGCTGCTGATGATCGTCGCCGACCGGGACCTGCTCACGCCCACGGACCTTTGCCTGGAGGCCTACCAGCGGGCATTGCCGCCCAAGCGGCTGCTGATGCTCGCCGGCGGCCATTTCACGCCGTACATCGAGCATTTCGACGCCACCAGCCAGGCCGCGGCAGACTGGTTCGTCCGTCATCTCGGAGAGGGCGGCGAGCAGTCAGCGACGGTCGTCGAATAAATCGGCAAGCGCTGAACGAGCGTTCGCCTCGACGGTCTATCGGGCTCTTGGTTCGGCCTGCGCAGTGACAGGCCCGCCGAATCGCAGGATAATGCCGGCTATTTTCTCCGCGCCATGCCGCCATGGCCGGAAACGCGTGATGACGGGGCCGACGGGCCCCGTCAGAGCCTGGCAACCCAGGAGTGTCCGGATTGATCGTTTTCCGTTATTTGTCCCGTGAAGTGCTGGTCACCATGAGCGCCGTCAGCGCCGTGCTGCTGGTGATCATCATGAGTGGCCGTTTCATCAAGTACCTGGCGCAAGCGGCGCAGGGGTTGCTCGACCCCGGTTCGCTGTTCCTGATCATGGCGTTCCGGATTCCCGGCTTCCTGCAGCTGATCCTGCCGCTTGGCCTGTTCCTCGGCATCCTGCTGGCCTACGGGCGGCTCTATCTGGAAAGCGAGATGACCGTGCTCTCGGCGACCGGCATGAGCCAGAAGCGCCTGCTCGGCTATACCATGGCCCCGGCGCTGCTGGTGGCGATCCTGGTGGCCTGGCTGAGCCTGTTCCTGGCGCCCCAGGGCATCAACCAGTTCGCCCTGCTGTTGAACAAGCAGGATACCCTGACCGAGTTCGACACCCTGGTCCCGGGCCGTTTCCAGGCAATGCGCGACGGTACCCGGGTGACCTATACCGAGGAACTGTCGAAGGATCGCGGCGAACTGGCCGGCATCTTCATCTCGCAGAAGGACCTCAACAGCAGCAACCAGGAACGCGGCATCTCCATCCTGGTGGCGGAGAAGGGCACCCAGAACATCCAGGCGGATGGCAGCCGTTACCTGATCCTGCACAACGGCTACCGCTACGACGGTAATCCCGGGCAGGCCAACTACCGGGCGATCCAGTACGACACCTATGGCGTGATGCTGCCCAAGCCCGAGGCCAGCAGCGAGGTGAGCGAGCGCGACGCGGTGCCCACCGCCGACCTGTTCGGCAGCGACAACCCACGCTACCAGGCCGAATTGCAGTGGCGCCTGTCGACACCGCTGCTGGTATTCGTGGTGACCCTGCTGGCGGTGCCGCTGTCGCGGGTCAACCCACGCCAGGGGCGCTTCCTCAAGCTGCTGCCGGCGATCCTCCTTTATATGGGCTACCTGGCTCTGCTGATCGCTGTCCGTGGCCAGTTGGACAAAGGCAAGATCCCCATGGCCATCGGCCTGTGGTGGGTCCACGGACTATTCCTGGCGATCGGTCTTCTTCTGTTCTATTGGGAACCCTTGCGCCTGAAGCTGGCGTCCTCCCGTGCCGGTCGCGAGGTGGCGCATGGTTAAGCTCGATCGTTACATCGGTGTCACCGTCTTCGTCGCGATCCTCGCGGTGCTCGGGGTGATCCTCGGCCTGGCGCTGCTGTTCGCCTTCATCGACGAACTCAACGACATCAGCGCCAGCTACGGCATCGGCGACGCCCTGCGCTTCATCTTCCTCACCGCGCCACGGCGCGCCTACGACATGCTGCCGATGGCGGCGCTGATCGGCTGCCTGGTCGGCCTCGGCACCCTGGCCAGCAACAGCGAACTGACCATCATGCGCGCGGCCGGGGTATCCCTGTCGCGGATCGTCTGGGCGGTGATGAAACCGATGCTGGTGCTGATGGTGGCCGGCATCCTGGTTGGCGAGTACGTCGCGCCCTGGACCGAGAACATCGCCCAGAGCGGCCGCGCCCTGGCCCAGGGCGGCGGCGATTCGCAAAGCTCCAAGCGCGGTCTGTGGCATCGCCAGGGGCGCGAGTACATCCACATCAACGCGGTGCAGCCCAATGGCGTGCTGTACGGCGTGACCCGCTACCGCTTCGACGAGCAGCGTGGCCTGGAATCGGCCAGTTTCGCCAAGCGCGCGCGCTTCGAGACCGATCACTGGCAACTGGAAGAGGTCACCACCACCTTGCTGCATCCGAGGGAAAAGCGTTCCGAGGTGATCAAGCTACCGACCGAACGCTGGGATGCCCAGCTCAGCCCGCAACTGCTGAACACTGTGGTGATGGAGCCCGAGGCGCTGTCTATCAGCGGTCTCTGGCAGTACATCCACTATCTCGCCGACCAGGGCCTGAACAACAACCGCTACTGGCTGGCGTTCTGGACCAAGGTCCTGCAACCGCTGGTGACCGCCGCGCTGGTGCTGATGGCGATTTCCTTCATCTTCGGTCCGTTGCGCTCGGTGACCCTGGGCCAGCGGATCTTCACCGGCGTGCTGGTGGGCTTCGTCTTCCGCATCGCCCAGGACCTGCTCGGACCCTCCAGCCTGGTGTTCGACTTCCCGCCGCTGCTGGCGGTGGTGATCCCCGCCTCGATCTGCGCACTGGCGGGTGTCTGGCTGCTACGCCGGGCGGGCTGACAGGCCCGGCAGGCCGGGTATGAAAAAAGGCCACCCACGGGTGGCCTTTGTGCTTCCTTGTCGCGTCGGGCTGGAGCCTGGCCGCCGGCGCGACAAAGGCCAAAACAGCGCGTTCTGCGGACCTGTTTCGCTCACTTCTTGTGAGTGTTCTTCGGCAGCCTGACCACCTGGCTCTCCGAATAGCGGTCGTGCCAGGTACGCTTGTCCTTGTCCCAGAGCATCCAGAGGAAGCCGAGGCCGAGGCACAGCCAGGAGGCGATGGCGATCATGAAGCGCAGCAGCGCCTGGAGCAGGCTGATGGCGCTGCCGTCGCGGTTCTGCACGCGCAGTCCCCAGACCTGCATGCCCAGGGTCTGGCCGTTGTGGGTCCAGAATTTGGCGAAGAAGCCGAACAGGGTGAACACCAGCAAGGTCGAGAGCAGCGGGTCGCCGATCAGCGCGCCGCGGTCGGCCAGTTCGCGCAGATGGTCGCTGCCGTAGATCAGTCGAAGGATGCCTTGCTGGTAGACCAGGGTGACCACCATCATCAGCGCCACGCAGAGCAGGAAGTCATAGAACATCGCCGCCAGGCGGCGGATCAGACCGGCAGGGGCATAGACGCCCTGGGGAGAAAGCATGTGTTTCGGCATCGGCGTGTTCCGTGCGGGGCAAAGCCGGGGATTATACGTCCATCCGCAGCTTGCGCCGCCCACCCGGGCAACGCTTTTCCCCGGCTGTTCTAGTCTTTGCGCAGACCCCAATCATTACGAGTCTTTTCTATGCCGATTCCGGTGAAGCGAGCCAGGAGAAAGGCGCTCCGGCTGTCGTTGTCCGTGCTGGTCGGGGTGATGCCGATCGTCCTGGGGCTGCTCATCCTCTACTGGCAGGCCGAGCGAAGCCTCCAGGAGACGTCCGAGCAGGCAGCCGGGAATGCGGTGCGGCAGTTCGAACGGATGCTCGACAACGCTGCGTTGGCGGCGCGCAAGGTCATGCCGGTGGCGGGGCGTCCTTGTCCCGAGGCCGAGCTGGCGCTGCGCGAGCAAGTGGCGATCATGCCGTTCGTGCGCTCGGTCAATTTGACGCGCGACAATACGATCTATTGCACGTCGTTGTTCGGCGGCTTCGACGAGCCGGTGCGGATCGAGAACTATGTCGACGGACGCCTCCTGCTGATGCCCGGCAACCAGGTCACGCCGGACGCCGCGCTGCTGGTCCTGCGGGACTTCGACGGCAAGCGCGGGGTATTGGCGGCGATCGACGGGCGCTACTTGAGCTACGTGCTGGACCTCGTTGACCGACGCAGCCGCCAGGTGCTGGTGGTCGGTCCCAATTGGCTGGATGCCGAGGGCCACACTCACCGCGACGCGCCGCCCACCTATGAGGTCGCCGCCGTATCGCTCGCTTCGCAGCGTTATCCGTTGCGGGTGCTGTCGGGCTTCCCCGAGGGCGAGGAATGGCGATCGATCCGCTCGCAGAACCCGGCGATGTTCGGCCTGCTACTGTTCTTCGGACTGCTGGCCGGCACTCTGTGCTACTGGCTATCCAGGCGGGTCGCCTCGCCCAGCAGCGAACTGCGCCGGGCCCTGGAGGCCAACGAGTTCATTCCCTACTACCAGCCGCTGAGTCCCGGCCAGGGTGGACGCTGGATAGGCGTCGAGGTGCTCATGCGCTGGCGTCATCCGCGCGAGGGACTGATCCGGCCCGACCTGTTCATACCTTTCGCCGAGCGCTCGGGACTGATCGTACCGATGACGCGCGCGCTGATGCGCCAGGTCGCGGAAGACCTCGGCGGGCATGCCGGGAAGCTGGAGCCGGGCTTCCACATCGGTTTCAACATCAGCGCCACCCATTGCCACGATCTGGCCTTGGTGGACGACTGTCGCGAGCTGTTGGCGGCGTTTCCGCCCGGGCACATCACCCTGGTCCTGGAACTGACCGAGCGCGAGCTGATCGAGTCGAGCGAAGTCACCGACCGCCTGTTCGACGAATTGCATGCCCTGGGAGTGAAGATCGCCATCGACGATTTCGGCACCGGACATTCCAGCCTGGCCTACCTGCGCAAGTTCCAGGTGGACTGCCTGAAGATCGACCAGAGCTTCGTCGCCCGCATCGGCATCGATACCCTTTCCGGGCATATTCTCGACAGCATCGTCGAGCTGTCCGCCAAGCTCGACCTGGATATCGTCGCCGAAGGCGTGGAGACCCCCGAGCAGCGTGACTACCTGGCCGCCCGCGGGGTGGATTACCTGCAGGGCTACCTGATCGGCCGGCCGATGCCGCTGGAGAGTCTGCTTTCCAGCCTGACTGTGCAGGAAGGGCAGGGGGCTTCCGTCGTCGCACTGCCGGCAGATCGAGGCTAGCGGCTACCAGTCCCTCGGCGAGGGGCAGCCTCTCAGCTTCTTCGTTACGGATGGGACAAAAGGCCCGCAGGTCGAGCAGGTGCAAGCCCTGCATCGCCTCTGGCACGACAAAATGCCTCGCATCCGCGGGGCTATTTTTTTGCTTCGGCTGTGGTAGATTTTTTTCGCCGAGCTGGGAAGACAGCAGCTCGGGTAAAAGGCAGCGTCTCGACTCCAGCGCTGCCTTTTTTTATTTGCAGGCCGGACCAGCCAGATCGCGGACAACAAAAAACCGGCGCGAAGGCCGGTTTCTCTGCTGTCCTGGGCCCCCCTGGAAACGCTTGGGAAGTCAGGATGGTGCCTCGGGAGAGACTCGAACTCTCACTCTGTCGCCAGAAACGGATTTTGAATCCGCCGCGTCTACCGATTCCGCCACCGAGGCAATGGCGGCGCAGTATAGGGAGGCGCCTACCGTTGGTCAATCGGGTTCGTGGCGGGGAAAACACATTTCCGGTAAGCTACGCGGCCTTTCGAGAGTCTCCCCATGCGTGTCGCCGATTTTCATTTCGACTTGCCCGAGGCCCTGATCGCCCGTCATCCCCTGCCTGAACGCCGCGCAAGCCGCCTGTTGGCGCTGGATGGCCCGACGGGAACCCTCGCCCACAGACAATTCGCCGATCTCCTGGACTACCTGCGTCCGGGCGACCTGATGGTGTTCAACAATACCCGGGTGATCCCGGCGCGCCTGTTCGGCCAGAAGGAGTCCGGTGGCAAGCTGGAAGTCCTGGTCGAGCGCGTGCTCGACCAGCACCGGGTGCTTGCCCACATACGCGCCAGCAAGGCGCCCAAGCCCGGTACGCGGATCCTCGTCGAAGGCGGTGGCAGCGCGGAGATGCTGCAACGCCACGACGCTCTGTTCGAACTCGCTTTCGCCGAGCCTGTGCTGCCTTTGCTGGAGCGGGTCGGGCACATGCCGTTGCCTCCCTATATCGACCGACCGGACGATGCGGCCGACCGCGAGCGCTACCAGACCGTCTACGCCCAGCGCGCCGGTGCGGTGGCGGCCCCGACCGCCGGCCTGCACTTCGATGAGGCGCTGCTCGAGGCGATCCGCGCGAAGGGGGTGGATACCGCCTTCGTTACCCTGCATGTCGGCGCCGGTACCTTCCAGCCGGTGCGTGTCGAGCGTATCGAGGACCATGTGATGCACCGCGAATGGCTGGAGGTCGGCCAGGACGTGGTGGACGCGGTTTCCGCCTGCCGGGCCCGCGGCGGCCGGGTAGTCGCCGTCGGCACCACCAGCGTGCGCTCGCTGGAAAGCGCGGCACGCGACGGTGAGCTGAAGCCCTTCAGCGGCGACACCGACATCTTCATCTACCCGGGCCGGCCGTTCCATGTGGTCGATGCCCTGGTCACCAACTTCCACCTGCCCGAATCCACCCTGCTGATGCTGGTCTCGGCCTTCGCCGGCTACCCGGAGACCATGGCCGCCTACGACGCGGCGGTGGCGCAGGGCTATCGCTTCTTCAGTTACGGTGATGCCATGTTCATCACCCGCAATCCCGCGCCCCGCGGACCCGAGGACTGATCCATGAGCTTCATGAACTTCGAGCTGCTGGCGACCGACGGCAAGGCCCGTCGCGGCCGCCTGACCTTCCCCCGCGGCGTGGTCGAGACCCCGGCCTTCATGCCGGTGGGCACCTACGGCACGGTGAAGGGCATGTTGCCGCGCGACATCGAGGACATCGGCGCTCAGATCATCCTCGGCAACACCTTCCATCTCTGGTTGCGCCCGGGCACCGAGGTGATCCAGCGCCACGGCGACCTGCACGACTTCATGCAGTGGAAAGGCCCGATCCTCACCGATTCCGGCGGTTTCCAGGTGTTCAGCCTGGGAGCCATGCGCAAGATCAAGGAGGAGGGCGTGACCTTCGCCTCGCCGGTGGACGGCGCCAAGGTCTTCATGGGGCCGGAGGAGTCCATGGCGGTGCAACGCGCCCTGGGCTCGGACATCGTGATGATCTTCGACGAATGCACGCCGTACCCGGCCGACCATGACGTCGCCAAGCGCTCCATGGAGCTGTCGCTGCGCTGGGCCAAGCGCTCGAAGATCGCCCATGGCGATAGCCCGTCGGCGCTGTTCGGCATCGTCCAGGGCGGTATGCACGAGGACCTGCGCCTGCGCTCGCTGGATGGCTTGCAGGAGATCGGCTTCGACGGCCTGGCCATCGGTGGTTTGTCGGTGGGCGAGCCGAAGGAAGAGATGATCCGCGTGCTCGATTTCCTGCCGCCGCAGATGCCGGCCGACAAGCCGCGCTACCTGATGGGCGTGGGCAAGCCGGAAGACCTGGTGGAAGGCGTGCGCCGCGGCGTGGACATGTTCGACTGCGTGATGCCGACGCGCAATGCGCGCAACGGCCACCTGTTCGTCGACAGCGGGGTGATCAAGATCCGCAACTCGGTACACAAGCACGACGACTCCACGCTCGACCCGACCTGCGACTGTTACACCTGCAAACATTTTTCCCGCGCCTATCTGCACCACTTGGACAAGTGCGGGGAAATGCTCGGTAGCATGCTCAATACCATCCACAACTTGCGGCATTATCAGCGGGTTATGGCTGGTTTGCGCGAGGCAATCCAACAGGGTACATTGGCCGCCTTTGTCGATGCCTTCTATGCCAAGCGCGGCCTTCCCACGCCGCCGCTGGATGCCTGACTTTCCTTTATCCAACTCTATTGCTTTGTGACAGGAGTGCTACATGAGCTTTCTAATTCCCGCTGCCTACGCCGACGCAGCCGCTCCGGCAGCCGCTGGCCCGGCCGGCACCGGTTTCGAGTGGGTCTTCCTGGTTGGTTTCCTGGTCATCTTCTACCTGATGATCTGGCGTCCCCAGGCCAAGCGCGCCAAGGAACACAAGAACCTGCTGGGCAACCTGCAAAAAGGTGACGAAGTCGTCACTTCCGGTGGTATCGCCGGCAAGGTGACCAAGGTCGCCGACGATTTCGTCGTCGTCGAGGTTTCCGACAACGTCGAGCTGAAGTTCCAGAAGGCCGCGATTGCCGCGACCCTGCCGAAAGGCACCCTGAAAGCGATCTGATTTTCACCTAAACACATGACGGGGCGCGCAAGGCGCCCCGCGTCATAACGGGCGGTGTCATGCTCAACAAGTATCCTCTGTGGAAATATCTGCTGATCCTGGCGGTCCTCGCCGTCGGGTTCATCTATTCCGCACCCAACCTCTACCCGGACGACCCGGCGGTGCAGATCAGCGGCGCCAGCACGGCGCTGCAGGTCACCCAGGCCGATGTCGACCGCGCTGCCAAGGCGCTGACCGACGCCGGTATCGCGGTGAAGGCCGACAGCCTGTCGAAGAAGGGCGGCCTGATCCGCCTGGTCAAGCAGGACGACCAGCTTCCCGCCAAGGAAGTGGTGCGCCGGACCCTGGGCGACGACTACGTGGTGGCGCTGAACCTGGCCCAGACCACTCCCGAGTGGCTGCGCAAGCTGGGCGGCAGCCCGATGAAGCTCGGCCTGGATCTGTCCGGCGGTGTGCACTTCCTGCTGGAAGTGGACATGGACAAGGCGGTCGATGCCCGCCTGAAGGTCTATGAAAGCGAAGTGAAGAGCCTGCTGCGCAAGGAGCGCGTGCGCTACCGCAGCCTGCCGATCCAGGATCGCGCGATCCAGCTCGGTTTCACCGACAGCGAATCCCTGGACAAGGCGCGCAGCCTGATCGCCAAGGACTTCCGCGATTTCGAGGTCGTGCCCGAAGAGCGCAACGGCCTGCAGGTCCTGCGCGTCGCCCTGACCCAGGCCAAACTGGCGGAAATCCGCGAATACTCCATCAAGCAGAACCTCACCACCGTCCGCAACCGGGTCAACGAGCTGGGCGTATCCGAGCCGCTGGTTCAACGCCAGGGCGCCAATCGCATCGTGGTCGAGCTGCCGGGCGTGCAGGACACCGCGGAAGCCAAGCGGATCCTCGGCAAGACCGCCAACCTAGAATTCCGCCTGGCCGCCGAGCCGGACGCCCTGAAGTCCGCCACCGAGACCTTCGAGTTCCGCGAGCCGCGCCGGCCGCCGGTGCCGCTGGAGCGCGGGGTGATCATCACCGGCGACCAGGTCACCGACGCCAGCGCCAGTTTCGACGAGAACGGCCGCCCGCAGGTGAACATCCGCCTGGATGGCCATGGCGGCGAGCTGATGAACCGCGCCACCCGCAACAACGTCGGCCGCAGCATGGCGGTGGTGTTCATCGAGCAGAAGCCGGTGACCCGCTACACCAAGCAGATGGTCGATGGCGTCGAGAAGGAGGTCGCGGTTCCGGCGTTCAAGGAAGAGAAGCAGATCATCAGCCTGGCGACCATCCAGTCGCCGCTGGGCAACCAGTTCCGTATCACCGGCCTCGATGGCCCGGGCGAGTCCTCCGAGCTGGCCCTGCTGCTGCGTGCCGGCGGCCTGGCTGCGCCGATGTACTTCGCCGAAGAACGCACCATCGGCCCGAGCCTGGGGGCGGACAACATCGCCAAGGGTATCGATGCGTCGCTCTGGGGCATGCTCTTCGTATCGCTGTTCATCATCGTCATCTACCGTTTCTTCGGCGTGATCGCCACCGTTGCGCTGGCCTTCAACATGGTCATGCTGGTGGCGCTGATGTCGATCCTCGGCGCGACCCTGACCCTGCCGGGCATCGCCGGTATCGTGCTGACCATGGGCATGGCGGTGGACGCCAACGTGCTGATCTTCTCGCGGATACGCGAGGAACTGGCCAATGGCATGTCGGTCCAGAGGGCGATCCACGAAGGCTTCAACCGTGCCTTCACCGCGATCCTCGACGCCAACCTGACCTCGCTGCTGGTCGGCGGCATCCTCTACGCCATGGGCACCGGCCCGGTGAAAGGATTTGCCGTGACCATGTCGCTCGGCATCATCACCTCGATGTTCACGGCCATCATGGTCACCCGCGCAATGGTCAACCTGATCTTCGGCGGGCGTGACTTCAAGAAGCTGTGGATCTAAGGGGACTGAGATGAATATCAAGATCGGTACCATCAACTTCATGGGCATCCGCAACGTCGCGTTTGCCGTCACCCTGATCCTGACCGTCATCGCCCTGGGCAGCTGGTTCACCAAGGGCATCAACTTCGGCCTCGACTTCACCGGCGGTACGCTGATCGAGCTGACCTACGAACAACCGGCCGATCTCGGCAAGGTGCGTGGTCAACTGGTCGGCGCCGGCTACGAGGACGCCGTGGTGCAGAGCTTCGGCGACGCCCGCGACGTGCTGGTGCGGATGCCCAGCGAGGACCCGGAACTGGGCAAGAAGGTCGCTACCGCCTTGCAGCAGGCCGATGCCGGCAACCCGGCGAACCTGAAGCGGGTCGAGTACGTCGGCCCGCAGGTGGGTGAAGAACTGCGCGACCAGGGCGGCCTCGGCATGCTCCTGGCGCTGGGCGGCATCCTGCTGTACGTCGGCTTCCGCTTCCAGTGGAAGTTCGCCCTCGGTGCGATCCTCTCGCTGGTGCACGATGCGATCATCGTGATGGGCGTGCTGTCGTTCTTCCAGGTGACCTTCGACCTGACCGTCCTCGCCGCTGTGCTGGCGGTGGTCGGTTACTCGCTGAACGACACCATCGTGATCTTCGACCGGGTGCGCGAGAACTTCCGCGTGCTGCGCAAGGCCGATCTGGTCGAGAACCTGAACATCTCCACCAGCCAGACCCTGTTGCGTACCATCGCCACCTCGGTTTCCACGCTGCTGGCTATCGCCGCGCTGCTGTTCTTCGGCGGCGACAACCTGTTCGGTTTCTCCATCGCCCTGTTCGTCGGTGTAATGGCGGGTACCTACTCGTCGATCTACATCGCCAACGTGGTATTGATCTGGCTGAACCTGACCAGCGAGGACCTGATCCCGCCGCAGGCCAAGGACACCGTCGACGATCGCCCCTGAGGCGCTCTGGTTCGGCACTCCGGCGCCTGCCGGTCACTCGAGGACTCCCGCTTTTGGCGGGAGTTTTCGTATCTGCGCCAACGAAACGTTTGTCGGGAGCCTGGAACTTGGTGGTTTTTGCCCAGTCCTAGGCAAGGCAAAGGGCGAACATAGCCCGCATTGGATGAAAGCCAGGAGGTACATGTGAACAAGTCGATGCTCGTCGGGGCCGTTCTGGGTGCCGTAGGCGTGACCGCAGGTGGCGCGGTAGCCACCTATAGCCTGGTGGATCGCGGTCCCGACTACGCCGAGGTCGTCGCTGTCCAGCCGGTCAAGGAAACCATCAAGACGCCGCGCCAGGTCTGCAAGGACGTGGCCGTGACCCGCCAGCGTCCGGTCAAGGACCAGCACCAGATCGCCGGTACCGCCATCGGTGCGGTGGTCGGCGGCTTGCTGGGCAACCAGATCGGCGGCGGTACCGGCAAGAAGATCGCCACCGTGGCCGGCGCCGTCGGCGGCGGCTACGCCGGCAACAAGGTGCAGGAAGGCATGCAGGAGCGTGACACCTACACCACAACCGAAACCCGCTGCAGCACCGTGCACGACAGCAGCGAGAAGGTCGTCGGCTATGACGTGAAGTACATGCTCGACGGCAAGGCCGGGCAGATCCGCATGGAGCGCGATCCGGGCAGCCAGATCCCGGTCGACAAGAATGGCCGGCTGATCCTCAGCCAGGGCGAAACGCTGCGCTGAGCCTGGCTGTCGCAATGATGCACAAGGGCGCCCGCGGGCGCCCTTGTGCATTTTCATGGAGATGAAAAACCCGGCGCCAGGCCGGGTTCTTCGTCAGCGGCGGATCAGCGCTTCAGCGACGGCGGCAGGTGCGGCTGGATGGTGGTCAGCAGTGCCTTGAAGCATTTGGTGTTGCCGGCGACGATGTGACCCTTCTCGAGGAATTCGTGGCTGCCGGTGAAGTCGCTCACCAGGCCGCCGGCTTCCTGTACCAGCAGGGCGCCTGCCGCCATGTCCCATTCGGACAGGCCGAATTCCCAGAAGGCGTCGTAGCGTCCGGCGGCGACGTAGGCCAGGTCCAGACTGGCGGCGCCGGCGCGGCGGATGCCGGCGGTCTGGCCGACCAGGCTGCGGAACATGTTCAGGTAGTTGTCGAGATTGTCGATCTGGTTGTCGCGGAACGGGAACCCGGTGCCGAGCAGGGCGCCTTCCAGGCTCTTGCGGCCGCTGACGCGCAGGCGGCGACCGTTGAGGGCGGCGCCGCGACCGCGGCTGGCGGTGAATTCTTCCTGGCGTACCGGGTCGAGGACCACGGCGTGCTCCAGGCGGCCCTTGTACTTGCAGGCGATGCTCACGGCGAAGTGCGGTACGCCATGGATGAAGTTGGTGGTGCCGTCCAGCGGATCGATCACCCAGAGGTAATCGGCGCCCTCGCCGCTGCCTTCGATGAAGCCGCCTTCCTCGCCCATGATCGCGTGAGTCGGATAGGCCTTGCGCAGCGCGGCGACGATGGTCTGCTCGGCGGCGCGATCGACTTCGGTCACGTAGTCCTTGGCATCCTTCTCGTTGACCGAGATGACATCCAGGCGTTCGATGGAGCGGAAAATCAGTTCACCGGCGCTGCGAGCGGCGCGCAGGGCGATATTCAGCATAGGCTGCATGGAGAGGTCACCTGGGTCGTTAAAGAAAGCCGGCCATTCTAGCAGAAACCGATGGCGTTTGAAGGGCGACCTGTCGGCCGCATGGTATAAAGCTGACCTCTGCTGTAGGATTTCACACCCTTCAGTAACTTGGCGTTGGAGAGCATCGGCGTTGCTCGACCGTATTCGTGTGGTGTTGGTCAACACCAGTCATCCCGGCAACATCGGCGGGGCGGCCCGTGCCATGAAGAACATGGGCCTGTCGCAACTGGTGCTGGTGCAGCCGGAAAGCTTTCCCCACGGCGACGCGGTGGCGCGGGCTTCCGGCGCCACCGACATCCTCGACGCCGCAAGGGTGGTGGACACCCTGGAAGAGGCCCTGAGCGGCTGCAGCGTGGTGCTCGGCACCAGCGCCCGCGACCGGCGGATTCCCTGGCCGCTGCTGGATCCGCGCGAGTGCGCGACGACCTGCCTGGAGCACCTGGAGGCGAATGGCGAGGTGGCCCTGGTATTCGGGCGCGAATATGCGGGTTTGACCAACGAAGAATTGCAGCGCTGCCAGTTCCATGTGCATATCCCCTCCGATCCCGAGTTCGGCTCGCTGAACCTGGCGGCCGCGGTCCAGGTGCTCACCTACGAGGTGCGCATGGCGTGGCTGGCGGCCCAGGGCAAGCCGACCAAGATGGAAAAGTTCGAGTCCACCTCGATGCTCAACACCGAGCTGGTGACGGCCGACGAGCTGGAACTCTATTACGCGCATCTGGAGAGGACGCTGATCGATATCGGCTTCCTCGATCCGGAGAAGCCGCGCCACCTGATGTCGCGGTTGCGGCGCCTGTATGGGCGCAGCGCGATCAGCAAGCTGGAAATGAATATCCTGCGCGGGATCCTGACCGAAACCCAGAAGGTGGCCCGAGGCCTGTCCTACAAGCGGAGTGACGACTGATGTTCGAACGTGTGCGTGAAGATATCCAAAGCGTATTCCACCGTGATCCGGCGGCTCGCAACGCACTCGAGGTCCTCACCTGTTATCCGGGCCTGCACGCCGTCTGGCTGCATCGGCTGGCCCACGGCTTGTGGACGTCCGGCTGGAAGTGGCTGGCGCGCCTGGTGTCCAATTTCGGCCGCTGGATGACCGGCATCGAGATCCACCCGGGGGCCAGGATCGGCCGGCGCTTCTTCATCGACCACGGCATGGGCATCGTCATCGGCGAAACCGCCGAGATCGGCGACGACGTCACCCTCTATCAGGGCGTTACCCTGGGCGGCACCACCTGGAACAAGGGCAAGCGCCACCCCACCCTCGGCAACAACGTAGTGGTCGGTGCCGGTGCCAAGGTGCTCGGCCCGTTCACCGTCGGCGAGGGCGCCAAGGTCGGCTCCAACGCCGTGGTGACCAAGGAAGTCCCGCCGGGTGCCACCGTGGTCGGCATTCCCGGGCGGATCATCATGCGCGAGGACTCCGAGCAGCAGGCCAAGCGCCAGGCGATGGCGGAGAAGCTCGGCTTCGATGCCTATGGGGTCAGCCAGGACATGCCGGACCCGGTGGCGCGTGCCATTGGTCAGTTGCTCGATCACCTGCAGGCCGTCGACGGCCGGCTCGAGGGCATGTGCCAGGCGCTCACCGCCCTGGGTAGCGACTACTGCGCGAAGGACCTGCCGGTATTGCGCGAGGAAGATTTCGCCGGAGTCAAGGACGAGGACGGCAATCCGGCCGCGTAATGCGCGGCCGGCGGCTTTCTGCTAGCATGTAGCGCCCTGAATTTGCCTAATCCTGAGTAATTTGATCGGTCTTATAGTTGACCTAATTACTCGGATAAGAGCATAATCCGCGTCAACCCCGAATGATCCCGATGGGAAAAGCCCATGCGTCTGACCACCAAAGGCCGCTACGCCGTAACCGCCATGCTCGACCTGGCGCTGCATGCTCAGCAAGGTCCGGTCTCGCTGGCCGATATCTCCGAACGCCAAGGCATTTCCCTGTCCTATCTCGAACAGCTGTTCGCCAAGTTGCGCCGTGGCAACCTGGTGACCAGCGTGCGCGGCCCGGGCGGCGGCTACCAGCTGTCCCGCCATATGTCGGGCATCCATGTGGCGCAGGTGATCGACGCGGTCAACGAATCCGTCGACGCGACCCGCTGCCAGGGGCAGGGCGATTGCCACTCCGGCGATACCTGTCTGACCCACCACCTGTGGTGCGACCTCAGTTTGCAGATCCATGAGTTCCTCAGCGGCATCAGCCTGGCCGATCTGGTCAGCCGCCAGGAGGTCCAGGAGGTCGCGCTGCGCCAGGACGAACGCCGTTGCTCAGGCAAGACGCCTCGTCTCGACAAGATTGAAGCGTCCGCCATCGACTGAGCAGGGCGCCAGCCTGTAGGAGTTACCTGATGAAATTGCCGATCTACCTCGATTACTCCGCGACCACTCCCGTCGATCCCCGCGTCGCCCAGAAAATGAGCGAATGCCTGCTGATGGACGGTAACTTCGGCAACCCGGCTTCGCGTTCCCACGTGTTCGGCTGGAAAGCCGAAGAAGCCGTGGAGAACGCCCGTCGCCAGGTGGCCGAACTGGTCAACGCCGATCCCCGCGAGATCGTCTGGACCTCCGGCGCCACCGAGTCCGACAACCTGGCGATCAAGGGCGTCGCGCACTTCTACTCGGGCAAGGGCAAGCACATCATCACCTCGAAGATCGAGCACAAGGCGGTCCTCGACACCTGTCGCCAGCTGGAGCGCGAAGGTTTCGAAGTGACCTACCTGGAGCCGGGAGAAGATGGTCTGATCACTCCGGCTCTGGTCGAGGCGGCGCTGCGTGACGACACCATCCTGGTCTCGGTCATGCACGTGAACAACGAGATCGGCACCGTCAACGACATCGCCGCCATCGGCGAGCTGACCCGCTCCCGCGGCGTGCTGTTCCACGTCGACGCCGCACAGTCGACCGGCAAGGTCGAGATCGACCTGGACAAGCTCAAGGTCGACCTGATGTCCTTCTCCGCGCACAAGACCTACGGCCCGAAAGGCATTGGCGCGCTCTACGTCCGGCGCAAGCCGCGCGTCCGCATCGAGGGTCAGATGCACGGTGGCGGCCATGAGCGCGGCATGCGTTCCGGCACCCTGGCCACCCACCAGATCGTCGGCATGGGCGAGGCGTTCCGCATCGCCAAGGAAGAAATGGCCCAGGAGAACGCCCGCGTGCTGGCGCTCCGCGACCGCTTCTTCGCGCAGATCGACGGCCTGGAAGAGCTCTACATCAACGGCAGCATGACCTCCCGCGTCCCGCACAACCTCAACGTCAGCTTCAACTACGTCGAGGGCGAGTCGCTGATCATGGCGCTCAAGGACCTCGCGGTCTCCTCCGGTTCGGCCTGTACCTCGGCGTCCCTGGAACCGTCCTACGTATTGCGCGCCCTGGGCCGCAACGACGAACTGGCGCATAGCTCCATCCGCTTCACCTTCGGTCGCTTCACCACCGAGGAAGAGATCGACTATGCCGCGAAGAAGGTGGTCGAGGCCGTTTCCAAGCTGCGCGAACTGTCGCCGCTGTGGGATATGTACAAAGAGGGCGTCGACCTGTCCCAGGTCGAATGGCAGGCGCACTGAGCGCCTCGTGCCCCGGAAAAACGTGAGGATTAGCCATGGCATATAGCGAAAAGGTCATCGACCACTACGAAAACCCGCGCAACGTCGGCAAGCTCGACGCTGCCGATCCCAACGTCGGCACCGGCATGGTCGGCGCGCCGGCCTGCGGCGACGTGATGCGCCTGCAGATCAAGGTCAACGAGCAGGGCGTGATCGAAGACGCCAAGTTCAAGACCTACGGTTGCGGTTCCGCGATCGCCTCCAGCTCCCTCGCCACCGAGTGGATGAAGGGCAAGACCCTGGACGAGGCGGAAACCATCAAGAACACCACCATCGCCGAAGAGCTGGCCCTGCCGCCGGTGAAGATCCACTGCTCCGTTCTCGCCGAAGACGCCATCAAGGCCGCCGTTCGCGACTACAAGCAGAAGAAGGGTTTGCTCTAAGCCGCTCGTGACGAGTAAGGAGTTGCAATGGCCATCAGCATGACCGAAGCCGCCGCCAAACACGTGCAGCGCTCCCTCGAGGGGCGCGGCAAGGGCGAGGGTATCCGTCTTGGCGTGCGCACCACTGGCTGTTCCGGGCTTGCCTATGTCCTCGAATTCGTCGATGAACTGGCGGCCGAGGACCTGGTCTTCGAGAGCCATGGCGTGAAGGTCATCATCGACCCGAAAAGCCTGGTCTATCTCGATGGCACCGAGCTGGACTTCACTCGCGAAGGGCTCAACGAAGGCTTCAAGTTCAACAATCCCAACGTTCGTGGCGAATGCGGCTGCGGCGAAAGCTTCAACGTCTGAGGCCGGCGTGGGTAAACCCTGTCATTTCGCCCAGTTCGACCTGCAACCGGCTTTCCTGGTCGATCTCGACGAGCTCGGCCAGCGCTATCGCGAGTTGGTGCGCAGCGTCCATCCTGACCGTTTCGCCGACGCTCCCGAGCGCGAGCAGCGTCTCGCCCTGGAACGCGCGGCGCAACTGAACGAGGCCTACCAGACCCTGAAGAGCGCTCCGCGCCGGGCCCTGTACCTGTTGACCCTGAGTGGTCACGAGTTGCCCTTGGAGGCTACGGTGCAGGATCCGGAGTTTCTCCTGCAGCAGATGCAGCTGCGCGAGGAGCTGGAGGAGTTGCAGGACAGCGCCGACCTGGCCGGCGTGGCGACTTTCAAGCGTCGGCTCAAGGCCGCCCAGGCCGAGCTGGAGCGTGAGTTCGCCGCGTGCTGGGACGATGCGCAGCGCCGCGAAGAGGCCGAACGCCTGGTCCGTCGCATGCAGTTCCTCGACAAGCTCGCGCAGGAAGTGCGCCAGCTGGAAGAGCGACTCGACGATTAATCCCTGCGGCCCCCGGGCCGCACCCCATAGTTAAGACAGAGCATGGCCCTACTGCAGATCGCCGAGCCCGGTCAGAGTCCCAAGCCCCATGAGCGTCGCTTGGCGGTTGGGATCGACCTGGGTACCACCAATTCGCTGGTCGCCGCGGTGCGTAGCGGCGTCGCCGAGCCCTTGCCGGATGCGCAGGGACGCCTGATCCTGCCTTCCGCGGTGCGTTATCACGCCGAGCGGGCGGAAGTGGGCGAGAGCGCCCGCGCGGCCGCCGCGGAGGATCCCTTCAATACCGTCATTTCGGTCAAGCGCCTGATGGGGCGCGGCCTGGAGGACGTCAAGCAACTGGGCGAGCAATTGCCCTACCGCTTCCGCCAGGGCGAGTCGCACATGCCCTTCATCGAGACCGTACAGGGGTTGAAGAGTCCTGTGGAAGTCTCGGCGGACATCCTGCGTGAGCTGCGCCAGCGCGCCGAAACCACCCTCGGTGGCGAGCTGGTGGGTGCGGTGATCACTGTGCCGGCCTATTTCGACGACGCCCAGCGCCAGGCTACCAAGGATGCCGCGCGCCTGGCCGGACTGAACGTCCTGCGCCTGCTCAACGAGCCGACCGCCGCCGCCGTGGCCTACGGCCTGGACAAGGGCGCGGAAGGCCTGGTGGCCATCTACGACCTGGGTGGCGGAACCTTCGACATTTCCATCCTGCGCCTGACCCGCGGTGTCTTCGAAGTCCTGGCCACCGGCGGCGATACGGCCCTGGGCGGCGACGACTTCGACCATGCCATCGCTGGCTGGGTGATCGAGCAGGCTGGCCTTTCTGCCGATCTGGACCCGGGCAGCCAGCGGCAGTTGCTGCAAATCGCCTGTGCGGCCAAGGAGCGTCTTACCGACGAGGCGTCGGTCCGGGTCGCCTACGGCGACTGGAGCGGCGAGCTGAGCCGGGCGACGCTCGACGAGTTGATCGAGCCGTTCGTCGCTCGCAGCCTGAAGTCCTGCCGCCGAGCGGTGCGCGACTCCGGTGTCGATCTGGAAGAAATCCGCTCGGTGGTGATGGTCGGTGGCTCGACCCGCGTGCCCCGTGTGCGCACGGCGGTTGGCGAGTTGTTCGGCTGCGAGCCGCTGACCGATATCGATCCGGACCAGGTGGTCGCCATCGGCGCGGCCATCCAGGCCGATGCCCTGGCCGGCAACAAGCGCGGCGAGGAATTGCTGCTGCTGGACGTCATTCCGCTGTCGCTCGGCCTGGAAACCATGGGCGGGCTGATGGAGAAGGTGATTCCGCGCAATACCACCATCCCGGTGGCGCGCGCCCAGGAGTTCACCACCTACAAGGACGGCCAGACGGCCATGATGATCCACGTGCTGCAGGGCGAGCGCGAGCTGGTGAAGGATTGTCGTTCGCTGGCGCGCTTCGAGCTGCGCGGCATTCCGCCGATGGTGGCGGGCGCGGCGAAAATCCGGGTGACCTTCCAGGTCGACGCCGACGGCTTGCTCGGCGTGTCCGCACGCGAACTGAGTTCCGGCGTCGAGGCCAGCATCCAGGTCAAGCCGTCCTATGGGCTGACCGACGGCGAGATCGCGCGGATGCTCAAGGACTCCTTCGACTACGCCGGCGACGACAAGGCTGCCCGCGCCCTGCGCGAACAGCAGGTCGAGGCGCAGCGGCTGCTGGAGGCCGTGCAGTCGGCGCTGGACGTCGACGGCGAGCGGCTCCTGGACGAAGAGGAGCGCCTGGCCATCGCGGCGCAGATGGACACTTTGCGTGAACTGGCCGGTGGTAGCGACACCGCGGCCATCGAGAACCAGATCAAGCGCCTGTCCCAGGTGACCGACGCTTTCGCCGCACGGCGGATGGACGCGACCGTCAAGGCCGCGCTCTCCGGCCGCCGGCTCAACGAAATCGAGGAATAAGCGAAGATGCCGCAGATCGTGATTCTGCCCCATGCCGATCACTGCCCCGAGGGGGCGGTATTCGAGGCGAAGCCCGGCGAAACCATCCTGGATGCCGCGTTGCGCAATGGCATCGAGATCGAGCATGCCTGTGAGAAATCCTGCGCCTGCACGACCTGCCACGTAATCGTCCGCGAAGGCCTCGACTCCATGGAGCCGTCCGACGAACTCGAAGACGACATGCTGGACAAGGCCTGGGGCCTGGAGCCCGATTCGCGGCTATCCTGCCAGGCAGTGGTGGCCGACGAAGACCTGGTGGTCGAGATTCCCAAGTACACCATCAACCAGGTGTCGGAAGGCCACTGAGCCCGGCGGTAGTAGAGGAGCGTGCAATGAGCCTGAAATGGACCGATGTGCTGGAAATCGCCATCCAGCTCGACGAAAGCAAGCCGGAGGTCGATCCGCGATACGTCAACTTCGTCGATCTGCGGCGCTGGGTGGTGGAACTTCCAGAGTTCTCCGACGATCCTCAGCGTAGCGGGGAGAAAGTCCTGGAGGCCATCCAGGCCGCCTGGATCGAGGAACGGGACTAGCCATAGGCCCGCCCTACGCATTTGCCGGGAACCCGCGTATAATTCGCGGGTTTTATTTTAGGTAAGGCCTGAAATCGCCCGCGGGCGCATTCCAGGCTAGGCGCGCCGGGCCCGATGCCAGGCGCAGCCACGCTGATTCCGGCCCTTTCGGGCCGTTTTCGTCAGCGTCCTGAACGAATCACGGCGTCCCGCCCCGCTGGCGGGGCCGCCCATGCTAGACAACCTTGTTTCGGAGTTTTACCAATGGCACTGCAACGCACCCTGTCCATCATCAAGCCGGACGCCGTTTCCAAGAACGTGATCGGCGAAATCCTGACCCGCTTCGAGAAAGCCGGCCTGCGCGTCGTCGCCGCTAAAATGGTTCAGCTGTCCGAGCGTGAAGCCGGTGGCTTCTATGCTGAGCACAAAGAGCGTCCGTTCTTCAAGGACCTGGTTTCCTTCATGACTTCCGGTCCGGTTGTAGTCCAGGTCCTGGAAGGCGAGGACGCCATCGCCAAGAACCGCGAGCTGATGGGCGCCACCGATCCGAAGAAAGCCGACGCCGGTACCATCCGCGCCGACTTCGCCGTCTCCATCGACGAGAACGCCGTCCACGGTTCCGATTCCGAAGCTTCCGCCGCTCGCGAGATCGCCTACTTCTTCGCGGCTACCGAAGTCTGCGAGCGCATTCGCTGATCGAGCGTGGGTGAGGGTGAAACCATGACAACGACCACCGCCGGCAAGGTGAACCTGCTGGGCCTGACCCAGCCGCAGCTGGAACAGTTCTTCGAGTCCATCGGCGAGAAGCGTTTCCGGGCCGGCCAGGTCATGAAGTGGATTCACCACTTTGGCGTCGACGATTTCGACGCCATGACCAACGTCGGCAAGGCCTTGCGCGAAAAGCTCAAGGCCTCAGCCGAGATACGCGGTCCCGAGATCGTCAGCCAGGATATTTCCGCCGACGGCACCCGCAAGTGGGTGGTCCGGGTGGCGTCCGGCAGTTGCGTCGAGACCGTGTACATCCCCCAGGGCGGACGCGGCACCCTGTGCGTGTCCTCCCAGGCGGGCTGCGCCCTGGATTGCAGTTTCTGCTCCACCGGCAAGCAGGGTTTCAACAGCGACCTCACCGCCGCCGAGGTGATCGGCCAGGTGTGGATCGCCAACAAGTCGTTCGGTACCGTTCCGGCCAAGATCGACCGCGCCATCACCAATGTCGTGATGATGGGCATGGGCGAGCCGCTGCTGAACTTCGACAACGTGGTCGCCGCCATGAACATCATGATGGACGACCTCGGCTACGGTATTTCCAAGCGCAAGGTGACCCTGTCCACCTCCGGCGTGGTGCCGATGATCGACAAGCTCGGCGAGGTGATCGACGTGTCCCTGGCCCTGTCGCTGCACGCACCGAACGACGAGTTGCGCAACAAGCTGGTGCCGATCAACAAGAAGTATCCGCTGGGCATGCTGCTGGATGCCTGCCGCCGGTATATTTCCCTGCTCGGCGAGAAGCGCGTGCTGACCGTCGAGTACACCCTGCTCAAGGATGTCAACGATCAGCCCGAGCATGCTGAGCAGATGATCGCATTGCTGAAAGACACGCCTTGCAAGATCAACCTGATTCCGTTTAATCCATTCCCGCACTCCGGCTACGAGCGCCCGAGCAACAATGCCATCCGGCGTTTCCAGGACATGTTGCACAAGGGCGGCTTCAACGTGACCGTGCGTACCACCCGCGGCGACGACATCGACGCAGCCTGTGGCCAGCTGGTCGGCCAGGTCATGGATCGTACCCGCCGGAGCGAACGTTATATTGCCGTGCGCCAACTGGCCGAGTCCGAGTCGGCGGCGAATCGAAATTGAGTGAGAGGAGGGTTCCGATGACTGTACGCGCCGCGCTGGTGTTCCTGTTGGCAGTTGGGCTGACAGGCTGCGTGACGAGCGGAGATCAGAATCCCCTGAAAACCGACAAGGGCCGTGACGAGGCGCGCGATGCCTATATCCAGCTCGGCCTCGGCTATCTCCAGCGGGGGAACACCGAGCAGGCCAAGGTGCCGCTGCGCAAGGCCCTCGAGATCGACCCTTCCAGCGCCGACGCGCATGCCGCGCTGGCGGTGGTGTTCCAGACCGAGATGGAGCCCAAGCTGGCCGACGAGGAGTACCGCAAGGCGCTCGCCAGCGATAGCCGCAATGCCCGGGTACTGAACAACTACGGCGGTTTCCTCTACGAGCAGAAGCGCTACGAGGAGGCCTACCAGCGTCTCCTGGAGGCCAGCCAGGACACCCTCTATCCCGAGCGCTCGCGGGTCTTCGAGAACCTCGGCCTGGTTTCGCTGCAAATGAAGAAACCGGCCCAGGCCAAGGAGTACTTCGAGAAATCCCTGCGTCTGAACCGTAACCAGCCCAGCGTCGCGCTGGAGATGGCCGACCTGCTCTACAAGGAGCGCGAGTACGTGCCGGCTCGCCAGTACTATGATCTCTTTGCCCAGGGCGGCGGGCAGAACGCCCGCAGTCTGTTGCTGGGCATTCGTCTCGCGAAGGTCTTCGAAGACCGCGACACGGCCGCCAGCTATGGCCTGCAGTTGAAACGCCTGTACCCAGGCTCTCCCGAATATCAGGAATTCCAGGCGGAAAAATGATGAAAGCGCCGCAGCCCGAAGTCGTAGCCACCGCTTCCCGTCAGAACCCCGGGGAAACCCTGCGCCAGGCGCGCGAGCAGAAGGGCCTGTCGCTGTCGCAGGTGGCCGGGCAACTGAACCTGACCGAGAATTCGCTGCGTCAGCTGGAAAACGGCGCGTTCGACAAGCTGCCGGGACACACCTTCTCGCGCGGTTACATCCGCGCCTACGCCAAGCTCATGGGCCTCGACCAGGCCGAGCTGGTCAACAGCTTCGACCATTTCACCGGCACCAATGCCAGCGGTAGCACCGTACAGAGCCTGGGACGGGTCGCCGAGCCGGTGCGCCTGTCGCGCAACGTGCTGCGTATCGTCAGCCTGTTGCTGCTCGCCCTGCTGATCGGCTTCGGCTACTTCTGGTGGCAGGAGCATTCCGCGCGCACGCCGGAAACCGCCGGTCTGAGCCTTGAGCATGTCGAAGTGGAAAGCGCCGACGGCACCACCGAGATCCATACCCTGGACGAGCCTGAAGACCAGGCGGTGATCGAAGCGCAGAAGGAAGGCGAGCAAGCGCCCGCCGAGGTTTCTCCGGAAGTCGCTGCCCAGGCCGAGGGAGCGCCGCCGGTGGCGAGCGAGGGCGCGCAGGTTCCCGCCGCTCCGGCCCAGGGCACCCCCGCCGCACCCCAGCAGCCCGTTACCGCCGCGCCTGCCGGCACGGCTCCCGCTCCCGGTACTGCTCCAGCCGTTCCAGCGACGGCCAGTCCGGCCGCCCCGCCAGCGCCGAGCGAACCTGCCGCCGCGCCCGTGGTGGCCGGCGAGGGCCAGGGGGTGGTCAAGGTACAGTTCGTCGCCGATTGCTGGACCCAGGTCACCGACGCCAACGGCAAGGTCCTGGTCAGCGCGCTGAAGCGCAAGGGCGACAGCCTGGAACTGGCCGGCAAGGCCCCGCTGGAGCTGCGCCTCGGTTTCGCTCGCGGCGCCCAGGTCAGCTACAACGGCCAGCCGGTGGACGTGACCCCCTTCGTCCGCGGCGAAACGGCCCGTCTGAAGGTAGGACAATGAGCATTCATAGCGCTTCTCCGATCATTCGCCGCAAGTCTCGGAAAATCTGGGTCGGCAACGTCCCGGTGGGCGGCGACGCGCCGATCGCCGTGCAGAGCATGACCAACACCGAGACCTGCGACGTCGCTGCCACCGTCGCGCAGATCCGCCGCCTGGAAGATGCCGGCGCGGACATCGTGCGGGTTTCCGTCCCCGACATGGACGCCGCCGAGGCATTCGGCAAGATCAAGCAGCAGGTCAACGTGCCGCTGGTCGCCGACATCCACTTCGACTATCGCATAGCCCTGCGCGTCGCCGAGCTGGGAGTGGACTGCCTGCGCATCAATCCGGGCAACATCGGTCGCGAGGACCGGGTCAAGGCCGTGGTCGATGCCGCGCGCGAGCGCAACATCCCGATCCGTATCGGCGTCAATGCCGGTTCGCTGGAAAAGGACCTGCAGAAGAAATACGGCGAACCGACCCCGGAAGCCCTGCTCGAATCGGCCATGCGCCACGTCGATCATCTCGACAAGCTGGACTTCCAGAACTTCAAGGTCAGCGTCAAGGCCTCCGACGTCTTCATGGCCGTCGCCGCCTATCGCCTGCTGGCCAGGCAGATCGAGCAGCCCCTGCACCTGGGCATCACCGAGGCCGGCGGCCTGCGCTCCGGCACGGTGAAGTCGGCGGTGGGGCTGGGCATGCTCCTGGCCGAGGGAATCGGCGACACCATCCGGATTTCCCTGGCTGCCGATCCGGTCGAGGAGATCAAGGTCGGTTTCGACATCCTCAAGTCCCTGCACCTGCGCTCCCGTGGCATCAACTTCATCGCCTGCCCGAGCTGTTCGCGGCAGAACTTCGACGTGGTGAAGACCATGAACGAGCTGGAAGGGCGCCTGGAGGACCTGCTGGTGCCGATGGACGTGGCCGTGATCGGTTGCGTCGTCAACGGTCCGGGCGAAGCCAAGGAGGCCCATGTCGGCCTCACCGGCGGCACTCCGAACCTGGTGTATATCGACGGCAAGCCGTCGCAGAAACTGACCAACGACAACCTGGTGGACGAGCTGGAACGGCTGATCCGCCAGAAGGCGGCCGAGAAGGCCGAGGCCGATGCGAGCCTGATCGCCCGCGGCTGACCCGTTTAAGGACCCTACGTGAGCAAGTCCCTGCAAGCCATTCGTGGCATGAACGACATCCTGCCGGAGCAGACTCCGGCCTGGCGCTATCTGGAACGCACCTTCGCCGGCCTGCTGGACGGCTACGGCTACAGCGAGATCCGCCTGCCCATCCTTGAGTTCACCGAACTCTTCGCCCGCGGCATCGGCGAAGGCACCGATGTGGTCGACAAGGAGATGTACACCTTCCTCGACCGCAACGGCGAATCCCTGACCATGCGTCCGGAAGGTACCGCCGGTTGCGTGCGCGCCGTGCTGGAGCACGGCCTGAGCGGCGGTGGCCAGGTGCAGAAGCTCTGGTACACCGGGCCGATGTTCCGTTACGAGAAACCGCAGAAAGGTCGCTACCGGCAGTTCCACCAGATCGGCGTGGAAGTCTTCAACCTGCCCGGTCCGGACATCGACGCCGAGTTGATCATCCTCACCTGGCGCCTGTGGCAGAAGCTCGGCATGGCCGACGCGGTGACCCTGCAGCTCAACACCCTCGGCTCCAGCGAGGCCCGCGCACGCTATCGCGAGGCCCTGGTGGCCTATCTGCAGGAGCGCTTCGAGCAACTCGACGAAGACAGCCAGCGGCGCATGACCACCAATCCGCTGCGAATCCTCGACAGCAAGGTGGAGAGCACCCAGGCGTTGCTGGTTGGCGCGCCGACCCTGCACGACTATCTCGACGAAGAATCGATCGCCCACTTCGAGGGTCTCAAGGCCCGCCTGGATGCTGTCGGACTGCGCTACGAAATCAACCAGAAGCTGGTGCGCGGCCTGGACTATTACTGCCGCACGGCTTTCGAATGGGTCACCGACAAGCTTGGCGCCCAGGGCACCGTTTGCGGCGGTGGCCGCTACGACGGGCTGGTCAGCCAGTTCGGCGGCAAGCCGACCCCGGGCGTCGGTTTCGCCATGGGCGTGGAACGCCTGGTGCTGCTGCTGGAAACCTTGGGGGTGATCCCCGCCGAACTGAACCGTCCGGCCGACCTCTACGTCTGCGCCTTCGGCGAACCGGCCGAGCTGGCCGCCCTGACCCTGGCCGAACAGTTGCGCAGCGCCATTCCCGGCATACGCCTGCTGGTCAACGCCGGCGCCGGTAGCTTCAAGAGCCAGTTCAAGAAGGCCGACAAGAGCGGCGCGCGCTTTGCCCTGATCCTCGGGGAGGACGAGGTGGCCAATCGCGTGGTAGGTTTCAAGCCCCTGCGTGACGAGGGCGAGCAACAAAGCATTGCCTGGGATGCTCTGCCCGAGCACCTGGCAGCCTGTCTGGCACAGGCTTGAGAACATAAAGAATAGGAGTGATTGGGGTGACATCGCGTACCGAAGACGAAGACCTGGCGCAGATCAAGGACTGGTGGCAGCGCAACGGCAAGCCCCTGGTCACCGGCGGCATCCTCGCGCTGGCAGTGGTATTCGGCTGGCAGGCCTGGCAGAAGTACCAGACCAACCAGGCGCAGGGCGCCTCGATCGTCTACCAGCAACTGATCGAAACCGCGCTGAATCCGGCCGGCCAGCCGGATCCGGCGAAGGTGGCGGAGCTGGCTGGCAAGCTGAAGAGCGAGTTCGGCGGCACCCATTATGCCCAGTACGGCAGCCTGTTCGTGGCCAAGGTCGCGGTCGACAGCGGCAAGCTGGATGACGCCGTTGCCGAGCTGAAGGCGGTCATGGACAAGCCGGCCGACGCCACCCTCGGCGAACTGGCGCGGCAGCGCCTGGCCCGGGTCCTGGCGGCCCAGGGCAAGGTCGAGGAAGGCCTGAAGCTGCTCGATGGCGATGCCGACAAGGCCTACGTCTCGACCCGCGAGGAGCTCAGGGGCGACCTGCTGGTGCAGCTCAAGCGCACCGACGAGGCGCGCGCGGCCTACGAGAAAGCCAAGCAGTCGCTGCCCGAAGACGGTGCCGGCGATGCCCTGCAGATCAAGCTCGACGACCTGTCCAAGGGAGAGGCCTGAGATGGTGCAATGGAAACACGCGGCGCTGCTCGCCCTGGCCCTGGCGGTCGTGGGTTGCAGCAGCAACAGCAAGAAGGAACTCCCGCCCGCCGAACTGACCGACTTCAAAGAGGAAGTCGTGTTGAGCAAGCAGTGGAGCCGCTCGGTCGGTGATGGCCAGGGTGACCTGTACAACCTGCTCGAACCGGCCGTCGATGGTTCCACCATCTACGCCGCGTCCGCCGAAGGGCGGGTGATGGCGATCCAGCGCGAGACCGGCGACGTGCTCTGGAAGAAGGACCTGGAACGTCCGGTTTCCGGCGGTGTCGGCGTTGGCTACGGCCTGGTGCTGGTGGGTACCCTGCGCGGTGACGTGATCGCCCTCGACGAAGCCACCGGCAAGAAGAAGTGGACCAAGCGAGTCAACAGCGAAGTGCTGTCGGCGCCGGCCACCAATGGCGACGTGGTGGTGGTGCAGACCCAGGACGACAAGCTGATCGGCCTCGATGCGGCCAGCGGCGACCAGCGCTGGATCTACGAAAGCACCGTGCCGGTGCTGACCCTGCGCGGCACCGGCGCGCCGCTGATCGCCGGCAACATGGCCCTGGCTGGCCTGGCCAGCGGCAAGGTGGTGGCGGTCGACGTACAGCGCGGCCTGCCGATCTGGGAGCAGCGGGTAGCGATTCCCCAGGGGCGTTCCGAACTGGATCGCGTGGTGGACATCGACGGCGGCCTCCTGCTGTCCGGCGACACCCTCTACGTGGTCAGCTACCAGGGCCGTGCCGCGGCGCTGGACGTGAACAGCGGCCGCCTGCTCTGGCAGCGCGAAGCGTCGAGCTACGTCGGCGTCGCCGAAGGCTTCGGCAATATCTACGTCAGCCAGGCCAGCGGTTCGGTGGAAGGCCTGGATTCGCGCGGCGCTTCTTCGCTGTGGAACAACGACGCCCTGGCGCGTCGCCAACTGTCGGCTCCGGCGGTGTTCTCCAGCAACGTGGTGGTCGGCGACCTGGAAGGCTACGTGCATCTGCTGAGCCAGGTGGACGGTCGCTTCGTCGGTCGCGAGCGGGTCGACAGCGATGGCGTGCGGGTTCGTCCGCTGGTGGTCGGGAGCTGGATGTACGTGTTCGGCAACGGTGGCAAGCTCGTCGCCTACACCATCCGCTAGACTGGGTTTCAAGTGTCCGGCCGCTGCCGTCCGACGTCAGCGGCCTTTGTGTTTTCTGAATTCTCGTGGAGAGCCGCATGGTTCCCGTTATTGCCCTGGTGGGTCGCCCGAACGTCGGCAAGTCCACTCTGTTCAACCGCCTGACCAAGTCGCGCGACGCCATCGTGGCGGAGTACGCAGGCCTGACTCGCGATCGCCAGTACGGCGAGGCGCGCTGGCAGGGCCGCACCTATATCGTCATCGATACCGGAGGCATCTCCGGCGATGAGGAAGGCATTGATGCGAAAATGGCCGAGCAATCGTTGCAGGCCATCGAGGAGGCGGATGCCGTCCTGTTCCTGGTCGATTCGCGCGCCGGCATGACCGCCGCCGACCAGATGATCGCCGAGCACCTGCGCAAGCGGAACAAGCGCAGCTTCCTGATCGCCAACAAGGTCGACACCATCGATCCCGATCTCGCTCGCGCCGAGTTCAGCCCGCTGGGCCTGGGCGATGCGCTGCCGATCGCCGCCGCCCACGGTCGCGGCATCAACCATATGCTGCAGGAAGCCCTGGGGATCTTCCCCAAGGACAACGCGGAGGAAGAGGGCGAGGGCGAGCCGGCGAGCGAAGAGGTCGCCGAAGGCGAGGAACCGACCCGGATTCCCGGTCCCAGCGAGAAGGACGGGATCAAGATTGCCATCATCGGCCGGCCCAACGTGGGCAAGTCGACCCTGGTCAACCGCATGCTCGGCGAAGAGCGGGTGATCGTCTACGACCAGGCCGGCACCACCCGCGACAGCATCTACATCCCGTTCGAGCGCAACGAGGAGAAGTACACCCTGATCGACACCGCTGGCGTGCGGCGTCGCGGCAAGATCTTCGAGGCGGTGGAAAAGTTCTCGGTGGTGAAGACCCTCCAGGCGATCCAGGACGCCAACGTGGTGATCTTCGTCATGGACGCCCGCGAAGGGGTGGTCGAGCACGACCTCAACCTGCTCGGCTTCGTCCTCGAGACCGGCCGTGCCCTGGTCATCGCCCTGAACAAGTGGGATGGCATGGAGGCGGCCGAGCGTGACTACGTGAAGACCGAACTGGAGCGGCGCCTGCTGTTCGTCGACTTCGCCGACATCCATTTCATTTCGGCCCTGCATGGCACCGGCGTCGGCCATCTCTACAAGTCGGTCCAGGAGTCCTTCCGTTCGGCGGTGACCCGCTGGCCGACCAGCCGCCTGACCAGCATCCTCGAGGACGCCGTGCAGGTGCACCAGCCGCCGATGGTCAACGGTCGCCGGATCAAGCTGCGCTACGCCCACCTGGGCGGCGCCAATCCGCCGCTGATCGTGATCCACGGCAACCAGGTGGACGCGGTGCCGAAGGCCTATACCCGCTACCTGGAGAAGACCTACCGGCGGGTATTGAAGCTGGTCGGTACGCCGATCCGCATCGAGTACAAGGGCGGCGAGAACCCCTACGAGGGCAAGAAGAACTCGCTCACCGCGCGCCAGGTCAACAAGAAGCGCCGGCTGATGTCGCACCACAAGAAAGCCGAGAAGAAGAAGAAGGACAAGCGCCGCTGAGGGTGGCGTTTCCTTCGTCGAAAGGCCCGGCAGGGATCCTTGTCGGGCCTTTTTCATTGGCCGCGGCTGTAGCCCGCGGGACGAACCAGGCCGCCGGCGTTGACCGCCGATTCCCTGTCGTGGCGACGAATGATCGCGAGGTGGTTATTCGTCCTGCGCCATCGCCTGGCGCATATTCCCCTCTGACCTGAGGCGGTCACGGTTTTTTCTAAGGCGTGCCCCTGCAGCGTCGCTCCCGGATCGGCTATCCTGCCCTGCCACCCGTCTGGCCGGGCTGTCGTCCGGCGAGTCTCTGCAGGAAGTCCCGATGATTCAGAGCAAGCTGCCGAATGTCGGCACCACCATCTTCACCCGCATGTCGCAACTGGCCGCCGAGTGTGGCGCGATCAACCTCTCCCAGGGCTTTCCCGATTTCGACGGCCCGCCGGAGTTGCGCGAGGCGGTAGGTAGGCATATCGCCGCCGGGCACAACCAGTACGCGCCGATGACCGGCTTGCCGGCCCTGCGCGAGCAGGTGGCGAAGAAGATCGAGCAGTTCTATGGACGCCGGGTGAGCGCCGACAGCGAGGTGACCATCACGCCGGGGGCGACCGAGGCGATCTTCAGCGCGATCCAGGCGCTGGTCCATCCGGGCGACGAAGTGGTGGTGCTCGACCCGTCCTACGACAGCTACGAACCCTCCGTGCAACTCGCCGGCGGGCGTTGCGTGCACGTGCCGCTGGCGCTGCCGGACTTCTCCATCGACTGGCAGCGCATGGCCGAGGCCATCGGGCCGCGTACCCGGCTGGTCATCATCAATACCCCGCACAACCCCAGCGGCGCGCTGATCAGCCGCGAGGAACTGGACCGCCTGGCCGCGCTGATCCGCGACCGGGATATCTATCTGATCAGCGACGAGGTCTACGAGCACCTGGTGTTCGACGGTGTCGCCCATACCAGCGTGCTGTCCCACGACGAGTTGTATCCGCGTTCCTTCGTGGTCAGTTCGTTCGGCAAGACCTACCACGTCACCGGCTGGAAGACCGGCTACGTGGTCGCGCCGCCGGCGCTCAGCGCGGAGCTGCGCAAGGTTCACCAGTACGTCAACTTCTGTGGCGTCACGCCGCTGCAATGGGCATTGGCGGACTACATGGCCGGCCATCCGGAGCACTTGCGGCAATTGCCCGGCTTCTACCAGGCCAAGCGCGACCTGTTCTGCGACCTGCTGCTGGACTCTCGCTTCCGTTTTACCCGTGCGCCGGGCACCTACTTCCAGTGCGTGGACTATTCGGCCATCCGTCCGGACCTGGACGACGTGGCCATGGCCGAGTGGCTGACCCGCGAACACGGAGTGGCGGCGATCCCGGTTTCGGTGTTTTATGAAAAGGCTCCGGACGCCATGCGGCTGGTCCGGTTCTGTTACGCCAAACGCGAGGAGACGCTGCGTCAGGCAGCGGAAAAGCTATGCGCGATCTGACGGTTCTGCCGGACCTGGACATCGCCCTGGTCCAATCCTCCCTGGTCTGGCACGACGCCCAGGCCAACCGCGAGCATTTCGCCGCCCTGCTGGAGAGCGCCGCCGGTGCCGACCTGGTGGTCCTCCCGGAGATGTTCACCACGGGTTTCAGCATGGCTTCGGCCGAGCAGGCCGAGCCCGAACTGGGGCCGACCCATGCCTGGCTGCTGGAGCAGGCCCGGCGCCTTGGCGCGGTGGTCACCGGCAGCCTGATCGTCCAGCTCGCCGACGGCAGCCATCGCAACCGCCTGCTCTGGGCGCGTCCGGACGGCGAGATGCTGCACTACGACAAGCGCCATCTGTTCCGCATGGCCGGCGAACACGAGCACTACAGTCCCGGCGAACGCCAGGAACTGTTCGAACTCAAGGGCTGGCGGGTGCGCCCGCTGATCTGCTACGACCTGCGTTTCCCGGTGTGGAGCCGCGACCCGCACGACACCGACCTGTTGCTCTACACCGCCAACTGGCCCGCGCCTCGTCGACAGCACTGGAACCGCCTGCTGCCGGCGCGGGCGATCGAGAACCTTTGCTACGTGGTGGCGGTGAACCGTATCGGCGAAGACGGCAACGCCTTGCGCTACGCTGGGGATAGCCAGGTCCTGGACTTCCAGGGCGACAACCTGTTCAACGCGGCGGACGCCGACGGCGTGTTCCGCGTCCGGCTGGACGCGGCGGCACTGGCGGCCTATCGCCAGCGTTTCCCGGCCTACATGGACGCGGATCGCTTCGAAATCCATCCTTGAGTGCCGGAACGTCCGCTTCCGGTCGATGTCCGAGGCCATGACCCGGCGCTGCGCATGATGGCGCAGTGCCGGGAATGGAGTTACCCGTATCCCGCGGCGCCGCGCCGTGGGCATCAGATCAGGAGGAAGACCAATGGGACTGCTCGATTCGATTCTCGGTTCGGCGCTGGGTGGCTCTGAAGGACAGGGAGGTGCTCGCGATCCGAAAGTGGCCCTGTTGATCGGGCTGGTGACCATGCTGATGTCGCGCCAGGGCGGTGCGGCACAGGGCGGTGGCGATGGCGGTGGTCTGCTCGGTTCGCTGGGCAGCATCCTTGGTGGTGCCGGCGGCGGGGCCGCGAGCGGCGGGCTGGGTGGCGTCCTCGGCGATCTGCTCGGTGGCGCCGCGGGCGGTGCCGGGCAGGCGGCGCCGGGCGTGGAGGCCGGCTCACTGGGCGGACTCGGCGGGTTGTTCCAGATGCTCCAGAACGCAGGCTTGGGCGATGCCCTGAATTCCTGGATCGGCGGTGGGCCGAACCAGTCGGTGTCGGCGGCGGACATTTCCCGGGTCTTCGGCGACGGTCAATTGCAGCAACTGGCGGACTCCGCCGGAGTCAGCCAGGGCGAGGCGGCCGAACACCTGAGCAGCCTGCTGCCGGAATTGGTCAACAAGCTGACGCCGGACGGCCAGGCGCCGCAGGGCGACCTGGACATCGGTTCGCTGCTGGCGCGCTTCAGCTAAGGCTTTCCCGTCGATGCGGAGCGGATAGCCGCGATACGGTTATCCGCTCCACTCAACGGGGCGAGGCCGCCCTCGACGGCAGGTCGGTCAATAGGCGCTGGCGCTGTCCAGGCGGTGGATCGCCTGTTCGTCGAGCTTCAGGTGGGTGGCGGCGATCAGGTCGTCGAGCTGTTCCAGGCTGGTGGCGCTGGCGATCGGCGCGGTCACCGTCGGACGAGCGATGAGCCAGGCCAGGGCGACCTGGGTCGGGTTGGCGTTGTACTGCTCGGCCACTTCGTCGAGCGCCGCGAGGATGGCCACGCCGCGCTCGTTGAGATAACCCTTCACCTTCTCTCCCCGGGCTCGCCCGGCGGTGTCGGCCTGGTTGCGGTACTTGCCGCTGAGGAAGCCGCTGGCCAGCGAGTAGTAGCTGATCACCCCGATACCGAGTTCTTCCACCGTCGGCTCCAGGTTGGTCTCGTAGTCGGCGCGATCGTACAGGTTGTATTCGGGTTGCAGGCTCTGGTAGCTCGGCAGGTTAAGCCGGGCGCTGACCTGGCGCGCTTCGAGGAGGCGCCGGGCGTCGTAGTTGGAGGCGCCGATGACCCGTACCTTGCCTTTCTTGATCAGTTCGCCATAGGTGGAAAGGGTTTCCTCCAGGTCGGTGTGGGGATCGTCGGTGTGCGACTGGTAGAGGTCCAGGTAGTCGGTCTGCAGGCGTCGTAGCGAGCGCTCCAGGGCCTGCTCGATATAGGCGGCGGAGAGACCTTTGTGGCCATTGCCCATGTCCATCCCGACCTTGCTGGCGATCACCATGCGGTCGCGTTTGCCGGTGCGTTTCAGCCACTTGCCGATGAGGGTTTCCGACTCGCCGCCCTGGTGCCCGGGAACCCAGCGCGAATAGACGTCGGCGGTGTCGATGCAGTTCAGGCCGGCGTCGAGCAGGGCGTCCAGCAGCCTGAAGGAGGTGCTTTCGTCGGCAGTCCAGCCGAAGACGTTGCCGCCGAATACCAGTGCCGGTATCTCCAGGCCGGAGTTGCCGAGTTTGCGTGTGGTCATGCGTCATCCCTCCTGAGTGCGGTCCTGTGTGGGCGCTTTCGTTCGCACGTCTTGCTGTGACTCCCGGCGGGCGCGGAATGTTCAGCCGGCGCGCAGCGTCCTATAGACTCTGCCGGTTGCCGGGATTTTCCAATGCCGGCCCTGGTAAAGCTTCAGTAAATATCCGCAGGGAGCACACGCATGAACAGCGACACCGAGAATCCGTTCCGCCCACCGGAGGCCCGCCTGGACGAGCCTGACGCCACCCATGGCGAGCCGCTGTACAGGCTTTCCGCGATCGGTCTGGGTACCTTCATCGGCACGCCCCTGGCCGGTGCCTTCCTCGCGGCGGTGAATCTCCGTCGCCTGGGACGGGCGCAGGAAGTCGGGAAAACCTGGCTGGTCGGCCTCTGCCTGTTTGTCCTGCTGCCAGTTCTGGGCGCGATACTGCCGGAGAACATCCCCTCGATCGGCTTCACGGTGGCGCAGATATTCGGCATGGTCTACTACGCCAAATCAGCCTTCGGTCCGGCCCTGGACAGCCACAAGGCAGCGGGCGGAGCGTTCATTTCCAACTGGCGGGCGGCGGGGATCGGCCTGCTGTTCATGTTGGTGGTCCTGTCGGTAGCGATCCCGGTGGTGATGCTGATGGTGTGAGGGGCAGCCCGCGCTTTGCCTTATCATGAGTTCTTTATCCGCGATGACTGGCCATGACTACACAACGCTACCTGCTCGATGAACTGGAAACCGCCGACATGCTCGAGATCGACGGTCTGCACGCCTGGCGCTTCGAACTCAACGAGAACCTGCTGGACCAGGCGGACCTGGCGGCGGAAGCCGACCAGCCGTTCGCCAGCGAAGACTGGGTGCTGGCGGTGGAAAGCCTGGATGGACGCACCCGTCGCGAGTGGCGTTTTTCCTACAACGCGGTGATGGAAGCCGAGCCCCAGGCCGATGGCGAGTCCTGGCGCCTGACCACAGGGGAGGGGGCGTACCAGCTCCGTTGCCTGGGAGCGGTCAGCGCCAGCGGCGAGGATGAGTGAAGCGACTCAGCTGAAAGATCCCATGAAAAAAGGGAGCCGCCTGGCTCCCTTTTTCCCTTCCGTGCCGGTCAGGCCGCCTTGGCCTCGGCCTGGGTCACCGCGCGGTTCAGCGCGCTGAACAGGGCGCGGAAGCTGGCGGTGGTGATGTTCTCGTCGATGCCGATGCCGTGCAGCGGGCGCTGGCCCTCCAGGCGGATCTCGATATAGGCCGCGGCCTTGGCATTGGCGCCGGCGCCGATGGCGTGCTCATGGTAGTCCATGATTTCCGCCTTGACCGGCAGGGCGGCCACCAAGGCTTCCAGCGGTCCCTTGCCGATCCCGCGCCAGTGCTGCTTCTCGCCGTCGAAGGAGACTTCCAGGTCGACGGCGCTGGTGCCGTTCTCTTCCTGCAGGCGATGGCTGGCGAGGACGTAGGGCGAGGTCGCCTTGAGGTATTCGTTTTCCAGCAGCGAGTAGATCTGTTGTGCGGTCATTTCCAGGCCGAGACGGTCGGTCTCGCCTTGCACTACCTGGCTGAACTCGATCTGCATGCGCCGCGGCAGGCTGATGCCGTACTCCTGTTCGAGCAGGAAGGTGATGCCGCCCTTGCCGGACTGGCTGTTGACCCGGATCACCGCTTCGTAGTCGCGGCCGATGTCGGCCGGATCGATCGGCAGGTACGGCACTTCCCAGATCGCGTCTTCCTTTTGCTGGGCGAAGCCCTTGCGAATGGCATCCTGGTGCGAGCCGGAGAAAGCGGTATGGACCAGGTCGCCGACATATGGATGGCGCGGGTGGACCGGCAACTGGTTGCACTCTTCGACCACCTTGCGCACCGCGTCGATGTCGGAGAAGTCCAGTTGCGGATGCAGGCCCTGGGTGTACATGTTCAAGGCCAGGGTCACCAGGTCGACGTTGCCGGTGCGCTCGCCGTTGCCGAACAGGCAACCTTCGACGCGGTCGGCGCCGGCCATCAGGCCCAGCTCGGTGGCGGCCACGCCGGTGCCACGGTCGTTGTGGGTGTGCAGGCTGATGATCACGCTGTCACGCTTGTCGACGTGGCGGCCGAACCATTCGATCTGGTCGGCGTAGACGTTCGGCGTGGCGCACTCCACGGTGGCCGGCAGGTTGAGGATGATCTTGTTGTCCGGGGTCGGTTGCCAGACGTCGATCACCGCGTTGCAGACCTCCACCGAGAACTCCAGCTCGGTAGAGCTGAAGATTTCCGGCGAGTACTGGAACGACCACTGGGTCTCCGGTTGCTCGGCGGCCAGCTTCTTGATCAGTTTCGCGGCGTTGGTGGCGATGTCCACGACGCCCTGCTTGTCCTGGTTGAAGACGATGCGGCGGAACGACGGGGCGGTGGCGTTGTAGACGTGGACGATGGCCTTCTTCGCCCCGCGCAGGGATTCGAAGGTGCGGGTGATCAGGTCTTCGCGGGCCTGGGTCAGCACCTGGATGGTGACGTCGTCCGGGATGTGGTTGCCTTCGATCAACTCGCGGACGAAGTTGAAGTCGGTATCGGAAGCCGACGGGAAGGCCACTTCGATCTGCTTCAGGCCGACCTGCACCAGGGTCTTGAAGAATCGCATCTTCTTCGCCGCGTCCATCGGTTCGATCAGCGACTGGTTGCCGTCGCGCAGGTCGGAACTGCACCAGATCGGCACCTCGGTGATGGTCTTCGACGGCCAGGTGCGGTCGGGCAGATTGATGGCCGAGAATGGGCGGTATTTCTGCGAAGGGTCTTTCAACATGCTCATGGGGCTAATCCTTTGGAGTCGGTTCCTGGGCCGGCGGGGCCAGGCGAACGCAGTGACGAGATGAAGAGAAGCGTCGCTCAGCCACGCAGTCGCGGGCTGACCAGGCACAGGCAGGCGTGTTGGCGGAGCAGGATGAGGGTGTGTGGTGTTTTCATGCGTACCACACTAGTGAGACTGCATTTGAATGGCAAGCATTAAAGGAAAATTAGTAGAATTTCCCATTTGTGCGGCTTTTGTGGGTTTTTATTCTTTCTCTGCGGTGAAAGCTTGTCCTCGATTGCGCCGCCGGCACGCTCTCCGCAACGGAAAATTCTGCGGCCCCATGCCGCAGAAGAGCCAGCCGCCCTTGTGCGATCATTTCGTTCCCCGTGCCTGGGGCGTATAACGACAGGCGCATTCTTCTTTTCGGCATGACCCGGCGCGAGCGGCCATCCGGCCCGCTACGCGGTGGTCTTCATTCAAGACGGCGGGAGTCGCAGGTGGCGACCACTCTGAAACGACAAGGCATCGGTGCATGGCTGGCTCTGTTCGCCATGCTGATGATCTTCGTCGGGCCGCTGATCTCCCAGTCGATGCCGATGGACCACCCGATGCCGATGGGCGTGGGGATGGGCCACGAAGGCATGTCCCACGAGAACATGGACCATGGCGACATGGCCCATGCCGGCTGTTCCGATGCCCAGCGCTCCGTCGTCCATGCCGGCATGCCGGGGATGGGCGGCGAGGAAGGCAATCGCCTGGCCAGCGACGTGCTCTGGGAGAAGTGCGGTTATTGCAGCCTGTTGTTCCACAGCCCGCCGCTCACCGAAGACGCCTGCCTGGCGCTGTTCTCCGTTCCCTTCGCGACGGCGCCCGCCGTCGCTTTCCTGAACGAGGCGTTCGTCGCCTCGCCGGTGTTTCCCGGCGCCCGTACCCGTGCGCCGCCGTTCCTGATCGCCTGACCTCTTTCAATCCGATAGCCGCCGCTTCCTGGGGGCACCGGCGCGTCTTCGCCGCGCCGGTGACGCGAGCCTGGCCGGGTGCCTGCTCGCCGTGGGGGCGGGGCGGAAGTCACATAGATCATGGAAAAACGTATGTCTACTCAACAACGAGCGGCCGGCAACGCCTGCCCGACCGCCGCTTTCAGCTTCGACCCTGCCCGTCTCGCACAACGCCGCCGCTGGGCGGGAGCCTTCGCCGCACTGTGCGGCCTGGCCCTGTCTCCGTCGGCGCTCCTGGCCGAGGAACACTCACAGCACCAGGATCACGCCGTGGAGCTGGCGCCGAGCGTGGTCACCGGAGTCGCCCAGAGTTCGCCGCTGACCATCGTCACCAATCCCAAGGAGCCGCGCCAACCGGTGCCGGCCAGCGATGGGGCCGACTACCTGAAGACCATTCCCGGCTTCGCGGTGATCCGCAACGGCGGCAGCAACGGCGACCCGGTGCTGCGCGGGATGTTCGGTTCGCGCCTGAACATCCTCACCAACGGCGGCATGATGCTCGGTGCCTGTCCGAACCGGATGGACGCGCCGACCTCCTACATCTCGCCGGAAACCTACGACAAGCTCACCGTGATCAAGGGCCCGCAGACGGTGCTCTGGGGGCCGGGCGCGTCGGCCGGGACGATCCTCTTCCAGCGTGAGCCGGAGCGCTTCGGCGAACTCGGCTCGCGGGTCAACGCCAGCCTGCTGGCCGGCTCCAATGGCCGCTTCGACAAGGTGCTGGACGCCGCCGCCGGCAACCGGCTCGGCTACCTGCGCTTCACCGGCAACCACGCGCAGTCCGACGATTACGAGGACGGCGCCGGGAATACCGTGCCGTCGCGCTGGAAGAAGTGGAACGGCGACGTCGCGGTCGGCTGGACCCCCGACGAGGACACCCTGATCGAACTCACCGCCGGCAAGGGCGACGGCGAGGCACGCTACGCCGGGCGCGGCATGGACGGCTCGCAGTTCAAGCGCGAGAGCCTGGGCCTGCGCTTCGTCAAATCGAACGTCAGCGATGTGCTGGAGAAGGTCGAGGCACAGGTCTACTACAACTACGCCGACCACATCATGGACAACTTCCGCCTGCGCACTCCCGACCCATCCAGCATGATGCCCATGCCGATGGCGTCCCAGGTGGACCGACGCACCCTCGGCGGTCGCCTGGCGGCCACCTGGCGCTGGGACGACTTCAAGCTGGTCACCGGGGTCGACGCCATGCGCAACGAGCACCGCGCGCGCGGCTCCAAGTACGACATGATGACCGACTACTACACCGACGCCGACCAGTTCCCCTGGAGCAAGGACGCGGTGTTCCACAACTACGGGGCCTTCGGCGAACTGACCTGGTTCGCCGCCGAGCGCGACCGGCTGATCGGCGGGTTGCGCCTGGACCGCGCCTCGGTCAAGGACTACCGGCAGACCCTGAAGTCCGGGCACATGGGCCACGCCATGGCCAACCCGACGGCCAACGACACCCGCGCCGATACCCTGCCCAGCGGCTTCGTGCGCTACGAGCACGACCTCGCCGACTCGCCGACCACCCTCTACGCCGGCCTCGGCCATGTCGAGCGCTTCCCCGACTACTGGGAGCTGTTCTCGCCCAAGCGCGGGCCGAACGGGTCGGTCAACGCCTTCGACAAGATCAAGCCGGAAAAGACCACCCAGCTCGACTTCGGCCTCCAGTACAACGGCGACAAGCTGCAGGCCTGGGCCTCCGGCTACGTCGGGGTGGTCCAGGACTTCATCCTGTTCAGCTATCGCGAGGGCATGATGGGTTCCTCGACCCAGGCGACCAACGTCGACGCGCGGATCATGGGCGGCGAGCTGGGCGCTTCCTACCAGCTCACCGGCAACTGGAAGACCGACGCCAGCCTGGCCTATGCCTGGGGCAAGAACAGCTCGGACGACCGCGCGCTGCCGCAGATCCCGCCGCTGGAAGCGCGCTTCGGCCTGACCTACGAGGAAGGCGACTGGAGTGCCGGCAGCCTGTGGCGGGTGGTCGCGCCGCAGAATCGCATCGCCAGGGACCAGGGCAACGTGGTCGGCAAGGACTTCGACAAGAGCGCCGGCTTCGGCGTCTTCTCGCTCAACGGCGCCTACCGGGTGACTCGCAACGTCAAGCTGAGCGCCGGTGTCGATAACCTGTTCGACAAGGATTACACCGAGCACCTGAACAAGGCCGGCGACGCCGGCTTCGGTTTCTCCGCCAACGAAACGGTTCCAGAGCCGGGCCGGACCTTCTGGACCAAGGTCGACTTCAGCTTCTGAACCTTCAACGAGGCCCCGTCCAGCGGGGCCCGCCTTGCCTGTGTGCGCTCCGATGAGGTGATCCATGCAATCGAACGAAAAGAACGGCCGTGACTTCTACGCGCTGGCCTGGCGCTGGCATTTCTACGCTGGCCTGTTCGTCGCGCCCTTCATGATCCTGCTGGCGCTGACCGGAATCGTCTACCTGTTCAAGCCGCAACTGGATGCGCTGCTCTATCCGCAACTGCTGCGGGTCGAGGCCGGTGCGCAGATGCGCAGCGCCGACCAGTTGCTCGTCGGGGTGCGCCAGGCGCACCCGCAGGCCGCCGTCAGCCAGTACCTGCCGCCGAGCGAGGCGGGGCGCAGCGCGCAATTCGTGATTGGCGAAGAGGGCAGGCAATGGAACCTCTTCGTCGATCCCTACAGCGGGCGCGAACTCGGCCGCCAGGATGCGCAGCTGAATCTCCAGGCGGTGGCCCGGGCACTGCATGGCGAGCTGATGGTCGGGACCGTCGGCGACCGACTGATCGAGCTGGCCGCCGGCTGGGGCATCGTCCTGGTGGTCTCCGGTCTCTACCTATGGTGGCCGCGCGGGCGGGCGGCGAGCGCGCTGTTCTGGCCGCGCCTGCACCTGCGCGGACGACCGCTGTGGCGCGAGCTACATGTGCTCGCCGGTTTCTGGGGCAGCCTGCTGTTGCTCTTCATGCTGCTCAGCGGGATGACCTGGACCGGCTACTGGGGCAAGCAGTTCGCCGATGTCTGGAACCGTTTCCCGGCGGCGATGTGGAACGATGTGCCGACCTCCGACATGCAGGCCGGTAGCCTCAACAGCGCGTCGCGCCAGCAGGTGCCCTGGCCGCTGGAGAACACTCCGCTGCCGCGCTCGCAGCCGCCGGCGGCCGACGCCCATGCCGAGCATCGCGGGCATTCCGCCCAGGCCGGGCACGCGATGCCGATGGACATGCCGATGCCGGCGGGCATCCCTCTGCAAAGGGTGGTGGATATCGCCCGCGAGCGCGGCGTGGCGGCGGGCTACGGGATCGCCCTGCCGAGCGGGATGGAGGGGGTCTACACGATTTCCGTGTTCCCCGACGATCCGCGCCACGACGCCACCCTGCACATCGACCAGTACAGCGGCAAGGTTCTCGCCGACGTGCGTTGGCAGGACTACAACGCGGTGGCGAGGAGCGTGCAGATGGGCGTCGTGCTGCACGAAGGCAAGCTCTTCGGCCTCGGCAACCAGTTGCTGATGCTCGCGGTCTGCCTGGCGATCCTGCTCAGCTCGGCGAGCGGCCTGTGGATCTGGTGGAAGCGCAAGCCGGCCGGACGCCTTGGCGTGCCGCCGCTGCGCCACGAGCTGCCGCGCTGGAAGACCGGCATCGCCATCATGCTGGCGCTGGGCGTGGCCTTCCCGTTGGTGGGGGCCTCGCTCCTGCTGGTCTGGGCGCTGGACTGGCTGGTGCTGTCGCGGCTGCCGGCGGTTCGCCGGGTCCTGGCTTGAGACCTGCTGCCCGGCGCTCAGTCGAGGTCGAGCTGGCGGGTCTTCCAGAGTGCCGCCAGCAACAGCACGCAGAGCAGCGCCTCGGCGCCGAGCCAGAGGAAGGTGGTTAGCGCCGGCGAGGCGTCGATCAGCACACCGTAGAGGCGCGCCGCGCCGCCGCTGGCGATCACCGCCAGGGCGGCGAGCAGGCCGAGCACCAGGTAGCGGGGGCGCAGGGCGGCATAGCCGAGCAGCAGGCCGATGCCGAAGCTGGTGCCGCCGTAGCTGGCGCGCAGGTCGGTGAGGGCGGCGGGGGTGAGCGGTTCGCCGCTGGTGAGCAGGGAGGCGAGCGGGCCGGGGAAGAAGACGAAGCCCAGGCCGAGGACCACGAACAGTGTCGAGCACAGCCAGAGCAGGCGAAGCGGGTGAGTCATGCGGTGTCTCCCTTGGTCATGAAAGGGGCGCATCGACGCGCCCCCTGTTCCTTCTGACCTCAGCCGGCGCCGCGTTGCTCACTTCTCAGGGCTGGAAGGCACCGATGAAGATCGCCGGGTCGACTCGCGCGTCGTTCAGGCTGACGTTCCAGTGCATGTGCGGTCCGGTGGCCCTGCCGGTGGCGCCGACCTTGCCGAGTACGCCGCCGCGCGGCACCTGCTGGCCGAGCTTCACGTCGATCTTCGACAGGTGGCAGAACATGCTGATGAAGCCCTGGCCATGGTCGACGAACACCGTCTTGCCATTGAAGAAGTAGTCGCCGATGAGGATCACCTTGCCGGCCGCCGGCGCCTTGATCGGCGTACCGGCCGGTACCGCGAAGTCTAGACCGGAATGCGGGTTGCGCTCTTCGCCGTTGAAGAAGCGGCGCAGGCCGAAGGGGCTGGAGAGCGGACCGTCGACCGGCTTGTCGAGCATCAGGTTGCTGGGCAGGCCGGGACTGAAGCGGCGGTAGGCGGCGGTCTGCTCGGCGAGTTCGCGTTCGATGCGCTTGAGGTCTTCCGGCAGCGGATTGACCTGGCGCTTGTTCTTCAGGGTGATGCGCTGCTCGCGGTAGTGCTTGCTGCCGACGCTGAAGCGTTCCTCGTGGTTGCCGGTTGCCGCCCGCACTTCCAGCTTCTGCGGGCCGGGCTTGGTGCTCAGCGGGATGCCGACCACGGCGATCCAGCGGCGGCCTTCCTCGCGCACCACCAGCACCGGCTTGCCCTGGTAGAAGGCCCGCGGCGGCGGGCCTTCCTCGCCGAGGTCGACCACCGCCACCCCGCCGGGCACCGGCTTGTTCAGCAGGCGCATGATGAAGCTGTCGGCCTGGGCGGGCAGGGCGCAGAAAGCGGCGAGCAACAGCGTGGAAACGAAGGCTAGGGTGCGGGGCATCGGCTTCTCGACTCGTCGGGCGTCAAAGCCGTCTATGCTGGCGGAAGAGCGCGGCGGGGGAAAGCCCGCAAGGGTTGCAAACGTTTTCACCTGCGGCACTCTGTCGCGCCCGGCGTTTTTACTTTTGCCCCGCGCTCAGGCATAAAGGGCCCATTCTCCGGAGAACCGACGATGCCCCTGTCACGGCGCCCCGTGGCCTGGCTGGCCAGCCTGGCCGTGCTGATGAACCTGTTCGTGGTGCCGCTTTCGCAGGCGCTGACGACGCAGGAGCGCGCCTCGTTGCTGCTCGGTGGCTTCTGCAGCACCTCGTCCGATTCGCTGCTGCGCCTGAAGCTGGGTGCCGCGCTCAAGGACATCGATCTTCCCGACGACCACGAGAGCCTGGCCCCGCACCTCTGCTGCTGCGCCGGCGCCGCCGGCACGCCCGGACTGGTCGCCTCCTGGCCGGCATTGCCGCTGGCGCCGCTGGCCAGCCCTGCCCGTAACGCCTTCTCCGCCACCGACCTGCCTCCCCTGCGCTATTGGCGCCTCGCCAATCCGCGCGCTTCTCCTGTCGCCTGACTCCTCCCCCGCGCCTTCGACAACCTGGACCTTCGGGTCGGGGCAGGTCGCGGCGCAATACCCTAGCTTCCCCCCTGGAATCGCCGGTCCGACGGAAAAAGACCGGTCATACGCTACTGGAGAGTCACCATGCGCACATCCTTCTTCGCTGCCGCGGCCCTGCTGGCCGTTTCCGCTTTCGCCCAGGCCCACGAGTACAACGCCGGCCAACTGCACATCGAGCATCCCTGGGCGCTGGCCCTGCCGCCGACCTCGCCGAACGGCGCGGCCTACTTCGTGGTGCAGAACCACGGCAAGGAAAACGACACCCTGCTTGGCGCCGACACGCCGCGCGCGGCTTCCGCCGAGGTGCACGAGCATGTGCACAAGAACGGCATGATGAGCATGCAGAAAGTCGACAGCGTCGACGTCGCACCAGGCAAGGACCTGCGCTTCGCTCCCGGCGGCTACCACCTGATGCTGATGGGCCTGAAGCAGCCACTGGTGGCCGGCGAGCGCTTCCCGCTGACGCTGCATTTCCGCAAGGCCGGCGACGTGCCGGTGGAAATCGTCGTCGAGTCCAAGGCGCCGGCCGAACAGGGCGGGCACGAGCAGCACGGCCACTGAGCGCCGTGTCGAGCAGGGGCGCCCGGCGCCCCGCCTTTGCGTGCGAGGTTCAGAGCATGAACAGCAACAGATATCCCTTGCCGGCGCAGACCGGCCTGGTGGTGGCTCCCGGCCTGCCGCCGAAGAACTCCACCCTGCGTCCGGACCAGCTCAACAAGCGCCTGAGCAGCGCCTGGCACCATCTCTACGACCTTTGCCCGGAACTGCTGAAGATCGATCCGCCGGATGGCCTGACCATCCTCCGTGGTTTCCTGCAATGGGCGGCCGAGCAGAAGGCCGCCTGGAACTGGGCGATGCACCTGCGCCTGTACTGCTGGCTGTTGCAGTCGCCGTTCGGCACCAAGGTGACCGACGAGCATCTGGAGGTGCTGATGGACGCCTCCGCCGCGCGCTGGACGGTGGACGACACCAGCGCCAACCGCGGCATCCTCCTGGCCAGCCAGGGCGGTGCGCACATCACCCAGGACTGGAAGGCGCCGCAGGCCGGCGCCGGCACGCGTGTGCCGCTGGAGCGCCTGGACCTGCCGGCGCCGAACTGGACATTCGCCTATTGCGCGGTGCCCGACCCGCGGCTGCGCGAGTTCCCGGGCTGGAAGCCGTTGCCGGCGCGCGGCTCGCTGGTCGGCTGAGCGCTCGCCGCCCCGCGTGGGGGGCGGCGCCGTTTCAGCGGTTGGCCAGGGCTCGCTGGTTGGAGTCGTAGATGTTGTCGCGTTCCGGAACGTGCCGGCCGGCGAGGCTTTCCAGCCACTCCTCGGTGCTGAGCACGGCGGCGAAGGAGGACTGCAGGACGATGCCGAAGATCCGGTGGATCTCTTCCGCGCTGGCCTGGCCGGCGCGGTTGCGGTAGGGCACCGAGCCGCTGGCGTCGTGCAGGTATTCCACCTGCCAGCCTTCGTGGATCGCCTGGCGGATGGTCGAGTCGTCGCAGTGCTGGGTCATGTAGCCGACCACGGCGAGGGTGTCGATACCGCGCTCGCGCAGCCAGTCGGCCAGCCCGGTGCCGACGAAGGAACTGGCCAGTTGCTTTTCCACCTTGTGCTGGTAGGGCCGCGAGGCGACCACCTCGTGCAGCTCGGCCTGCCGGCTGCCGCGCGCGAACAACGGCGAGTCCGCCGGTGCCAGGTGCTGCACCACGACGATCGGGATGCCCGCCGCGTGGGCGGCATCCATGGCGGCGCCGATGCGTTCCAGCGACGATTGGATGGCGGGAAATTCGATACGCAGGTTGCCGCTGACGTATTCGTTCTGTACGTCGATGACCAGCAAGGCGCGTTTGGGTTGACGTGCGGACATGGCGTTTCCTCCTGAGTGGGTGAGGCAGATTCTGGTCCCGGCGCGGCGTAGCGAGTGAGTGGCCTGAGAGACAACTTTCGCTAGAATCGGGCCAACCCGCTCATACCCACCGAGGTGTGCATGTCCCGCCAGTCCGTGGCCGTGGTGGCCTTCGACCGCATCAGTCCGTTCCACCTGTCGGTGCCCTGCCTGGTGTTCGGCCAGGAGTGCTACGACCCCTGCGCGCAGGCCTTCGACCTGCGTGTCTGCACCGCCGAGCCGGGCCGGCTGCGAACCACGGTGGGGTTCACCATCGAGGCCGAGGCCGGGCTGGAAGCGCTGGCCGAGGCGCAGACCGTGATCGTGCCGAGCTGGCGCGATCCACACGAGCGTCCGCCACAAGCGCTGCTGGATGCGTTGATCGCGGCCCGTGCACGCGGTGCGCAACTGGTGGGCTTGTGCCTGGGGGCCTTCGTGCTGGCCGAGGCCGGGTTGCTCGACGGTCGCCGCGCCACCACCCACTGGATGTGGGCGGAGGATTTCGCCGGGCGCTTCCCTGCGGTGCGGGTGGAGCCCGACGTGCTGTACATCGAGGACGACGGCCTGCTGACCTCGGCAGGCACCGTCGCCGGCATCGACTGCTGTCTGCACCTGGTCCGCCAGCGGCTCGGTGCGCAGACTACCAATCACCTGGCCCGGCGCCTGGTGGTGGCGCCGCATCGACAGGGCGGCCAGGCCCAGTTCATCGAGCAGCCGCTGCCGGACAGTGCCCAGGACGGCCGTCTCGGCGAGCTGCTGGTGTGGCTGCGGCAGAACCTCGACCAGGCGCACAGCCTGGACAGCCTGGCACAGCGGGTGCTGATGAGCCGGCGGACCTTCACCCGGCATTTCCGCCAGCTCACCGGCACCACCGTCAGCCAGTGGCTGCAGGCCGAACGCCTGGCCCTGGCCCAGCGCCTGCTGGAAACCACCGAGCATTCGGTGCAGGCGATCGCCGGGCTGGCCGGCTTCGGTTCGGCGGTGTCGTTGCGCCAGCAGTTCTCCGCCGCGTTCGGCCTGCCGCCGCTGGGCTACCGGCGCGCCTTCGCCTCCTAGTCCGCCGGAGGGCGCTTCTGCAACTGCTGGCGCCAGAGCGCGTCCATCGCCTGCAACTGCACCGGGCCGAACAGCGCCTGCGTCGCGCCGGTGTGCCAGGCCCAGAGCTGGTCGCCGAAATCGTAGTGCCACCATTCGCTGGGCAGGTTGCTGAAACCGGCGTCGAGCATCGCGTGATAGAGCAGACGACGGTGATCGCGGACGCGTCGCTGGCGCGTGTCGGGCTCCGCCAGGCGTTCGAAGTAGGCGGTGTAGGAGGCCGGCACAGCTTCGTCGAAGGCGCTGCCCATGTCCAGCCAGCGGCCCTGGGCGTCGCACAGGGTGACGTCCACCGCGCCGCCGGTGAGATGCGGGCTGGGCGCCTCGCGGCTGCTGCTCGGCGGCGAGACGAACTGGCGGGTGAGCCGTTCCAGCTCGGCCTCGCCGGCCCGTGGGTAGTGCGCGGCCAGGGCGCTGGACAGGCTGTCGTAGAGATACTGCTGCACGGCGAACGGCCGCCAGGCGTCCAGCACCACCAGGCGCACGCCGCCGGGGAGGGCGGCGGCGACCCGCAGGAGACGCTCGAAGACCTCGCCGCGAGCGTGGCACTCCGGGATCGCGTGAGGAATGCCGAGCTTGTGGTAGGCCGGCCAGACGCTGAACTCGCGGCTCAGCCCGAGCGCCTCCAGCGGCGTGCCGGCATCGACGATGGGGATGCCGGCCACGGCGTGCCAGTCGGGCTCCGGGAGAACGGGGATGGCTTGGGTGAAGTCGGTCATGGCGTCAATTGAGCAGGCGTGGCAGCCACAGGGTCAGGGACGGGAACAGGATCAGCAGCGACAGCACCCCCAGGGCCACGAGGATGAACGGCCAGATACCCTTGAACATTTCCAGGATATCGAGGCGGCTGATGGTCGCCACGATGAACAGGCAGGCGCCCATTGGCGGGGTGATCAGGGCGATGGTGATGTTCAGGGTGAAGATCAGCCCCAGGTGCACCGGATCCACGCCGGCGGCCAGCGCCACCGGAGCGACTATCGGCGTCAGCAGCATCAGTACCGAGACTTCTTCCATGAGCATGCCGCAGACGAAGATCACTGCGCTGATGATGAACAGCATCAGGGTCGGCGAGTGGCCGAACGGCTCCAGCAACTGGGCGAACTCGCTGGCGACCTGGGCGTAGTTGAGCAACCAGTTGACCACCGAAGCGGCGGCGATGATCACGTAGATGCTGGCGGTCAGGCGTACCGTCTCGCGCAGCGAGTTCCACAGCCCGACCAGGTTCAGTTGGCGCTGCAGCATACCGACCAGCGCCACGTAGAGAGCGATCAGGGCGCCCGACTCGGTGGGCGTGACCAGTCCCAGGACGATTCCGGCGACGATGATCACCGGCGCGATCAGCGCGGTCAGGGCGCCGGACAGCGCCGCCAGGATCTCGCCCCAGGCCGGAGCCGCATGGCGCGCCTGCAGCCCGTTGCGGTAGGCGTACACCGCGTTCAGCAGCATGAAGGCGGCGGCCAGCAGCAGGCCGGGAATCACCCCGGCGAGGAACAGCTCGCCCACCGAGGTGTTGGTCAGCGAGGAGTAGAGGATCATGAAGATGCTCGGCGGGATGATCGGACCGATCAGCGAGCTGCCCGCGGTCAGCCCGGCGGCGAAGCGCCGCGAGTAGCCTTCCTTTTCCATGGCCGGCACCAGCAGGGTGCTGAGTGCCGAAGCGTCGGCCGCGGCGGACCCGTTGACCCCGGCGAAGAACACCCCGGCGACCACGTTGACGTGGCCGAGGCCGCCGCGGAAGTGGCCGACCAGGGCGTTGGCCAGGCGCATCAGGCGCGGGGTCATGCCGGAATGGTTCATCAGGTTGCCGGCCAGCACGAACAGCGGGATCGCCATCAGCGAGAAGATGTCCATGCCGCCGAAGAAGCGCTGCGGCAGGGTGTTGGCGAACAGCGCCGGGTCGACGAAGAGGAACCCCACCAGCGCGGTGAGCAGCAGGCAGAGGAACAGCGGCAGGCCGAGCAGGAGGTTGACCACGAAGGCTGCGATCATGGCGATGGCCATCATGCCTGCGACCCTCCCTCGACGGTGGTGCTGGCCGGCTGCCGCGGCCAGGGCCCCTGGAGCAACAGCATGAGGGTCAGCAGGCCGAAGCCGAGCGGCAGGCTGAGCAACGGCCAGGTGCGGCTGACGCCCAGGCCGAGGCTGCGGAAGCGCCCGGCGTTCAGCGCGTAGCGGGTGCTGACCCAGGCGGCGAAGGCGAAGAAGGCCAGCGCCAGCAGCCACTGGTAGAGCCTGAGGGCCTGCGCCAGGCGCGGCGACAGGCGTTGTTCCAGCAGGTTGACGCGCATGTGCCCGCCTTCCATCCATACCGCGCCGAGCGCCAGCATTACTGCGCCGATGATGAGGTAGCGGGCCAGTTCGTCCATCCAGATCGGCGAGCTGCCGAGCAGGTAGCGGGCGAACACGCCGTAGATGAGCAGGACCAGGTCGAGCAGCAACAGCAGCGTGGCGAGGTTCAGCAACGCGGCGCGCATGCCCTTGAGCAATGACGGCATGGGAGGTACTCCGGAAAGTCGGACAGGCGCGCCCGGCCGACGGCAGCGGCCGTCGGGGGGGCAACGCGCGAAGGTCAGGGGGCGGTGGCGAGACCGGCGTCGCGGAAGGCCATCTCGGTCCAGCGCGGCTCGATGTCCTGGGTCTTCAGCCAGGCCAGGTAGGACGGCTGGCCTTTCTCGCGGAAGGCGGCGAGGTCATCGGCGGACGGCTGGATGATCTGCATGCCCTTTTCCTTGAGGAACGCCAGGTCGCGCTCCTGCTGGGCAGCGACCGCCTCGCGGTTCAGCCGGGAGGCTTCGGCGGCGGCGTCGAGCAGGGCCTGGCGCTCCTTTGCCGGGAGGCTGGCGAGCAGATCGCCGTTGGCCACCAGGAACTGGTCGGAGTACTGGATGTTGGCCAGGGTCAGGTACTTCTGCACCTGGTAGAGGCTGCCGAGGATGATGTAGGAGGTCGGGTTCATCTGGCCGTCGGCGACGCCGGTGCGCAGGCCCATGTACAACTCGGTCCAGGGGATCGGCGTGCCGGAGGCGCCGAAGGCTTCGTAGAGCGCCACCTGGCTGGGATCCATGGCGCGGAAGCGCAGGCCCTGGAAGTCCGCCGGGCCGTGGATCGGCTTCTTGCCGTTGGTGAAGTTGAGGAAGCCGCCTTCCTCGACCACCGCCAGCAGCTCGGTGCCGGTGCGCTCGCGGAAGGCCTCGCGGGCGGCCTGCCAGTAGCTGCCGCTGTCGAAGAAGGCGTGGGCCGCGGCGGCGTCCTTGAACATGAAGGGCGTGGCGCTGACGTAGATCTCCGGGAACAGCGGGGCGATCCCGGCGAAGGAGGCGATGTTCAGGCCGGGGCCGGTCATCACCTGTTCCATGCGCTGCTCCTCTTCGCCGAGCATGCTGTTGGGGTAGAGCTTGAACTGCAGTTCGCCGCCGCTCTTTTCCTCGGCCAGGCGCTTGAGGTTGCTGGCGAACAGGTGCACCAGGTTCTTCTCACTGTCGGCGGCGCCGTTATAGCTCAGGTTGAGGGTGGTGGCGGCCTGGGCGAGGCTGCCGCCCAGGCCCAGGGCGGCGGCCAGCAGTCCGGCGGCGAAGCGGCGGGCGAGGCCGCGGCGCGGATTCGTGTGCATGTTGTTTTCCTTATGGCAGTCCGAACGGTCGAGGGATCGGCGGCACTTCTTGTCGGGGCGCGGGGCCGGGTGCTCGCACGAAAGCGAAGCAACGCTAGCCGTTGTCTCGTTGACTATTCAAGTCCGGACGTGATGCGAAAAAGGCAACGCCTCAGCGCTGCGAGAGCCCGGGCGCGTCGCCACTGAAGAAGCGCATGCCGCGGCGCAGGTGTTCCAGGCAGGCGATCGCCGCCACGGTCAGCTCGCGGCCCTTGTGGCTGACGATCCGCGCGCGGGCGTCACGCAGCGCCGGGTGGGCCAGCGGCAGGCAACGGATATGCCCGGCCTCGATCTCGTGGCTGACCGTCAACTCCGGCATGAAGGCCACGCCGATGCCGGACTTGACGAAATTGGTCAGCACCGCCACCGAGTTGGTGCGCAGCTTCGGCCTTAGCTCGATGCGCTCCAGTTGGGCGGCGATCACCGCCAGTTGGCCCATGCCGGTGCTGTTGTGAATCAACGCCAGCGACTCGTTGCGCAGCGCGCGCATCGGCACCGCGCCGCGGTGTCCGGCGAGGGCATGGTTGGCGGGGATGATCAGGTCGAGGGGCTGGCAGGTGTCGACGTGCACGTCCAGTTCGCCGTCCTCGACCGGGGCGTAGACCAGGGCCAGGTCGACGGCGTCTTCCTTGACCAGCGCCACGCCTTCGTTGGCCCCGGCCATGCGGACCTCCAGCTCGATGCCGGGGTAGCGCAGGATGAAACTCTGCAATGGCTGGGAGATCAGGTCGGCGATGAAGCCCTCGCCGACCGCCAGGCGCACCTTGCCCTGGCGCAGCCCCTGCAGGGCCGACAGACGCGACAGCACGCCCTCTTCGTTGGCCCGTTGCTGGCGGTAGTGCGCCACCAGCAGCTCGCCGGCCTCGGTAGGCGCCACGCCTTGCGGGGTGCGTTGCAGGAGGCGCACGCCGAGATGTTCCTCCAGGCTGGCGAGCTGCCGGCTGATGGCCGAGGGGTCGATGTTCAGGTGCTGGGCGGCGCGGCGAAGAGAACCGTGGTGGATCACCTCGTTGAGGTAGGCCAGGGCGCGCTGGCTGAGGCGGATCATCGCGGCTCAGTCCAGCAGCGACAGGGTCACCGGCGTCCGGTGGTTGTCCTCGACCCGCACCTCCAGTTCGCCTTCCGCGAGGCGCGCCTTCAGGCGCTGTCCCGGCTGGGTCTGGCCGGCATCGCGGATCGCCCGGCCACGCTCGTCGAGGAGGATGCTGTAGCCGCGGCCCAGGGTCGCCAGCGGGCTGACCACGTTGAGCGTCTGCGCCAGTCCTTCGAGGCGCTGACGACGATCCTTCAGTACCTCACGGGCGGCGCGCGGCAGGCGCGCGGCGAGGCTGTCGAGCTTCTGCCGGAGCAGCGCCAGGGTGCGGCCCGGATGCTGTGCGGCGAGACGTGTCTCCAGGCGGACCAGGCGTTCGTGGCGGACCGCCAGCTGGCGCTCGAAGGCACGGCGCAGGCGCATGTCCAGGTCGTCCAGGCGCTGCGCCTGCTGGCGCAGGCGTTCGCCGGGATGGCGCAGGCGGCGGGCGACGCCTTCCAGGCGCAGGCGTTCGCGCAGCAACTGGTCGCGCATGCGCAGCACCAGGCGCCGGCGCAGGCCGTCGAGACGCTGCTGCAGGTCGCCGGCGTTGGGCGCCAGCAGTTCGGCGGCGGCCGAAGGCGTCGGCGCGCGCACGTCGGCGACGAAGTCGCTGATCGATACGTCGGTCTCGTGGCCGACCGCGCTGACGATCGGCGTGGCGCAGGCCGCCACGGCGCGCGCCACCGCTTCTTCGTTGAAGCACCAGAGGTCTTCCAGGGAACCGCCGCCACGGGCCAGGATCAGCGCGTCGAAGCCTTGCCGGTCGGCCAGTTGCAGCGCGCGGACGATCTGTGCGACGGCCTCGCGGCCCTGCACTGCGGTGGGCACCAGGGTCAGCTCGACCTGCGGTGCGCGGCGGCGAAACACGCTGATGATGTCGCGGATCACCGCCCCGCTGGGCGAACTGACGATACCGATGCGGCGCGGATGGGCGGGCAGCGGACGCTTGCGTTCGCTGGCGAACAGGCCTTCGCCGGCGAGTTTTTCCTTCAATGCCTCGAAGGCCAGGCGCAGGGCGCCGTCGCCGGCCGGCTCGACGGTATCGGCAATCAACTGGTAGTCGCCGCGTCCCTCGAACAGCGAGATCTTCCCGCGCACCTTTACCGCCAGCCCGTCGCGCAAGGCCTGGCGTACGCGCAGGGCGTTCTGCCGGAACAGCGCGCAGCGGATCTGCGCGTTGCTGTCCTTGAGGGTGAAGTAGACATGGCCGGAGGCCGGCCGGGCGAGGTTGGACAGCTCGCCCTCGACCCAGACCTGCGGGAACACGTCTTCCAGCAGCAGGCGGGCGCGCTGGTTCAGTTGGCTGACGGTCAGCACCTCGCGATCGAGGCCGAGCCGTTGGAAGGGATCGTTACGCATGGGCGGCATGATAAGGCGGCGCACCGGGATGTGCGATCAATCCTTGGCTTCGTTCGGCAGATTCTCCAGGAAATATTCGACGAAGCCTTCCACCAGGGGGCTATCGTCGCGTCGCCAGGCCAGCGCCACCTCGCTGTATGCCTCGGCCTCGGTCAGAGACATGAAGCGCACGGCGGGCGGTGCGATGGCGCGCATCGAGGCGGGCACCAGGGCGACGCCGAAGCCGGCCTCGATCAGTTGCAACTGGCTGGTCTTGCGCGACAGCGCGCGCGCCGGGCGTGGGTAGAAACCGGCGCCGAGGCAGAGTTCGGCGGCGCGATAGCTGAGGCCGCCGCGTTGCAGGTGGGGAATGGAGACGAAGGTTTCTCCGGCCAGGGCGGCCAGGGCCACGGGGGCTTCACGGCGGGCCAGCGGATGGTCGGCGGCGAGAGCCAGGAGCAACGGCTCGCGGTACAGGGCGCGCAGGTGCAGCCGGGGATGCTGGCGCAGCACCGGCAGGCGCAGCAGGCCAAGGTCCAGGCGTCCTTCGGCGAGATCGGCGAGTTGCTGCTCGGAGGATTGCTGGGTCAGTTCCAGGCGGACGCCGCTCTGCGCCGCGAGGTAGCCGCGCAGCGCCGCTTGCAGGCCGCCCACCAGCGGCACCGAGCTGGAGTGCCCCAGGCGCAGCAGGCCATGGCCGCCTTCGCCGACCTCGCGAGCCAGGCGCCGGGCGGCCTCCAGGTCGCCGAGCAGGCGCTGCGCGCGTGGCAGGAAGGCGCGACCGGCCGGCGTCAGCTCTACCTGGCGCGGACCGCGGCGGAGCAGTGGGGTGCCGATGCTGTCCTCCAGTTCGCGCACCTGCCGGCTGAGCGCCGACTGGGCGACGAACAGGCGTTCGGCGGCACGGCTGAAGCCGCCGGACTCGACGATTTCGACGAAGTAATGGAGTTGCCGCAAAGAGATCATCGGAAGATTCCCCATGCCTTTTCGAGATGGCTACAGGGCTCGGATTGTATTGGCTGGCGCGCCGTTGCGCTCGCTAGAGTGCGCAGGTCGTCGTTCCGGGAGTCGCCATGTCCTCGCTCGATCCGTCAGTCCTGTTCGCCGCCCTGCCGTTCAGCCTATGGCAATGGCTGCTGGTCGAACTGGCCATCGTCCTCGCCTATGTGGTGTTCGGCATCGCCGGCTTCGGCACCGCGCTGGTCGCCGGCCCGTTGCTGGCCGGGGTGCTGCCGCTGTCGCAGATCATTCCGCTGCTGGTCCTGCTGGATTTCAGCGCGTCGTTCGGCAACTGGCTGCCGGCGCGGCGGCAGATCGCCGTCACTGAGCTCAAGCGTCTGCTGCCCTGCATGCTGCTGGGCTGTGCGCTCGGGGCGTACGGACTTCTGGCGCTACGCGCGGAGCTGCTGATGCTGGCCCTCGGCGTGTTCGTCAGTCTCTATGCGCTCTACGCGCTGTTCCTCCAGCCACGCGGCCAGCCGCGCTGGCGGGCGACCTGGGCGTTGCCCTTCGGTGTCTTCGGCGGGCTGTTCGGCGCGTTGTTCGGCAGCGGCGGCTTCCTTTATTCGCTGTACCTGAACGGACGCCTGGCGAGCAAGGAGCAGATGCGTGCCACCCAGAGCGCGCTGATCGGTTGTAGCACCTTCGTCCGCCTGGGGCTGTTCCTGCTCGCCGGGCTGTATGCCGCGCGCGAGCCCTGGCTGCTCGCCGCCTGCCTGCTGCCGGGCATGGCGCTGGGCCTGTGGATCGGCCGTCGGGTGACCCTGCGTCTGTCGCGTGAAGCCTTCGTCCGCCTGGTCACCTGGCTGGTGCTGTGCAGCGGCCTGGCGCTGGTCGGGCGCTACCTGGCCGCTTGAAGCGGCTGCGCCGGGCACAGGCCGAACTGTGCGGCCAGCTCTTCGAGGCGCTGGCGCTGGAAGTCGCGGAACGCCGCGTTGGGCTGCTGCAACTCGATGAAGTCGCGCAGCGGGTCGCGCACCGCGCTGCGCACGCCGCTGAGTTCTTCGATCACAGCCAAGCCGCAGAACGGCACGTAGGCTTCCGAGTAGCCGCCTTCGTGGACCACCACCAGGCGTCCGCCGGCATGCCGCTCGGCCGCGTCGCGGACCATCGCGGTCATCGCCCGGAAGCTGTCGCTGTGCAGTTGCATGCGTGCCAGCGGGTCCACCGCGTTGGCGTCGAAGCCACTGGCGACCACGATCAATTGCGGGCGGAAGCGCTCCAGCGCCGGCAACACGATGCGTTGCATGGCCTGCATGTAGGCGTCGTGACCGCCGCCGGGAAGCAGCGGCACGTTGAGGTTGAAGCCACGACCGCGATCCTCGCCGATGTCTTCGGCGCCGCTGTAGCCAGGCGGGAAGCAGCCGTCCTGGTGCAGGGAAATGCTCAACACGTCGTCGCGCCGGTAGTAGATCGCCTGGGTGCCGTTGCCGTGGTGCACGTCCCAGTCCAGCACCGCGACCCGCTCGACGCCGTGGCGCGCCTTGGCCGCCTCGATGGCCACGGCGATGTTGGCGAAGAAACAGAAGCCCATCGCCTGGTCCGGCAGGCAGTGATGACCTGGCGGCCGCGACAGCGAGTAGGCGTTGTCCGCCTCGCCGGCGAGCACCGCGTCCAGCGCGGCGATGGCCAGGCCGGCGGAGAGCCGGGCGATCTCGTAGCTGCCCGGGCCGATCGGCGCGTCCTGGCCGAGGCTGCCGCCGCCGGCGTCGCTCAACGCCTTGAAGCGTTCCAGATAGTGCGCCGGATGCACGCGCAGCAGGTCCTCGTCGCTCGCCGGCGGTGCGCTGCGCAGTTGCAGGCGGGCGGTCAGGCCGGACACGTCGAGCAGGCTTTTCAGCCGGCGCTTGGTTTCCGGTGATTCGGCGTGTCCGGCGGCGGCAGGCGGTTGCACCCAGCCGCCGACCGGCAGGGTCAGCGCGTGCGGGCCGGCGGCGTGCCAGAGGCAGAGTTCGTCGAAGAAGAAAGCGGTACGTCGGGTCATGGCGGGTATCCGTGGTTCGGGAAAGGGTTTCAGCGTGGCCGGCAGGCCAGGGCCAGCAGCAGCGAGAGGGCGGCCAGGCCGGCGGCGATCGGCAGCAGCGGGAGGAAACCGCCGCTGCCTTCGATGAGTCGTCCTGCCAGCGCCGGGCCGATGGCCAGCCCGCCGCCGATGACCAGGTTGGAGGCGTTCATCAGGCGGCCGGAGCGGTCCAGGTCGGCGAGGCAGGCGAGGATGAACGGCAGGGCGAAGGTCCAGGTGAACTTGAACAGCAGCGCGGCCAGGGCGAAGCGCGCCAGCGGCGGCTGGCCGATCAGCAGGAGGATCGCCGCGGCCATCGCCATGTAGCCGCCGAGCAGCATCAGGTCGCGCGGCAGGCGGTTGCCGATGAAGGAGGCGCAGGCCGCCCCGGCGATGCCCATCAGGGTGGCGACGGCGAGTACCTCGCCGCTGGCGCCGGCACCGATCCCCGCGCCTTCGGCGATGGCGCCGATGAAGGTCCAGACGCCGCTGAGGCTGATATAGAAGGTGAGCACGGCGAGGATACCCAGCCCGACCCGCAGTCGCGAGTGAACCGCGCCGGTACTGGCGCGGGCTTCCGCTGGCGGGCTGCCACTGGGGAAGGCCCGCGACAACGGCAGGGCGAGGCCCATCAGGCCGGCCAGCAACAGGTAGCAGGCGGCCAGGCCGAAGCGTTCGAACAGCGCCGGCAGCAGTGCCAGGCCGACGGCGCCGACCACCAGTTGGCCCATCACCCAGAGCCCGTAGACCCGGCTCGGGGTGGCGGTGCTGGCGGCGCTGGACAGGCAGAGGATCATCAGCGAGCCGCCGGCGAGGGCGCTGCAGAAACGCAGGGCGAGCAGCAGCGGGTAGCTGCCGGCCAGCGCCGAGGCCAGGTTGGCGGCGATGAACAGCAGGCCGGCGAGCAGCGCCGCGTGGCGCCAATCGACGCGTTTCAGCCAATGGAAGGCCGGCAGCGTCGCCAGGCTCATGGCGCCCAGCTCCACCGAAAACAGGTCGCCGACCCGCGCCGGGCTCAGTTGCCACTGGGTCGCCAGTTGCGCGGCGACGGCGGGGGCGGTCATCAGGATGGTCGGGGTGATCGCGGCGAACACCACGATGGCCGCGAGCAGCGCGAGGTTGCCGGACGCCGGAGAGGCGCTGGCGAGAGTCTTGTCGGAAGCGCTCATGGCTGCGCCTCCTCAGAACACATGGACCAGGCGCAACAGGGCCTGGCTGCCATGGAAAGCATTGTCGGTGGCGACGTTGCGCGAGAGACCGAACATCAGGCTGTTGCGCCGGTCCAGCCAGTGGCCTAGCTCGAAGCCGAGTTGGGTGTAGCGCTGGTGGGTGTCGTCGAGGGTATGGTCCTGCAGCTTCAGTTCGCCGCCATCGGCGTGCACCAGCTTGAGGGCGCCGTAGGTGCTCTGGCTGAAGTCGTAGGAGGCGAAGGCTTGCAGGCGATAGAGCGGTTTCTGTTCCAGGTCGCTGCCGAAGTAGTCGTCGTTCTTCGCGTAGAACTGCGCTTCCAGGTTGGCTTCCAGCACCCAGTCGCGGCCGATGCCCTGGGTGTAGTTGTAGACGAAGGTGGCGCCCCAGCGGTTGGCGCCGGGCGAGACATCGGGGTTCTTCGCGTGGTACTCGCCCAGCGGCAGGGTGATCAGGGTCAGCAGGCCGCTGTAGCGGCGCCGTTCCGGGTCGTTGATGAAGAACAGGGTGCCGCCGACCTGGGGATCGCCGAAACCGGTCTCGCCGGTATGCCCGGCGCTGCCGGGCAGGCGCGCATCGATGTCGACGAAGGGAATGATGAACTGCGGCGTGCAGAGAGTGCCGCAGATGTCGCTGAAGAACACCTGGCGGTAGGCCATCGCGTTGGTCTTGAGTTCGGCCTTGCCGTTGCGATCGGCCGGTCCGTGGAACTCATGGGCGCGGGTCGCCGGCAGGTAGAGCACGCCGAGCGTGGTGCCCGCCGGGGCGCCGAAGAAGTCGCGGGCGTTGAGGTCGGCGGCGCCGGCCTCGGCGCCCAGCAGGAGCGGGATGCCGAGCAGCGCGAGGGCGCTGGCGGTCGGTGCGGCCATCGAGGCGGTGCGGTGGGTCATGTGTCGGTCTCCCCGGTCGTTGTGTGCCCGGCGTTCGTCGCGCCGGTGGTGGTTGCGCCTTTTCGCAGGCGAAAGGGCGCCCATGCCGCCCATGGCGGGGCGGGCGAAGCGGTGATGGCAGGGGTGGAGGGCTGTCAGCCAGGCGGGAACTGATGCAGCAGGTGGGCGATGCTCGCCTTGTCGTTGACGCCGAGCTTGGAATAGATGGTGCGTATGTGATGGCGCACGGTGTTCGGCGCCAGGCCGAGGTCGCGGGCGATCTGCTTGTAGGTCTTGCCTTCGCTGAACAGCAGGGCGACGTCGCCTTCGCGATTGCTCAACTGTTCGATCGCGCTCGGTTGCCGCGCGGTGAGCAGGTAGAGGTCGCCGACCTGCCGCGAGTCGATCACCAGACGCGCATCGCGATAGCCCTGCGGGCTGGTTTCCTCCGGCAACTGCGGACCGGTCCAGCCCGGCCAGGCGCCGAGCAGCAGGTCGACGAAGCCGCGTTCGGCGCAATGCAGCACGCCGTAGCGGTCGCATACCGCCATGGCCAGAGCCTGGCGTTCGAGGGATTCGCGCAGGGCCACCAGGGTACGGATCTGGTTGGCCGAGACGGCCGCGGCCAGGTGCGCCGAGAGTTGCCCGAGGAGCAGCTTCTCCTGGTCCGCGAAGGGCGGGCCGCCAGGCGTGCGATAGAGGGCGACATGGTCGCTGAGGCGGGTGATCGGATCGACGTGGATCACGCAGAGCAGCTCACCGATGTCGTGACGTGCGCCAAGCCAGCGCAGCCCGGCGGTGGCCTGCATGTCGACGGCCACGGCGGTGCCCGGGCGGGCGTGTACCAGTCCGACGGTGATGTCGTCGTGGCTGATCGATTTCCAGTCCTCGACATAGTGCTCTTCGAGGTTGAACAGGTGTGCGCTGTGCTCCACCGGCACGCCGTCGATCAGCGCCGCGCGGCCCCACCAGGCACGCTGGAACGGCACCAGTTGCTGCAGACGTTCCAGCGCGGTGCGATGGAAACGCTCCAGGGTCTTGTCGCGCGCCAGCCGGTTGATATCCAGCACGGCGGCGCCGAACGCCGCGAGCAAGGCTGCGGATGACGAATGCGGGTCAGTGCTCCCTTTCATTCTCTCCCCCGTCCCACTTTTATAATTCTTGGAATCGGCGTCCCGCCGCCTGGGCGGTCGCTGGGTGACGTACGCAGTATCCGGCCATCCGCCGCCGCGCTGCCATCCTGCAAATGCGGGATAGGACAGGCGGAACGGGGCCTGGCGGGCGCCTTGCAAGATATTTGCCCATTCGCCGTTTTCGGCGATCAACTGCGTTGAGCGGAAGCGCGTGGCTGGGTATAATGTCGCGCTTCCATTTTTCCCGTCTGGGAGCGCCCGCCATGCTGCGAATCAGTCAAGAAGCCCTGACTTTCGACGACGTCCTTCTGATCCCCGGTTATTCCGAAGTCCTGCCCAAGGACGTGAGTTTGAAAACTCGCCTGACCCGCGGCATCGAACTGAACATCCCGCTGGTATCCGCCGCGATGGATACCGTGACCGAAGCCCGCCTGGCCATCGCCATGGCCCAGGAAGGCGGCATCGGCATCATCCACAAGAACATGGGCATCGAGCAGCAGGCCGCGGAAGTCCGCAAGGTCAAGAAGCACGAAACGGCCATCGTCCGCGACCCGGTCACCGTGACCCCCTCGACCAAGATCATCGAACTGCTGCAGATGGCCCGCGAGTACGGCTTCTCCGGTTTCCCGGTGGTGGAGCAGGGCGAGCTGGTCGGTATCGTCACCGGTCGCGACCTGCGGGTGAAGCCGAACGCCGGCGATACCGTCGCCGCGATCATGACCCCGAAGGACAAGCTGGTCACCGCCCGCGAAGGCACCCCGCTGGAAGAGATGAAGGCCAAGCTCTACGAGAACCGCATCGAGAAGATGCTGGTAGTCGACGAGAACTTCTACCTGCGTGGCCTGGTGACCTTCCGTGACATCGAGAAGGCCAAGACCTACCCGCTGGCGTCCAAGGACGAGCAGGGCCGCCTGCGCGTCGGCGCCGCCGTCGGCACCGGCGCTGATACCGGCGAGCGCGTTGCCGCGCTGGTCGCCGCCGGGGTCGACGTGGTGGTGGTGGACACCGCCCACGGCCACTCCAAGGGCGTGATCGAGCGTGTGCGCTGGGTCAAGCAGACCTTCCCGGACGTCCAGGTGATCGGCGGCAACATCGCCACCGCCGAGGCCGCCAAGGCCCTCGCCGAGGCTGGCGCCGACGCGGTCAAGGTCGGCATCGGCCCGGGCTCGATCTGCACCACCCGCATCGTCGCCGGTGTCGGCGTGCCGCAGATCTCCGCCATCGCCAACGTTGCCGCCGCCCTCGAAGGCACCGGCGTACCGCTGATCGCCGACGGCGGCATCCGCTTCTCCGGCGACCTGGCCAAGGCCATGGTCGCCGGCGCCTACTGTGTGATGATGGGCTCGATGTTCGCCGGTACCGAGGAAGCGCCGGGCGAGATCGAGCTGTTCCAGGGCCGTTCCTACAAGTCCTACCGCGGCATGGGTTCGCTGGGCGCCATGTCCGGCTCCCAGGGCTCGTCCGACCGCTACTTCCAGGACGCCTCCGCCGGCGCCGAGAAGCTGGTGCCGGAAGGCATCGAGGGTCGCGTGCCGTACAAGGGCGCCCTGTCCGCCATCGTCCACCAGCTGATGGGCGGCCTGCGCGCCGCCATGGGCTACACCGGCAGCGCCGACATCCAGCAGATGCGCACGCAGCCGCAGTTCGTCCGGATCACCGGCGCGGGCATGGCCGAGTCCCATGTCCACGACGTCCAGATCACCAAGGAAGCCCCCAACTACCGGGTTGGTTGAGGCTGATTGAAATGAGTGCTGCACGGGGCTGTTCGATTCAGCCCCGTGTCGTTTTCGAATTCCGTAGCGAGAGATGGCCATGTCCCAAGACATTCACGCCCACCGTATCCTGATCCTCGATTTCGGCTCCCAGTACACCCAACTGATCGCCCGCCGCGTGCGCGAGATCGGCGTGTATTGCGAAATCCATCCCTTCGACATGAGCAACGAGGCGATCATCGCCTTCGCGCCGCGCGGCATCATCCTCGCCGGTGGCCCCGAGTCGGTACACGAAGCCGACAGCCCGCGCGCGCCGCAGGCGGTGTTCGACCTGAAGGTGCCGCTGTTCGGCATCTGCTACGGCATGCAGACCATGGCCGAGCAGATGGGCGGCAAGGTGCAGGGCTCCGACCTGCGCGAGTTCGGCTACGCCCGCGTCGACGTGGTCGGCAAGGCGCGCCTGCTGGACGGCATCGAGGACCACGTGGACGACGACGGCGTGCTCGGCCTCGACGTGTGGATGAGCCACGGCGACAAGGTCACCGAGATGCCGGCCGGCTTCCACATCCTGGCCAGCACCCCGAGCTGCCCGATCGCCGCCATGGCCGACGATGCCCGCGCCTACTACGGCGTGCAATTCCACCCGGAAGTCACCCACACCAAGCAGGGCCTGCGCATTCTCTCGCGCTTCGTCCTCGACATCTGCGGTTGCGCCGCGCTGTGGACCCCCTCGAACATCGTCGACGACGCCATCGCCACCGTGCGCGCCCAGGTCGGTTCCTCCAAGGTCCTGCTAGGCCTCTCCGGCGGCGTGGACTCCTCGGTGGTCGCCGCGCTGTTGCACAAGGCCATCGGCGACCAACTGACCTGCGTGTTCGTCGACAACGGCCTGCTGCGCCTGCACGAAGGCGACCAGGTGATGGCCATGTTCGCCGAGAACATGGGCGTGAAGGTGATCCGCGCCAACGCCGAGGACAAGTTCCTCGGCCGCCTGGCCGGCGTCGCCGACCCGGAAGAGAAGCGCAAGATCATCGGCCGCACCTTCATCGAAGTCTTCGACGAAGAAGCCACCAAGCTGCAGGACGTGAAGTTCCTCGCCCAGGGCACCATCTACCCCGACGTGATCGAGTCGGCCGGCGCCAAGACCGGCAAGGCCCACGTGATCAAGTCGCACCACAACGTCGGCGGCCTGCCGGAGGACATGCAGTTCGAACTGGTCGAGCCGCTGCGCGAACTGTTCAAGGACGAAGTGCGCAAGATCGGCCTGGAGCTGGGCCTGCCCTACGACATGGTCTACCGCCACCCGTTCCCCGGCCCGGGCCTGGGCGTGCGCATCCTCGGCGAGGTGAAGAAGGAGTACGCCGACCTGCTGCGCCAGGCCGACCACATCTTCATCGAGGAACTGCGCGCCTTCGACTGGTACCACAAGACCAGCCAGGCGTTCGTGGTGTTCCAGCCGGTGAAATCGGTCGGCGTGGTCGGCGACGGCCGTCGCTACGCCTGGGTCGTCGCCCTGCGCGCGGTGGAGACCATCGACTTCATGACCGCGCGCTGGGCTCACCTGCCCTATGAACTGCTGGAGAAGGTCTCGAACCGCATCATCAACGAGATCGCCGGTATCTCCCGGGTCACCTACGACGTGTCGAGCAAGCCACCGGCGACTATCGAGTGGGAGTGAAATCAGGTCCTTCGGGGACTATCGGTACCTATCGATAAGATGTTGTAACGTGTTGATTTAGAAGAAAATACGTCACAGCATCTATCGGTGACTATCGCCGGGCAGCAGAACGGACTGGCGGTAAGGGTGACGGTAGGAATCGGAGGCCGGATTAAGACCCTCTCATTTACTATCGAGACCAAACCGGTCTTTGACGGTAAATCTCTCCTTGGGAAAGCTTCTGTTATGCGGCTTTCCCGGCATCAGCAGGTCTCCTGACCCTTGACGGTAAAAGCCGTCATGAACAGGAGGAAAAACCTCGATGCTTACCGACACCGCACTGCGCAATCTCAAGCCCAAAGCCAAGCCCTACAAGGCTTCCGATCGTGATGGGATGTACGTGACGGTATCGCCAGGCGGTACCGTCACCTTTCGCTATGATTACCGTCTCAATGGACGCCGGGAAACGCTGACTATCGGGCGGTATGGCCCAGCAGGTATTTCGCTGGCCATGGCTCGCGAAAAGCTTCTGGATGCCAAGCGAATGGTTGCCCAGGGCATATCCCCTTCCTTGGAGAAGCAACGAGCCAAGCGCCGTCTGACCGCTGCCAAATCGTTTGGTGACATGCTGAAAAGTTGGCTGGCTGATGCGCGTATGGCCGACAGCACGCGGTCCATGCGCAAGAGCATCATCGACCGCGACATCCTGCCGGTCTTCGAGAACCGGCTCCTGACCGAAATCACCCCTGACGATCTACGCGCGCTCTGTGCCAAGGTGAAGGGCCGTGGTGCGCCGGCCACGGCCGTCCACATTCGCGACATCGTGAAGCAAGTTTTTGCGTTCGCAATCCTGCATGGCGAGAAGGTCGAGAATCCGGCCGACGATGTGAAGGCTGCGTCGATCGCCACCTTCGTGCCGAAGGATCGAGCGCTGACCCCGACCGAGATTCGCCTGGCTTTTCACCAGTTGGAGTCGATTGCTGCATATCCCACCATTCGGCTGGCCTTGCGCCTGGTGCTTCTGACCCTGGTGCGAAAGAGCGAGCTGATTGAGGCGACCTGGAATGAAGTGGATTTTGAGAACGCCACCTGGACGATCTCCAAACAGCGGATGAAGGGACGTAATCCCCATGTGGTTTACCTGTCGCGCCAGGCTCTGGACATCTTCGTGGCGCTGCACACTTGTGCTGCTGGCTCGAGGTTCGTGCTGCCCTCGCGCTATGACATCCACCGCTGCATGTCACACGCCACCTTGAACCGGATCACCCAACTCATTGCATCACGTGCTAAGGAAGCGGGGCTGCCGTTGGAGCCGTTCACGGTTCACGACCTGCGCAGGACTGGCTCCACGCTCCTCAACGAAGTGGGCTTCAATGGTGACTGGATCGAGAAGTGCTTGGCGCATGAGGACGGGCGTTCCTCGCGCTCGGTCTACAACAAGGCCGAGTACGCTGAGCAACGCCGCCACATGCTGCAAGAGTGGGCCGATATGGTTGATGCCTGGGTCGATGGTCGGACTCATGTGCCTAAGCTGCTGCCCGACAATGTGACCGTGCCGGTGTTGAGTGCCGCCGTTTAGAGGAATGGACAGGTTGTCAGTTGACAACCTGTCGAGTCATGGGAATACTGGAGATCATTAATGGCCCGTCCCTCACATCCGAAGAAAGAGGTCGAAGAAGCGCTCAAGCATGCCGAAGGGCAGGGGTGGCGCATCGAAGTTGGCGGCAGTCACGCCTGGGGACGGATCTACTGTCCCTACAACGACGAGGAGTGTCGTTGCGGCGAGTTCTGCATCACCAGCGTGTGGAGCACGCCGAAGAGCCCTGGTAACCACGCACGCGCCTTGCGACGCGTCGTGGATAACTGCACCACGCACCGTAAGCCGCAAGAGGCTGCCGACGGCGCAGAGGAGTAGCACGATGGAATACACCTTCACCCTGAAATACCAACTCGCCGATGATGACCGGAACCCGGATGTGCTGGTCGAACGCCTTGGCGAAGCTGGTTGCGACGATGCCCTGGTTGGCATCGGTCAGCCGGGGCGGCTGGCGCTGGAGTTCATTCGCGAGGCGGAGAGCGCAGATGCGGCTGTGCGTAGCGCACTGGCTGATGTGCGTAGTGCCGTGCCCTCGGCCAGGCTGATCGAGGTCGCCCCGGATCTGGTCGGTCTTACCGATGTGGCTGAAATGCTCGGGGTATCGCGGCAGAACATGCGCAAGCTGATGCTGGCCAACCCAGGCAGCTTCCCGGCGCCGGTGCACGAGGGCAGTGCGTCGATCTGGCACCTGGCTGACGTGCTGACCTGGTTGCAGACCAGAGGCAGTTACTCGCTGGCCAGGGATGTTCTGGAGGTGGCGCGAGTGGCTTTGCAGGTCAATCTGGCCAAGGAAAGTCGGCGTCTACCACGTTCGACTTCTGAGGAACTGGGGGCTCTTGTTGGTTGAGGCGGCAGCCAGTCTCATTCCTGATCTGAACCCGCCCGGACAGGGCGGGTTTTCCGTAGGTGGACATCCGGCTTGCTGATCTCCGTGCGAGGCGCCTGCTTGCGCTCCTCAATCCAAGCTTCCACCTCGGCCAAGTCCCACACTACACAACGCGGTGTCAGGTTGAAACGTCGAGGGAACTCGCCACGACGCTCCATCTCGTAGATGGTCGTCTCAGATAGCGGGATGATCTGCCTCAGCTCTTGTCGCCGAATGGTGCGCCGGAAGGGAAGGGGGCTTCGCTTCGGAAACTGCGGCAGTGTCTCGTAGGATTCCGTGTCAGGCATCGGAAGAGACTGGACGGACTCGGGGATTGACGCGCCGGGCGTAGGCGATAGATGTTCCATCTCGGACTCCGTGAGTCTGGTTGGATGGGGCATCGTGCGGTTCAGTGCTTATCGGGACAACCCGCTGCGGCGTACAGGGGCAGACTTGGTGCGATTATTGGCTGCTAGATAGCTCTCAGTGATGTTATTTCATCGCTGAGGTTGTGGCAGTTCTCCAGTTAATTCGATCCTGCTCCCTTATCCCAGCAGCTCAGCCGGCTGCACGGGAGTGCAGCCGGAGGGGATCATTCTGTAGGTGTCGATTTTGGTGCCTTTTTTCGTGATGCTGAAGAAGTCAGCGACGGCAGGCACTCAAACAGACGTTCCGCATACACAAACCCCATACGTCTGACGGCACTTTGATCGAAATACAGCAGCCAGGCCGCGAGTAACGCCATCGAAATAAGCAGCGTCAAGCCAGCGGCGAGCCCCGGGTCTGCAAAATGCACGGGGTAAAAATGGGGAGGCGTTATCTGCAGAACCTTTGCAATCAGCAATCCGTAGAGGATTCCCAGGAGGCTCGACAGGATGCCGACGGGCTTCATCGCCAGCATATTGCGGTGGAATCCGTAGGCAATATTCTCTTTCAGTAGGAGTTGCTTATTGGTACGCGTGAGTTCGCGAAGTCGCTTGGTTGCTCCGATGTAGATGTCGTCCGCTTTGTCAGGGTTCGCTGATTCTTCTTCTGCCGTTGGTATGTCAATACCCAGTTTAGTTGTGATCGCAGAGTGGTACCTCTGCTTGCTGACGCTATCGAGAAAATTGTCGCGATGCCGCAGGGCTATGGTTGTAGGCATGCCGCCCCATTTTTTGACTAAAAGCTCTTCAAGCTTTTTGCCGCGCCCACGTGCCACGCTCGCAAGCGCGTAAATGGCGCCGCAGCCGCCAAGTAAACCGATAACACCTGTGAGAACAGGATGCTTTGCTCCGTATACGCATAGCAAAGGGACGAGCAATGGCAACGCCACGAGAAGACCTGGAACCACGCGAGCCTTGCGCTCGTACGGGTCTTTAACTAGTTCGAAAATTGTTGTCATTGGGGGTCAGGCCTGGGCTGTCAAAGCATCGATGTAGGGTTGGATTTCATCACGATTTCTCAGCGTGATCTGTTGCGCGAGAGGGTCTGGCGCTTCCTTGGTATGCAAGCCCAAACGCCTTAGCGTGTAGTACAGAAACGCTTGACGGCAGGGAAGCTTGACCTGCCCTTCTTCCATGCCGTAATCCAGTTCCAGTACTCGTTTTTTGGCTGCAGGCAAATCGGGATGCGGTGCAAGTACTAGCGTCAGCACTGTGTGCCAATGAGCATCCTGGCTGGAGTCCACATGACTCGGTTCGAAACCTTCGATGTGCAAAATTCGAGCGAGGACAAAATCGCTGAAGCGCTGACGCTTATGGCAATACGCTCGCACGTGCCAGCGAAAACCATCATTGCCGAGAGCGTGCGGCGAAAGCAGTCGGATTGATTCGTCTAGAGACGTCATGGATTGGTAGCTCACTCGAATAGCTTCCTGCTGGCGAATAGCCCGGACCACTGCTTCTACGGTCTCTTCATTGATCGAGCGCCAGGGAGATGGAGCCCAATCTGTTTCGGGGGCTGAGCCAATAAAGCTGGCTCTCGGTTCGACAACGCCCATCTTGGTTGCCAGTAGTTCCGCTAGATAGCGTTGAGCCGAGCTTCGTTGGTAAAGCGGTTGAAAGTGTGAGGTGGCGGTGTAGGTCTTGGAGCGACGGTCATAGGTCAGATTGTTCGGCGCCAGCTCTGTGTACTTGGCAATGTCCAGTGATGCCTGAGGAACCGATATGGCGAAATGCTCGGTGAGATCCATCCGATTGATGCGTCGCTCCCAGCGCAGACGAAAATCGATGAATTGCAACCTGCTCTCCAGGCCCCAGCTCAAGCTCTTGGGCTCAGAGGGTTCGACATTAGTATTCGAGGCTTTTTTCATAGGCACCATCTAAAAAGTAGACGGATATAAAAAATATCCGTACATTAAGTGTACGTGACTGCTGCTTTGGTCGTCTACCTGGAGACCCAGATGCCTACAACCATCACATTCTTTCCCGTAGACAACGGGGATATGGCCCTCATCAAGTTTGGCGATGTGGACGCAACCACCCTGCTGATCGACATAAACATTAGGCAGGACGCTGAAGACCCGGATGGGGTGTCGCGTGATGTCGCCAAGGATCTGCGAGATCGTTTGAAGCGGGATGAGAACGGAAGGCCTTATGTCGATGCATTCTTGCTGAGCCACCCGGATCACGATCATTGCCGGGGGCTGACGCGGCATTTCTATCTGGGACCGCTGGACAAGTACCCGGATGACAAAAAGGACGATAAGGACAAGAAAATCGTGATTCGCGAGGTGTGGTCGTCCCCCATCGTGTTTCGACGCGCCAGCAAGACGCACAACCTGAGTGACGATGCCAAGGCATTCAACACGGAGGCGCGTCGGCGGGTGCAGGTTAATCGCGATAAAAATTTCGCTGTCGGGAGCGGTGATCGTATTCAGATCATGGGCGAGGACATCGACGGAAAAACTGACGATCTCACTCCGATTGTGCGAAGAGTGGACACGAGCTTCTCGTCGATCAATGGCAAGAGTTCTGCGTACTTCTCCGCGTTTGTTCTGGCGCCCCTGGATGCCCAAGACGACGAGGAAGAGGAGCAGAATCTGATCAAAAACCAGTCAAGCGTGATCTTGAACATCACATTGGCCGCTGACGCAAATACGCCAGATGGCGCGAAGTTTCTTACAGGTGGCGATGCTGAGGTGTTCATCTGGAACCGCCAATGGCAGCGCCATAAGGCTGAAGCCGATGTGCTTGAGTACGACATTATGCAGGCGCCGCATCATTGCTCTTGGCATTCGCTGTCCGAAGACAGCTGGTCTACCCATCGCGAAAAGGCCAGGCTCGACGCCGACGCTCGTAAGGCGCTTTCGCAGACTCGTGACGGTGCCGTCATCGTTGCTAGTTGTAAGCCTATTGCAGACGATGACAGTGATCCTCCCTGCATCCGTGCAAAGCGTGAGTACGTCGCAATCGTGGGTGAAGCAAAAGGCGAGTTTTACTGCACGGGCGAATACCCGAGCGAAAAATCTGTTGAGCCTCTCGTGTTTACCGTCACTACTCAGGGGGTGCAGCCTCCCTCGAAGAAAGAAGCTGGATCGAAGGCCGCAGCCGTGATCACCTCTGCGCGTACCCCCATGCCGCACGGCGCATCGTGATGGACAGGATTGCGGATGCACTGCATCAGCTTCAGCGGCATCGAGGCCTGGTCCGCGTTGGGGAGCCAAGTGTAAGCGGTGAATTAACGCAGATCGAAGTCGATGTTGCTGTTGAGCTGCCGAGCCGGTCTCGGCGCTATGGTGTATCTGAGACCGGCGTACGTTCGGTCGAGACATGCATTCTTGTCTTCGACAATGACTGGCCTCTATCCGCGCCCAAGCCTTTCTTGCGTACGGACTTTCCACTCAGCTTGCCGCACATCAACCCCCATCGCGAAGGCGAGTTGGTCTCACCTTGCCTGTTCGAGGGGGCATTGGACGAGCTGCTGCATCGGTTTGGTCTGGACGCGATTATCGATCAATTAATCGATTGGCTGCACAAGGCTGCAGCTGGGGCGTTGCTGAATCTTGAGCAGGGGTGGGAGCCGACGCGTCGAGACAGTTGTCCTTCGACCATTGTATTCAGCGCCGAGAAGGTCGCGTCCGCTGCTCCCGCTGACGGCTCGATTTTGATCGTTCCCGTAAGCTATGTGACGATTGATGATGGCCTATACGCCATCATCAATACCGAACTGACCGCCCAAGTCGATCCTGTGTTCTATCAGGACGCTCACAACGACAAGCTGGGTAAATGGGGAAACGGTCATACGGCGGCCTTCATCGCACGCGCTCCAACAACCGACGGCCTTCATCATGTGATCGAACGTTATCAACCGGAGACGGTTTTCGATCTCGCGACGTTGCTTGATCGAGCTGCGGAGCTCGGCATTGATCGCGACGCTTTGGCCAAAAGTCTGGATGGTTTTTACGGACACTCGATCCTGGATATGCAACAGGACTCGCGCGGCTGGGTGCATGGTTTGTACGCGGTTGTGATTCTGACTGTGCAAAGGCCTGTATCGCTTGTGGGCTCACCAGGGCGAAGTATTGAGGTACTGCCCTATGTGGTGCGCTATGAGCTCAACGCTCAATCGCTCCTAGAGCGAAGCGCCACGGTTCACCCAGCCTTTCATGCGCATGCATTGTCTCCCGAACTGTTGGCAAGGACGTCCGGCATTCCAGCGGCGACCACATCTCAGCCGCTGGTCATACTCGGCTGCGGAAGTGTAGGGTCGAAAATCGCGATGCATCTGGGGCGAGCCGGTTTCGGTTCAATGGCTTTCGTCGACAACGAATCCATGTCGCCTCACAACGCAGCACGGCATGCACTCATTGAGCGGGCATCAGTGCTGGTCCCACCTCGAAAGGCTTCTCTGATGAAGACGGCCTTTGAGGAGCTGTCACATCTTCAATCGCGCGCGTTCGACGCCGACGCAGTGAGCCTACTAGTCGATCCAGCACAGTTCGCCACAGCTGTTCCGCAGGATGCAGCGCTTATCGTGGACGCAACAGCTTCACTTAAGGTGTTAGCCGCAGAAACACAGTCGACAGCGCTGGATCAATCACCTGCTCGGCTGGTACGGATCACGATGTACGGTCAGGGCCGCTGTGTTGCAGTTTTGCTCGAAGGACTTGGCCGCGACGGTCGGGTTGATGACCTCACGGCATTTTTGTTCGAGTGCTGCCGATTTGTGCCGGAACTGCGTGCGTCGATTGCCGGTGATACTTCTGAGCCGACGCGTATCTTTGTGGGTGACAACTGCCGCTCACTGACCATGCCAATGTCTGATGCCGTCGTTTCGCGGTCTGCTTCACTGGCTGGGCTGCAACTGGAACGCTGGCTCATTGACGGGCTTCCTAAGGAAGCGACTCTTTGCGCTGGGATCTCGGATGCCGAAGGCCTCGGCATAGCATGGACTCGCACCAGCCTTGGTCCTACCACTGTGCTCGATGTGGCGGACGATGGTGGTTGGAGCATTCGGATTCTGCACCCGGTCGCGCAAGCGATCCATGCTGATGCGCTGCGCTGGGGTGCGTTGGAAACAGGCGGTGCCTTGGTCGGCCGCATCTCGTTTGAAAATCGAACCATCATCATTGCGGGGCTTGTTGACGCACCGCCAGACAGCGTTCGAGAGGCCGCACGCTTTGTTTTGGGCACCGATGGGCTTGTTCAAAATTTGCGTACTGCGAATTCGACCTCTTTGGGATATCTCGCCTTTATCGGCACTTGGCACAGCCACCCGAAAGGCGGTGCTCATTCGGGTATAGACCGACATACGTTGCGCGGCATCGCCGAGGATGCTGGTGGTCTTCCTGCTGTGTCGTTGGTATGGACTCCGACAGGACTCACATGTGCGGTGGATCGCTGGTAGGTGGAGATCCACCGGCACTTCGTTGGTATTAGGCAAGAGGGATGTATGGCTGACTACTTTGAGATCGATTTTCTTGGCGTCGAAACAGCGAAGAGCGGGGATGCAATCACGCTGCGCTACTCGGTAAATGGCACCGAAGGCATACACGTGGTTGACGGTGGGTATCTGGATACCGGTGATCAGATCGTTGAACACCTGAAAACCTACTATGGCACAACGGTTATCGATCACGTGATCCTCACGCATCCGGATCGCGATCACGCCAATGGGCTTCGAAAAGTCTTGGAGCAATGTACGGTCAGGAATCTCTGGATCAATAGGCCGTGGATATATGCAGAGCAGTTGATAGATCGATTCGAGACCTATGAGTCAGTGGAAGCGCTGAGACGGAAATTACGTTCTGTCTACGATGCCACTGCAGCGCTTGAGGGCATTGCGCTTGAGAAGGGAATCCCCATTCATGCCCCGCTTCAGGGGCAGAGCATCGGCCCCTTCACGGTGATGGCACCGACGCTAGGTCGCTACATGGACTTAATCGTGGATTCCACGAAGACACCTGAGGCTGTTGAAGAGGGTGCCATGGATAGTGCTCTGAGCAGCATTTTTCGGGCAGTTAAGGCTGCGACTTCCTACATCAAATCCTTGTGGGGCGACGAGTATTTTCCCTCTGCGCCAACTAGTCGTGAAAATGAAATGAGTGTAGTCCAGTCAGCTGTCCTGAATGGTCATCGCGTCATGCTTACTGGCGACGCCGGGCGTGAAGCGCTGCAAGAGGTGATTGACTACGCACCTTTTGCGGGACTTACGTTGCCCGGCATTCGGTATTTCCAGGTGCCGCATCATGGCGGGCGACACAATGTTTCGACTGAGATTCTGGATCAGTTGGTTGGCCCAAGGTTGGACAGCATGCCAGACAAACATACCTGGAATGCCATATGCAGCTCCGCTAAGGCGGATGAGGATCATCCACGGAAGTCGGTGATTCGCGCTGTACTGCACAGGGGTGGGCACTGGGCAGCAACCGAAAGCAAGAACATACGCATCGGGGCGGGTATTACCCGTGATGGCTGGGTATCAATTCCCCAAGCAGCGTATCCCGAAGAGCAAGAAAGTTGAGTCTAGTAGAGGCGCGGCCCTGCTTTTTAGGCCCCAGAGCATGGGCAGTCTATGGCCCATTTATCTGTAGTAGGTCCGAGGCTCAATGAAACCACGGTCTTTCATTCGTGCGCTTGGTGACTGCTGGGACATCGTAAGTACCATCTGGTCTCGATACGAAACCCGCACCCTGACCGAGCGTGAACTGCTGCATATCGTACGCCCGTTCACTATCGGTACCGACCAGCCTGAGCAGGTTGCAGTCAAGCGCATGGTCGATATCGGTATCCTTTCGGAGTTCTCCCGCGGTGGGCAGGGCTATTCGCTGAACCTGCAGATCGTGCCCTTTGTGCAGTTTTTGCTTGATGAGCAGAGTCTGGGCTTGATCGAGGAGATCAGTGCTAACGCCAACAGGCTCGAGGGGCACCTTGAAGAGCTGGCTGCGGCCCTGCTCAGCGGTCGGCGCACGGGTTTTTTCGCCAAGTCCCAGGAGATGCAGTCGCGCTTTCAGACGTTGCGCCGCATGGTCGAATCTAATACGCGTGCTATCTACGCGCTGGTGGACAAGGCCAAGCGCTCGGATCAGAGCCAGCCGCTGGCCGAGCGTTATGAGCAGGTGATCAAGGCCTGGGACGAGTACGTAACACCGGCACTACAGATGAAGAGCATGGGTGGGCCGTTCGATCTTTCGCTCATGCGCATCAAGCGCACTCTGCAGGAGTGGCAGCAGGACCCGGCGCTGCACCTGCTGAGCATGGATGATGCACGCTACGAAATCGACAGCATCCTGTTTCGCATGCTCGATTTTCGCGAGAGTCTCAATCATTCGATCGAGAACATGGCGAGCCATCTGGCGCCGCTGGTGCGCCAGGCGCAAATTAATGCGCGCATTGCCCAGGGAGCTGCGCTGGGCCTTCAGGACCTTGGCCACCACAACAGCCAATTGGCGCGCAGCGACACTCTGGCCCTGCCGCCGCGCAAGCGACGCGTCCATAAGCCTGACCAGGATTCGCTGCAGGCCTGGTGGGCGCAGCTCAAGGAGCTACAGTCGATTGCTCCCGACGCGATCCTCGTGCGCGTCCCCTCGGCCGCAGCGCTCGAGGCCCGCGAGCGGCGGGAGATGTCCCCGCAGATGCTCGTGTGGCTGAAGAGTCAGCAGCCTGTCGAGGATGTCGTCGCGAAGCTGATGGTTCAGTACCCCAAGGCCCGGCCTGACTCGGTGTTGCGCGTGCTGACCCGCTTGACGATGGAAGATAAGACTGCGCCTTTCATCCAACGCCACGACGACATGCAGCACTACCGATTCGAGGACCTCGAAATCCGTATGAACCGGCGCTCATACAATGCCGAACCGGCCCCGCGGCGATTGGCCCCGATCGCCTTCTACAGCCATTACGAACCCCTGCCTACCCGGGAACCCGCCGATGGATGATCTGCCTCAGGACGAGTCTGCCGAGGATCTCGAGCTGTCGCTCGAAGATCGAGTGCGCGATGCCAGACACTATGCCCAGCGCCTCGAGCGAGAGCTCCGACTGTTCTCCCGGATTGTCGAGGCGCTCGAGGCGGGGCGCTTTATCAGCAGCACCGACCGGATCAAGGAATATCGCGAGCTGTCGCGCTTTCAGGACACCTACGAGGTGTTGTTGCGCATGATGGGGCATGAGCTTCGACATCACACCGCAGGGTTTTACTATCTGCAGCCGCGCGAGATGAGTCAGGCCCAGTTGCCCCAGCGCGAGCGCATGGCAGCCGCGGCGATCTTCTCCCTGATCGAGCACCTGTGCGACAAGGGATTGCCGATCGAATCGATGATCACCCATGAAGAACCCATCCTCCTCGACGACCTGGGAGCGATGTTCAGCCAGTGCCACGACCGGCTCACCCGCCTTGGACTGGGCAGTGTGGAGTCATTCATCGACAACGGCATTCGCCGGCTGGTCGACGTCGGGGTGATGAATGAACGCCGTCTCTCCCAAGACAAGGTCGCCTACACCTTGGGCCTGCCAGCCTACTTCTACCTCGACATCTGCCGGAACCTGGCTGAACAGCATCAGCAACAGCTCGAGGCCCAAGAGCGCGGGGAAGGCTATTCCTACAGCGACCGCTCGGTGGACGAGCTGGCAGACGACTTTCTGAATACCCAGCCCAACGAAGACGACGAGACCCCGGAGTAACGATGCGCAGCAAAGCACTCAAGACCCGCTGGGGCGTGCGCCATTACGCCATGGTCAACTCTGGCAACCACATCATGTCGGTTTTTCCCATGGACGGGCCGCTGAGCATCTGCGGACACAACAACTTGGGTAAGACCCAGGCGCTGCAAAGCATGCAGTTTCTCTTCTTCACCCACCTTGCACACATGCACTTCGGCGCCCACCAGGCCAACACCAGCCGCGCATTCTTCTTTCCCAGCGACCACAGCTACCTACTGATGGAGGTGCTGACCCCCGACGGCGTGTTCATCGTCGGTGCTCACGGCAAGGGTCCTACCGCTGGCAACGAATATGAACTGTTCGTGGCTAAAGGTGAGCTGGACATGGGTGATTTCGTCGACCCGATCAACCGCATACGCCCCTACAAGGAGCTGTTCCGGCACTGGTACGAACGGGGCATCGAGGTGCGTAACCTGACCCGCGAACAGATGCGCCAAATGCTCTACGGAGAGAGCGGGCGGGTCAAAGGTGGTGACTGGGATGTGACCATAGTGCCTCTGGCGAACGCCAACGAAAGGCGCTACCAGGTGTTCCGCCAGATCTATCGCAACCTGCTCACTCAGCAGCTACTCAAGAGCCGCGAGATCAAGGAGCTCATCCTCAACGTCTTCAGTGAAAAGCTGAGCAATGCCAATTTGAACTTCCTCGAGGTGCGCGAGCGCGCGTTCCAGCGCTTCCGTCTTGCCGAGCGGGAAGTGGAGCGACTTGCGTACCGTCGCGAGGACATCCTCGCCCTCGGCAAGGAATACGACGAATACGCCGCACTTTCAGAAGAAGGCGGCTGGTTGGCGCGCGAGCTGAGGGTAAACCTGACCCTGGCGGTGGAGCGGGCACCGCTATGCATTGAGGAGCTCAACGCGCTTCACAAGGAAGAAATCGAAAAGCGCGCCAAGCTCAACGAACAGCTTAATAGCCGCATGCAAGAACGCGATCGAGCGGTCGAGCAGCGCATCACCTTGGCCGGCCGGCTGACCCGCCTCGACGAGTTACGTGAGCGCAATGCGATGACCTGCCGCGAGACGGTCGAGAAATCGATTCGCACACTGGCAGCCCAGCACGCCACGCTCAGCGATCAGTTGCGCCAGGCTGACATCTACGATGTGGCAACCGTCAGTAGCAGACTGCGCCACACTGAACATGAAATTCTCAAGCTCAACAAGCGACTGGAGCAGGTCCGCAATGGAGACGGACTGTTGGATACCCAAGGCTTTGTCGATGCGGAAAAGGCCGAGCTGTCGCGGCTGCTTCGCAGCGACATGTTCAGCCTTGAGGCCGCAGCACTGACTGAAATCCACCCGGGCAGTTTCAACAATTGGGTACGCACCCAACTCATGTCGAAGGGAGGGCTGCTCAATTTACAGGGTTTCGAGTTAGACCTGACCGATCTGCCTCCAATGGATTTTCATGGCGATGATCCGGCACAGCTACAACAGTCAATCGCCATGTACCAAGAGGACCTGGCCAAGCTTCAGGGGCAACTCGAGGTTGCCCAGAACCAGACGCTCAAGCGTAACGAATTGGAGTCGCTGGCAAAGCAGCTGAGCAACCAGCAGGGCTACCTGCAGGAACTGACCGAGCTCGCGGCTCTGGAAACCACCGAGACCGCTGATCGCCATGTGCTCGAGGGTGTAATGATGTGTCTCGCCCAGATCGACGAATGGCTGCAAGGGCACCAGGAGCGGATCGAGGAGGCCACCCGGGCCATCAGTGTTATCGAGCAGAAGCTCAACGATGCCCTCGAGCAGGCCCGCCAGCTCAAGGTCGTGCAGCAACACCGCCAGATCCAGAACAGTCCTTTCATTCTCGCTGAAGGGCCGAACGAGGACTTCGAGCGCGATCTCACCGGGTACAACTTCGGTGACACGTTGAATCGGCTGGAGTGGATCAGCAACGCGCTCGACCGCATATCCCTGACCATGAAGAACTACCAGCACTCGATCGTTGGCGACCTACCTGATCTTGCCCGACACGCGAATCTGAGCGATCTGGTGCAGCATGCACGCGAGCGGTTGGAAACGCTGCCGCAGATGCGTGAGATGCTCAAGCGCTACCATCAGGAGGGCATTGCCCAGCTCTCGGGAGCTCTGCGCGATCTTTCCGAGAACTACGTGACGCTGGAACACGAGATATCGCTATTCAACCGCCGGATCAATGCGCGCAAAGTCTCGAACCTTCGTGGCTTCAGGTTAGATCTGAAGAGGAACGAACCGATACTTGAAGCCATTAATATCCTGTCCTCATATATCGCCCAGGCTGACGAAAACGAGACCGACCTGTTCGGTCAGCAAGGCGGGGGCGCATCCCAGGCCGGGTTGGTGCGCGCTATGGATCGGCTATCTCGTCTGGTTGAAGATGGTCGTGACGGTACCCTCGAGCTCGGCGACCTATTCGACATCGGATTCACCGTGGAAGAGGTCAACGGCAAGGTCGTTGTCTGCAACACGCTCGACGAGCTGGCTTCTAATGGCTCGACCATGACGCTCAAACCTTTGTTGTATTTCTCTCTGATTCGCCACCTGACCGACCGTGGCGCTCGGGTCGAACCGTTCCTGCCGTTCTACTTGGACGAGATTGCTTCGGTTGATCCGAACAACCAGCGCACTATCTTGGCATTCAGCGAAAACCTTGGTTTCACCCCTGTGTTTGCATCCGTCGACCCGACTACCACGGTGCGCTATTGCATCAATATCAGTGAGTGTATCAACGCCGACAATCGTATCTATGTGACCCAGGCGGACTGGCAGCACTTCGATCACCACGAAGACGTCAAGCTGGGGCAGGCTCCGCAGCGAAGTGAGAGAGACGAGAAGTCCGAGGTAGACGTCGAGCAGTTCAGTGATAGCTTGCAGGTGGCGACCGCGAAAGCTGACACGGTAGCTCAGTCATGAGTCGGTCGAGAGAGCTGGAAATACTACAGCGGTTGCGCAAAGGGCCTGTCCCTGTGCGCAGTTGGCCGAAGGCACTTGAGGCTGTGCTCGATCAGCTCAGAGTCTCCGGCATCGTCACGGTGGGCCGTGTGCCCGGGCGAATATCGCCGCATGTGATTGTGCAGCATGCCGATTCTCTGGGGCAGCGTATTGCCCGGTTGCAGCCGCCCAAGGATTTGGAAAGCTGTTCGGTGCGCGGCTTGAACATTATCCACGGCGGCTCGAGCAAGCGCGGGGGGCGACTGCCCTCGCTCATGATCAGTTGTAGCGCTGGCGAGGCCGTCAGGTGGGAGGATGCACAGGGTAATATCCTGCAGTGGGAATCGCCTTCACCGGCGTTTCTGAAGTTGCTATGGCACGACGAGCGCAGACCCGACGCGACCCCCAAGCCAACCGGCCATGTGGTGCTAGTGGAAAACCGTGACACCCTGCTGCATCTGCCGACACGGCTGCCGGCAGTATTGAGCGGCGCGCTGGTGGCTCATTACGAAGGTTGGCTATCTGAGCGGCTGCTGGCGCTGTTGGTGTCTTGGGAGAGCGCGAAGATCTGGCTGCTGCCTGACCTTGATCCAGTTGGCCTAGCCAACGCCCGGCGCATAGCCGAAGCCTTGCCCTGTGCGGGTATGCTGGTACCACTTCTGAGTCCCGAAATAGTCGATCAGTATGGAGACGAAACCATCTGGCGGGAGAGTTTTGCCCTGGTCCCGGCGCTGCTTCCTTGGCTAGAGCAGCAGGACCCACCCCTGCGGGATCTGTTCGCCCTGCTCAAATGCAAGGGTAGAGGTGTTGAGCAGGAGTATTGCCTGGCAGTGCCCTCGACCGTACTTGAACCCATAGAACTAAGAAGGGGCTGATCGCCTGACTTACCCAGTCGCAGTGGCCAATCCGATTAGTCCGGTGCGATTCGATGAGCTGCTTCAGCGGCTCCGAGGAGAGCCGCTGAAGCTTTATTTAGTTTTCTTCGAGGTTGTTAGCGTAGATGTCACCCATTGCCTCGTACTTTGCTTTGATGAGATCAATGGGGGGATTTTTTGCCACAAGGTGCTTCTTGTTGAACAGCGCCGGGAAAAATTCTCTGGCTAAGTCTGGTGGCACTATGGCAGTCGAAAACCACAAGTGATTCCAAGCTATAAACTCTCTTTCTGTTTCAATAGCAAAAACTGGTGAGGGCTGGAGCTTGCGGAGTTTTCGCGCCTGCTCCCTGCCGTCAATTGGGCGTGGTACGCGAACCTCATTGCCTTTCTTGTCCCAGCCTATCCAGTAGCTATAATGGCCAACTCCGCCACCAGGCAGGACAGTCAGTTGAACGTAAGCTTTGTTGCGGAGCGGCAAGCGCATCTGGCAAATCCGCTGCATCAGGCGCATTGTGCTTTTTTGAAGGCGATCTTTTGCGGGCTCGTTCTTCAAAGTGTCCAGCAGATGGTTCCAGTTTTGGTAACCCAGGTGCTTTGCTTTGAGCTCCAGCTGACGACAGCGGGAAAGGTCGGCGGGCACGCTGTCCAGCTCCATGGCTCGAACCGCGTTAGCTACACATTCGAAATCGAACATCACAAATTTCCTCGACAAAATGCAGCCGTTAAAGCTTTCGCTTTGCTGAGCATGCTGCTTGCCGGGCGGGCCACAAGGGGAAAAATATGGGCTTCGATTTGAGCTGGTTTTCCTCGAGGCAGCAAGGCGGATACCAGAACCAGACTCGATCCTAGCAGCGGCCCTATAACGGATCAATATCTTCGTGCAGCTTGTGCTTATGAGAAACCTTCAATGGGCCACTGTTCATCTTTCGCCGCTGAGTTTTATCACTTCATTCTTTTTGACTTGAAGTTGCAAGTTCGTGTGTTCGCTATGCATCGGTGTGCCTCGGCGTTCCGCCGTCGGGCTCGCGGGCGGCGCCCCGCGCCTCGTGCCGAGTCGCGGCCATTCGGCTTTGATCCCTGATACCTCCGGCCCTTGCGGGCCTGCGCGCTCCGCTTGCCGATCCGTGGCATGGGTGGAGTGGGGGCGGTCTTGCTGTTCCCTTCACCGTATCAC
>NZ_KV819932.1:266120-268093 GCF_001815235.1 Pseudomonas sp. HMSC065H01 | reverse complement strand
CACCGTATCACGGCGTTCTCGCCGTCAAGGGCTGCACGTGCCTTGCACGCTGGCGTCCTGGCGGCCGTCGGTGACCCCTGACAGCTGCGCTGCGCCGTGCTGGCGCCGGTTCCGGGCAATTCCGCCCGAGCAACCGGAGCACGATCATGTCGCAACTTTCCTTTTCCTCGTTCGATGCCATGCTGCTGGTGCGTGATGCACAGGGGCGCTACCTGCCTGCGTCTGCAGATCAGATCCTGAATATGGCGCGTCAGGTGATCGACCAGAAATACCAGCGTGGAGCGTTGTTCACGTCGCCGGAGCTGGTCAAGGACTACCTGCGCACCAAACTGGCTGGTTTTGAGCACGAGGTGTTTGCGGCGCTATTCCTCGACAGCCAGCATCGGCTGCTTGAGTATGTGGAGTTGTTTCGCGGCACCATCGATGCGGCGGCGGTGTATCCACGGGAAGTAGTGAAGGAGGCACTGCGCGTCAACGCAGCGGCGGTGATTTTCTCGCACAACCATCCGAGCGGAAATCCAGAGCCCAGCCAGGCAGATAAGGTGCTGACCCAGCGCCTCAAGGAGGCCCTGGCGCTGGTGGATGTGCGCACGCTGGATCACATCATCGTGGGTGGCGAGGCGACAGCATCATTTGCGGAGCAGGGGCTGCTCTGACAGCAGGGGGCTTCGGCCCCTTTTTTGCTGCGCCCTGCCTGCTGGCCGTGCATCACTTGTCGCTATTGCGTTCGCGTTGTCGCAGTCGCTTCACGTAGGCGCTGTCTTTCAGTTCGTCAGGGCCCAGATCCAATGCGCCGTTCACCAGCGAGGCCAGCGTGGCATCGCTGAGCCTGAAGCCTTCGAGTAGCGGACCACCGCTCCGTTCGCTGTTCTCCTCGATGGCGGCGAAGAGTGCCTTGAAGAAGTCCGCAGGCGAGTGGCGTGTGGCTGCGGTTGCGGCTCGAGTCAGCGGATCTGTGGCCTCCAGTTCGGCGCCGTTGGCATCTCTGCCCAGCGCTCGAACGAACTGTTCCACGGTGGGCCAGTACTTCCATTCGAACTGGTTGCGAACGGTGTTCAGGCGCTCCTTAACATAGGCGTTAAAGAGGTAGTGATCCTTCGCTGCATCCTCAATTACGTTACAGACATGGTAGTGAGTGTCACTGCTGAAACCCGATGTATTGTGCAGGTTGGAGCGGTGCTCCAGCAGTTGGGCCAGTTCCTCGGCTTTCTGCGCAATCTGCTGGTTGGTGTCGACAAGTTCGTCCCGTTGACCACGAGCCCTGGCGATCTTATCTGGGGCCCAGAAGGCTGCGGTACTGAGCAAGAGGCTCAGGAATACCGAGAGTGCCCGAGGATGCAGGTGCAGTTTGTCGTACAGCTCACCGTAGGCTTCATTCAGTTCGAGGCGTCGCGCGAGCAGGCGATCGATGATGGCGTTTTCGCTGGGCAGGATGTTGTGCTCAACGTTGTAGGTTTTATCGTCGATCAGGATGTTCTCGCAGGTTTGCTGCGGGGGTGGGGTCGGTGCGGTACGCATGGGTCTTCTCTGAGTGGTGAGGATGCTTTGCAGCGTAATGAGCCGAGTTGCGCTTGTCGGTACCCCAAAGCCCATTGTTCGACCTGCTCTCAGGTACCTCTGTTTTTGGGCATCCCGGCCAATGGCCGGGCGCGCTGTCATGCTGTGCATCGAGCCACGCTGCGCGAGTCTCGCCCCATTCGGGTTTCCATCGTTCCCTCACGGCGTTCGGCTGATGCCTTCGGCCCGGCTACGCAGGGCCTGCGCGCTGCGCTTGCGTGGCGTCTGCGCTAACGCTGTGGCCGTTGCCTGTCGATCCGCCTTTCCCTGAATTCATCACCTTGTCGCGACTGTAGCCCGCGGCCTTGAGCCGTCAAGGCGCGCCGGGCCGTGTCCTCGGCTGCGCCTGCGGGCCGCACCTACCCGGCGCTTGTCTCCTTGACGGCCCCCGTCCGCGCGCTCCTGACCGTCGCGGG
>NZ_KV819932.1:252519-266020 GCF_001815235.1 Pseudomonas sp. HMSC065H01 | reverse complement strand
CGGGCGATGAACTCAGGAAAGACGGTGGCAACGGGGCCGGCCCAGGTCTCCGCGCCGACCCCACCGGAAGAGCCGAAAGCGGGCTCCGAATCTAGGAATCCGGTGATGGTTTTTGACAGCAAACCTTATCAGGAGAACGACCATGCAACTTGCTTCCCGCTTCTCGTACCGCTCCCCGGTGCTGCGCTCGGAATCCCCCTTGTCGGATGAGCAGATTCGCGCCGTGGCTCCGTCCATCTTCGCTGATGCCCCCCACGAAAGTCGCTCCGAACGCTACAGCTATATCCCAACCGCAAGCGTGTTGCAGGAGCTGCGCGGGGAGGGATTCGAGCCCTTCATGGTGTGCCAGACCCGTGTGCGCCGTGATGACCGGCGCGACTTCACCAAGCACATGATCCGCCTGCGCCACGCCAGCCAGATTGATGCCCGGGGCGAAGCCAACGAAATCATCCTGCTCAACTCGCACGACGGCACCAGCAGCTACCAGATGCTGGCCGGCATGTTCCGCTTCGTCTGCCAGAACGGTCTGGTTTGCGGCGACACCGTGGCGGACGTGCGCGTGCCGCACAAGGGCGACGTGGCCGCCCAGGTGATCGAGGGGGCTTACGAGGTGTTGCACGGCTTCCAGCAGGCGCAAGAGTCTCGCGATGCCATGCGTGCCGTCACGCTGGGCGGCGGCGAGGCCGAAGTCTTCGCCCGTGCTGCGCTGGCGCTCAAGTACGACGACCCCGACAAGCCCGCACCGATCACCGAAAGGCAGGTGCTGGCCCCGCGCCGTCTCGATGACAACCGCGCCGACCTGTGGAGCGTGTTCAACCGCACCCAGGAAAACCTCATTCGTGGCGGCCTGCTTGGTCGCGGCGGCAATGGGCGCCGCCAGCGTACCCGTCCTGTGCAAGGCATCGACCAGGACCTGCGACTGAACCGCGCCCTGTGGCTGCTGGCCGATGGCCTGCGCCAGTTGAAAGCCTGACCCCCACCCGGAGGGGCTTTCCGCTGTCCGGCCCCTCCATTCCCACCGCTGTCGTTATCCCATGAATGGAGCTATCACCATGAACGCCATTAACCAAACCGAAGCCATCACCCTGTCCACACTGGAAGTGGCCGACCCGACCAAGAACCTGATCCTGCTGTCGCTCGCGCAGCTCCTGCCGCGCCGCTCCAAGCGCAACGCGCGCACCACGCCGCGCCTGTCCATCGACGAGCTGGCCGCGAGCATTTCCCGCATCGGCCTGCTGCAAAACCTTGTCGTCATCCTCGCCGCCGATGGCAAGCATTACGAGGTGGTGGCCGGCGACCGCCGCCTGACGGCCTTGAAGCTGCTGGCGAAGAAGAAGCGCATCGCCGCCGACTTCGAGGTGCCGTGCCTGCTGGTGCCCGACGCCTCGGCCCGCACCGTCAGCCTCGCGGAGAACCTGCTGCGCGAGCAGATGCACCCGGCCGACCAGTTCGAGGCCTTCGCCGCGCTGGTCAAGGAGGGCCGCCCCGTCGAGGATATCGCCGCCGACTTCGGCGTCACTCCGCTGGTGGTGCAGCGCCGCCTGAAACTGGCGAACGTCTCGCCACGCCTGATGGCGGACTACCGGGCTGGCAGCGTCACCCTGGAGCAACTTATGGCACTGACCATCACCGATGACTACGCCGCCCAGGAGGCCGCGTTCTACGACGCGCCGGAGTGGCAACGTGGCGCGGCGGCGCTCCGTGCTCGCCTGACGGAGCGAGAAATCGATGTGCGTCAGCCGCTGGTGGGCTTCGTCGGGCTGGAGGCCTATACGGAGGCGGGCGGCGGCATCCGCCGCGACCTGTTTGCCGACGACGACAATGGCACCTACCTCACCGATGCCGCACTGCTGGAAACGCTGGTACGCGGCAAGCTGGAGGTACTGGCCGAGGATGTGCGTGCTGAGGGCTGGGCCTGGGTGGAAGCTGTGCCGCAGTTCAGCTACGCGGATCGGCAGGCCTTCCAGAGCGCGTCGCGCATCCGCCGCGAACCGACCGCCCGTGAGGCGCGGCGTATCGCCTCGCTGCAAGCCCGGCTGGAAAAGGTCGATGCCGAGCTGGAGGACGCCTACGACACCGGGGACGAAGACAAGGTGCCGGTGTTGGAGCAGCGGCGCGAACAGGTGGCTGCCGAGCTGAGCGCCGTAGCTGAGTCCTTGCACGGCTACGCCCCGGAAGTGCTCAGTGTGGCCGGCGCCGTGGTCACCATCGACCGCAGTGGCGAGGCGGTGATCCATCGCGGGTTGTTGCGCGAGGCCGAGGCCAACGCGCTGCGTACCCTGGAGCGTCTGCGCCAGGGCATCGGCGACAGTGAAGGCTCAAGCGACGAGGTGGGCGAGGGCGTCGAGCAACCCAGGGCAGCAAGTCTGTCCGACCGGCTGGCCCAGCGCTTGAGCGCCCATCGCACGGCGGCGCTGCAGATCGAAGTGGCCCGGCACCCGCAGGCCGCGTTGGCGGCGCTGGTGCATGGCATGGTGCGCACCGCCCTGCAGGTCGAGCACTATGGCGACAGCATGCCGCTCGGTGTGCGCCTGACCGTACGGGATCGACTCGATAGTTTGGCCCCGGACTGGCCGGAGTCGCCCGCTGCCGTGGCGCTGCATGAGCTGCGTCAGGCCTGGGGCGAGAAACTGCCGCAGGACGGCGTCGAGCTGTTCGCCGTGTTACTGGCGATGCCCCAGGACGAGCTGGTGCGGCTGCTCGCGGTATGCGTGGCGGTGACCGTCGACGTGGTCACTCCCCGCGTTGCCCAGCATCAACCCGGAGCCGAGCTGGCGCAGGCCGTGGGGTTGGACATGGGAGCATGGTGGAAGCCGACCGCCGAGGGCTACTTCAAGCACGTCGCCAAGGCCGTGATTCTGGAGGCGGTGGGCGAGTTCGCGCCGAAGCATGTCAATCGACTGGCCAAGCTCAAGAAAGCCGACATTGCCAGCGAGGCCGAGCGGCTGGTCGAAGGCACTGGCTGGATGCCGGCGGTATTCACGGCAGAGCAGGGTGTGGGGCTACAGGTCGCCCAGGAAGTGGCGGAGGAGCCGGAACCGACAGAGGCTGACGACGAGGCACACGGCCACACGTTGGCCGCCTGATGTGCTCGGCGCCCCGGCAAGGAAGCCGGGGCGCTAATGCGCAAACGGAGTCTCTCCGATGAACGACAAGACCACCCGAGGTCGACCGGTGCCTTGTCCGGCGGGGTGAAGTAGGACCGCCGGCGGCCCCGACGCGCTGCGCCGGGGCCGCCTCAAACCGGGCGCTGCAGTTCTGCCGTGCCCGGTTCCACCCAAGCGCCAGCAACAGCGCCGAAACCAGCAGTCGCTTGTCGATCTGTGGCGCTAGTCCAGATCCAGATGCTGAGCGATGTGCTCGACCAGCTTCAGGGGCTCGCGACTGTTTACGACAGTGAACATGAGGTCGCGTTTGCTGCGGGCGAGGCGCTGGGAGCAACGCTTGGCGGTGGCTTGCACCGCTGCATCCGTGCCATGAATCTTGGCTGCGAGCAGTAGCGCTATCGTCGCGTCAGTGAGGTTCACAGGCGTCTCACGGAACAGGGGAGGGCTGCTGCATTCTACGGCAGCTAAGCTTTTGTCGCGAAAGGATTCGGTCAGGGGCTGTCTCCCGGACCGCCAAGGGAGTGTGAGGTCTAGGAGTACCGGTTGGCGGGTTGCCTGAAGAATGATCCGGCTGTTCCGTACTATCGGTTCAGCCGGGTGCTGCAGGAGTAGACCGACATAGATTTACCTGGTCGGGGGCTCCCGACCAGGTAGGTCAACGGTGTAGGTTAGGCGACCTGCTTCTGAGCGCGCTTGCTTGCATCACGCTCCACAAGATCGAGCACCTTCATAATATCCCGGCGCGGGCGGCACTCTTGGTAGCCAGAGAGGATCAGCGCACGTGCGCCATTCACGCCCTTCAGCAAGTCGTCCAGCGTCGCATACTTGGCCCTGTCGGATCCGTAGTACAGCCTGTCGATCTGATCACTGGCCTTGTCGGAGTGCTCATAGTTCGCCCAGTCATCCAGCGTAGATATCGTGCTGCTGAGTTTATCTAGCACGCGACTTGAGAGATTGGACCAAGAAACGCCGCGGAGAATAAATCCCAGATCCCGGTGTTGCTGAAGTGACATGGCAGTTGCTGGGCGCCACTCAGACGCCTCTCCTGGACGGCCGCCATAAGGTAGTGCACCCGCACGCATTCCGTACGAAGGCTGGGGACGGGAGCGGTAGGGTTTCCCGCTAGCAATTCGCAGCGGGCTGTGGAAATCAGACAAGTAACTACCGGAGTGGGTGTCCCAGTCGATTTGAGGAAGTGGAGGCAAGCCCTCAACGATCGCGGTGATCCGCTGCAGCAGCTCAGGAGAGTCAGAGATCAAGTAAGGGATCGATGCTCCAGGAGCGTATAGCCCACCCCAGGCAGGTGCAGTCATTCCAAGCCCGTGCTTGGTGAGCCAGTCACCGCGTTTAGTGCCTTTCTCGCTTGAGCGAGGGTGATAGGGCTCATCCAGGGTCAACCAGCTTCCTGATGGGGAGATCCAGTTAGACCGGTGATCCGAATCAGGTAGATCCTGCAGGAATTCGATTCGGCGTTTATCGGCGATTTTCCGGATTGGCTTAAGACCGGTTGCTGTGCAGAACTGCAAATCACGCACTGCGTCAGTGAGCCGTTTCTGCGCGTGCCCGTAAGAGTGGCTATCTGTCATGGCCTGAAGATGATCCGGACTTTCTAGTTGGAAACCTCCCAGCATCCAGTAGCCTCTGGCCTTCAATGTAGGAAGGGTCGTGAGGGCTTCCTTGGGAAGGTGGACAAGGGCAGTGCAACGCCCGGCAGATGACCTATTGTCTAGGTCCTTCCAGTAAACAGTCAGGTATAGCGGTACCAGCTGCGAAGGCAAAGCTCGGTTAGCAAGTTGGCGTTTTGCATGAGCGTGGTTTTCGAAGCCGGCTATGCGTGCGGCAATCTCAAGCGCTTCTTTGTACGCGATGCCGCGTTCATTGCGGAGTTTCTTGGCGAGGCGGGAAATGCCCGAGAGGGTGCTTGGCGGGGTATAGGACTGATTCATTACGACAATCTCCGTCCTTATGACAGCGTCACCCGTCTCCACTCATAAGGACCGAAGGAAGTCGAATCGGTCAGTGTCTGCAATCGAGACAGTGCCGTTTCCAGCTTGTATTGACGGGTGTCATGCGCCTGTCGAGCACAGAACTAAGCTATCAAAGTCCTAATCGCGAGTGCAAGCATGGGCGGCACTCGAACTGCGAGAAACACAGTGCCTGGACTACCTCCAGCTTGCTGCGACAGGTTGTGTATGCGCATACCGTCCTCGACGCTGACGGTTGCTAGTTCCAGGTCACGAAGGACGGGCCACGGACATGCCGCACGGCCACGCCATGGCGCTTCCAGTCCACGCCCCAAACCTGTTGCCGTAGGCTGCGGCAAGGGCGTTCTCTCCCGTCGTCGGGGTGTTGGCCTTGCCCGCGTCAGGCTGCATGTCGGTGAAGCCGTCACGCGGGGAGGCCGAGTCGGCCCCGTCTCCTTGCGGGGAAGTTCGGCCCTGTGCGTCCTTGGCTTGTCGTGAATCCTGGCGGTGGCGCGGCTGCGCCTCGGGCCTCATGGCCACAACCGTCCGGCGCAAACAATTTCCCCTCCGCTACGCGGATTCCTCGCCCGCAAATTCTGTGCGCCTCCCGGTCCTCCACGCTGTTGCGGCCGCTGCGCGGTGCAGCCAGCCCGTCCTCCGCCTGCCGGATCACAACAAGGACGCGATGGGCGCGACCTTGGTTACCCCGCAAGGAGAAATCATCATGGCCAACATCGGCACCTTCACCGCTCAGAACGACGGTTTCACCGGCACAGTTCGCACCCTGACGCTCAACGTCAAGGTCAAGTTCGTCCCCAACGACAGGAGCAGCGAGAACGCCCCGGACTACCGCATCCAGGCGGCCGGCGGCTACGACATCGGCGCGGCCTGGAAGAAAGTCAGCCAGGCCGAGCGGCCCTACCTGTCCGTGACCCTCGACGATCCGTCGTTTCCGGCGACGATCTACGCCCGGCTGATCGAGGAGGAGGACGGTACGCACAACCTGATCTGGTCGCGCAGCAAGCAGGCGGCCTGATAGCCACCTCGGCGCCCCGTCCGTTGCGGCGGGGCGACTGCTACCAGGACATCTTGTTCATGTAGCGCTTGAAACTCTCGATGGAGAGCTCCAAGAAACGGCGGCTGTTCCGCGCAAAGCCTGCGTCCAGCAAAGCTGTGATAGTCGCTTCCGATTGAAGCTCCAGAATCAGTGCATTGGCTGACGAGTCATGCCATCCAACACGCCCTACGGGCATACGGGCGAATAGTCCGTGAGGCGTATCGGCAAAGGCTTGTTCCAAACTCGCTTCGCTGTTTTCCTCCAGATAGGCAAGAGCAGCGAGCAGTTCAAATCGTTCAAACACCAGTTCAAACTCAGCCGATACACCGGCAAAGCTGGATCGCCAGTTCGTCATAACTTCGAGCAGATGATCGCTCAGGGGAGTCTTACGGCGGTCAAGTCCTTCCAACTCTTTCCAGAGCTCATTCTTCGCTCCCTTCCACTCATCCAAGAACAGCGTGGAAACCACTCGTTTCGGGTCACGATATTCCCGAGGCCACGGAGCAACCAGCAGTTCGTGAAGCGTCTGCCACCGCTGTGAGCGTGTCAGGCCGACTCCGTAGGCAGTGAATATCAAGACGGCCGGGTAGGATCGCAGACCGAGCCAAACCATCAAGCCGTTTCCGACTTTCTCGGCCTGCAGATACAACCCCCGGACGATGTCGAGGACTGTGGTTAGTTCAGAACCATCCCCCCATCTGCCGAGCACGCCAGCCATACGCGTCAAGGGTTCTACCAGCGCTTCGTATCGCCGTACCCGTGATCGGAATTCTTCCTGATTCCACTGGCCATGGGGTGCGAATTGGCTCCCATCGAGCTGCGCCATCAACCGCTCCGCCTCCTGGGAAAGCAACTCGTCCAGTTGAATACGATGTTCCGGCTTCGCTAGGTAGCGCTTTGTACTGTTGACCAATAATTCGACGCTCAGCGGATTCTGGCGTTGGCTCTGCTCAAGCGTATCGACTCGCTGTTGAAGTGTTTGGAAAAACTCGTCCGCGCCTGAGATCGGTATCGTCTTGGTACTTCGATGGATGGCCAGCTCGCTGGCTCCCGAGCCCAACGTACCCCGAGCTGCCCAATACACGGGATAGCGCCTGTTCGGTGCACGGAGGAAGGCGGCTCGTAGTGCATGATCCCATTCACCTGACCAGCCGCAGATGATCAGACCATGCTCATCAAAGATGCGATCCAGCAGCTTGTCGTAGCTTTCCGGGTAAGCGCTCAGTTCCTGATCGGTGTTCAGGATGCGGGCATCTTTGTAGTCACCATGCAGTTTGAGCAGATAGCATCGGCTGTGCGTCAGCGGCTCTGCGCCAGATAGAACATCGGCGGAGGACACAACCGTGGGCTCAATCCCTTGCTCCCGAAGAGCATTTTCCATGAGCCGGTCAAAGTTGGTTGTGACGATTACGCGGACGTGACCAGAGCGAACCAACTGCGCTATCGCATGATGTGCCTTGGTGGGGACTTTTCGGCCCTCTTCGCGATCCCGCTCGTCTGGCTCGATATATCGGTGCAGTATCGCCCTTCGCTCATCGGGGGAGCCCGCGATCTCTTCCAGCAGGACAGAATAGTTCGGTTCTTGGCCAGTCTTCTCACGGTACCAGCTTGCCCAATCGGACTGCTCCTCGACGCCTTGGGCGGTTGCCACGCGACGTACCAAGTCCAACGTGATTTCCCAGCCTGTCGGAATTTCTGCAGAGCGTGACAGGCCTGACCCTAGAAGAACCGCGAAAACTCCCTTGTTCTCATAGACGGAAAATGCAAGTTGGGTGGTGGGGTCATTTTGGAGAAGTGTCATTGGTCGTCAGTCCGTTGCCAGCAGTTCAAGCTCATCCCTAACCGTCGATAGTAGCTGTTCCAGCTTCTTTCGATCACTTCCAGAATATGCCAGTGCAAGAAGCGTCATCGGATGGATTTCCATCACCTCGCATAGCTCGGCCAGCTTGTTCAGCGTCGGGCTTTTCAGCTCGCGTTCCAGCGAGCTCATGTAGGTGCGGCTGGACACGTTGGAGAAGGCTTCCTGGCTCAAGCCACGTGCCTTCCTGACTGTCCGTAATGCCGTTGCCAACGAGGGTTTCGTTGTCATCCACTGGCTCCCACAAAAGCCAAGATGACATCCGATTGAGCTCTATAGGACTACAATCTATAGTGTTCAATATGGCGTGCCTGGCGCCGCTTTCGTGCTTTTACGAAAACCCGTAGAGGCGGATTTCATTCGAACCGCAGAGGCGTCTCCGTGCCTTCCCTGATTTGCGCAATGTCGTCTTCACGCCTTGATGCCTTTGTGGGTTCGCGGGAGTGCGTATCCGTGCCTCTGAACGAATGCACGAATCCGCATCGGCGGATTGGCGAATTCGTACGAAAGCACCTCTGTGCATCCACGCCTTCAAGCAGGGCGAGAGTACATTCCGGCGTGCGGCCATGACCCTGTCGCTCATCACCGAGACGGAGCTCACACAGATGCTGGCGAACGGTCGCGCTCGGGCGGCGGGCCAGGTTATCGACCTGTTGCCGGTGGTGCGTCTGTTCACCCCCGACGCGCATGCGACCTGGCTTCTGGCTTCACTCGATCCGGCCGACGAGGATACGGCCTATGGCCTGTGCGACGTGGGGATCGGCATGCCCGCGTTGGGCACCGTGAAACTGTCCGAGCTGGCGTCCATCGTCGGGCCGCTCAAGCGTCCGGTCATGCGCGACCTGTACTTCCGGGCGACGCGTACGCTGTCGGAGTACACGCGGCTGGCGCAGCTCAACGGCTCGATCATCGATTGACCGATCCGGCCTATCCCGCCCAGGTCGTCCAGGGGGCGCACTGTGATCGACCCGATCCGAGTCCAGACCGCCCCAGTCTTAATCGGCACTATTGCACCCAGGCGCTACAAGCCTGACCCAATCGGTCATGATGGCCATCGCTCAAGGCTGCAGGCTGTACCTGGCGCCGCACCATTGATGGGCGGCGGCTTTGTCGCATTCGGACGATCCACGCAATGCTTCGGAGTCAATCGGTCTTGATGCTGTCGTTTGACGTATTTCCACATGCTGCTGTGCCGAGGAGGCGCTGACCTCGCGTCGTGAACCCGTGGCGACGGACCCTGTGCAAAGGGAGGTTGCCCCATGGCCGATCACGACGCCCAGCAGTGGTATCCCACCGCGGCCTACCTCTACGTCCTGCACCTGGACGACCTGGCCCTGGCCTGGGAGTACCTGCGCCGGAACCCGGAGTACCACCGCGATTGGCAGGATCGCCCGCTCCAGCCCGAGGCTGCGCAGCGTTGGGGGCTGCGCCAGCTGGAGGACCCGCGCCTGGATGCGCGTGATGCGCAGCCGGCCTGGTTTCCCGAGCACCCGCAGCTGATCCAGCTGTATCCCGATGCCGACCCCATGCCCGATGCCATGGCCTTCGACCTCTGGCGCATCCCGGGGAGCAAGTGCCTGGTCCACGACGGCCGGCGACTGCTGCTGATGGTGCGTTGGCCGGGCTGCTCCCTGCGCGTGGCTCTGGCACCAGGTCTGGAAGCAGGCATGGCCTACGTCCATGCCGTACGAGCCTGTGCCAGGCCCTGCGCACGTTACTGCGCCCTCGCGGCTGAGCTGGACAAGCTGGCTGTCGCGGTTGATGCCGCGCCGGTTGCGGTGGCCCGCTGCCGGCCGACCCCGGCCGCCTTGCTGGAGCTGCATACCCTCCAGGCGCTCGACGCCACCCTGGCGGGGGCGTCCTTGCGCGAGGTGGCCGTGGGGCTGTTCGGCGCGGACGTGGTGACTGGTGGCTGGCACGCCGATGGCGGCCTGCGCTCGAAGGTGCGTCGTCTGGTGCGGCGTGGGCGGACGCTGATGCATGGCGGCTATCGCCGCCTGGCACAGCTCGACGGGCACGGGGAGGGTCGTTCGACGCCACCCGCAAAACGACCCTGAGCAGACCTCCCAGCCTTGCTGAGACTGCCTCCATCCGGCTGCGCTGGTGTGGCCGGGCTGTCCTGAACGATGGAGGCTCACCCCATGCGACCCACTCCCGTGCGGCCTGCTGCCGCCCACGCCAAGCCCCTGCAACCCGCTGCCGCTGTCCAGCCGCAGCGCTACCTGACCAACGACGAGGCGGCGGCCTATCTGCGCCTGTCGCCACGCACGCTGGAGAAGCAGCGGGTGATCGGCGGCGGCCCGCGCTTTCGCAAGTTCGGCCGGCGCGTCATGTACGCTGTCGCCGACCTCGATGCCTGGGCCGACCAGCACAGCTTCGAGGCCACTTCCGATCCCGAATACGCCGAGCAGCACTCGGCCGACAGCCGTGCGCACTGATCGGTGGTTCGCCGGTGGCCACCGCCATGACCGGCCCCACACCGGAGCGGGAACAGCTCGACCTGTTCCGCGCTCTGCCGGGCGACATGGCGCCGCGCGACAGCCAGGACCTGATGGCCTACCCGTTCTTCTCGCTGGCCAAATCGCGGCGCACCATGCCGATCGACTTCCAGTCCGGCGGCGTCACGGTGCGCGTGGAGGGCACGCGAGAACATGGCATTGCCACGATCTGGGATGCCGACGTGCTGATCTGGGCGGCCAGCCAGATCGTTGCGGCGCGCGACGCGGGCCTACACCCGTCGCGCCTGATGCGCGCCACGCCCTACGAGATCCTGCGCTTTATCGGGCGGGGGGTGTCGCTGCGCGACTACCAGCGCCTCAAGGCCGCCCTGGATCGCCTGCAGTCGACCACGGTGGCCACCTCCATCCGCGAGACCACTGGGCGGCGCCTGCATCGCTTCTCCTGGATCAACGAGTGGAAGGAGCTGGCCGACGCCCGCGGCACGCCGCTGGGCATCGAGCTGATCCTGCCAGACTGGTTCTACGCCGGAGTGCTGGACGCCGCCCTGGTGCTGACCATCGACCCGGCGTACTTCCGGCTCACCGGCGGCATCGAGCGCTGGCTGTACCGATTGGTGCGCAAGCATGGCGGCAAGCAGCCGGACGGCTGGCAGTTCGACTTCCGCCACCTGCACCGCAAGTCGGGCAGCACAGCCAGGTTCTGCGACTTCGCCTGCGACCTGCGCGCCCTGGTGGCGCGGCAGTCGCTGCCCGGCTACGTGCTCGGTATCGAGCGCATACCGGAGGCCAGCACGGAGTTGCTGACGTTCCGGTCCGTGTCGCCCACGGCACGGGGATAAGCGCGGTAAAACCTGTGAATGGGCTCGTGCTATCAGGCGTACGGAGTATCGTGCTATCGGGCGTATCACTGTCGTGCTATCAGGCGTGCAAAATCCTCTGCAGGCCAGAGCCTGCGCGGGATCCAGCCTCCCTTAACTTCTCTAACTTAAAAGCTCTAACTTTTTGTAGAGGCGCGCCGTTTCGGTGGACAACCGCAAAACGGCACGGCCAGGCCGGCTTTCCAGCAGGGAGGGCCGCGCCATGATCATCGCCTTGCTCAACCAGAAGGGCGGTGTCGGCAAGACCACGCTCGCCACCCATATCGCCGGCGAACTGGCGCTGCGCGGTCAGCATGTCGTCCTGCTGGATGCCGACCCACAGGGTTCATCGTTGGACTGGACGCAGCGGCGCGCCCAGCAGGGTTTGCCACGGCTGTTCAGCGCCGTGGGCCTCGCTCGCGAAACCCTGCACCAGGAAGCGCCCGAACTGGCGCGTCGCGCCGATCACATCATCATCGACGGTCCGCCGCGCATCGCCGCCTTGGCGCGCTCCGCGTTGCTGGCGGCCGAGCGCGTGCTGATCCCGGTGCAGCCTAGCCCCTACGACCTGTGGGCCAGTGCCGAGATGGTCGCGCTGATCCGCGAGGCGCAGGTATTCCGCCCGCAACTGGCGGCGGCCTTCGTCATCAACCGGCGCGTCAGCACCACCATCATTGGCCGCGAGGCACGTCAGGCCCTAGCCGATCAGCCGCTGCCGGCGCTGCGCGCCGAGGTGCGCCAGCGCATCGTATTCGCCGACAGCGTGGCTGCCGGGCGACTTGCTCGTGAGACGGCACCGGACAGCACAGCCGCGCGCGAGATTGCTGCGCTGGTTGACGAACTGCTGCGGTGGACGCCATGACCACCGAGCGCGTCAAGCGCACAGCCATCGGCGCGCGTCCGCCGGCGAACCCGCACGCCGAGGCGTGGGTGCGCCAGGGCGACGCCGGCGACCTGCGGAAAGGCGACCTCTACACCGCGCGCCTGACCCTCGACATCACGCCCGCCATGCGCGCCCGCATCAAGGTCTCGGCGTTTACCCAGGGGGTAACGGTCGCCGACCTGCTGCGTGCGCTGCTGGAGCGCGAGTTCCCGGAGAAGTCCCCATGAACGCACAGCTTTCGGAGGCCACGCCGCCGCCATCGCTCGCAGTGCTCGCCGGCCAGGCTGACGCCGCGCAGTTGACCCGCGTGTCGCTCGCCTATGTGGAGCAGCGCATCAAGTTCTACCTGCGTTTCGGCGAGCCGGCGCGCGTTACCCGCCTGGATCACTGGCGACGTGTTGCGGTGTTCCTGCCGGGCGCCGTCTTCTGCCGCATTCGCTGGCAGGCCAACGACTACGGCACGATCCGCTGGCAACTCATGGTGATGCAGGCCTGCACGCCACTGGACGCCGTGCAGCGCATCCCCGGCGTGCTGCCTGGTGCGCGACTGCTGCTGCATACGGAAGGTGATAACGCAGTGCGCGCCGTGCTCGAGCGCATCGACGCCATCGAGGCGCTGGGCATTGCCCCCGTCGCCGCATCGCCGGCGTACTGGCGCACGCTGGGCAACCGGCTCGCGGCACGCTCGCCGCTGCCCGGCTACACCGCCGAGCGACACGCCGCCTGGCTCGCCGGGAGAGCATTTTCGTGACCATCGTTTCCACGACAAGCCTCGCATCGCGTCCTCGCTCGCGCCTGTGCGCTCGTATCGTCCTTGCGGGGCTGTCCGCCGTCGGCCTTGCCGCGCTGGCCTGGGCGTCCTTCGTGCAGCCGCTGCCGCGCCTGATCTACAACCCGTCCGACAGCGTTCCGGTCGGTTGGTATCGCGTCGAACCGCTTCAGCCCCGGGCCGGCTCGCTGCCACGTCCGTTGTCCGTGGACAGCATCGTCCTGGTCCGGTTGCCTGCCGACGCTACCGCACTCGCTGCGCAGCGCGGCTACCTGCCGGCGCACATCCCTCTGCTCAAGCGCGTGGGCGCGGTTGCGCCGCAACACGTCTGCATCGTCGCCGGCCAGGTACGCATCGACGGCGTGCCGGTGGCCACCGCGTTGCCTGCCGATCGCCTGGGCCGGTCGCTGCCATCCTGGCGGCATTGCCGACCGCTGATCGAGGGCGAGCTGTTCCTGCTGAGCGTGACCAACCCGGTGTCGTTCGATAGCCGCTACTTCGGGCCGGTCAGCACATCCGCCGTGATCGGCGTCGCGCGCCCGATCTG
>NZ_KV819932.1:235953-252419 GCF_001815235.1 Pseudomonas sp. HMSC065H01 | reverse complement strand
CCGCCGTGATCGGCGTCGCGCGCCCGATCTGGTCGGAGACACATCCATGATGGTCGCCGATTCGCTGCTGCTGCCGTGTCGTCGCACGTGCAGCGCGGGCGCATCCGCACCACGCTTCGCGCAACATCCGGCGCAGCTGTCCTGCGTGCAGCTGTCTTGCCTCGAACGCCTCCGGCCTGCGGCCATTGGCGCATTCGCAGACAGGCTGGCTGCTGGTGCGGCAGAGCCGCCTGGTCGCCGAGGCCAGGGGCAGAGCAGAGCAAAGCGGAAGGCAAGACAAAAGGGGGCGGCACCTGCTCGCCCGCAACACCAGTCTGCACGTGGGGGAGGAGCGGCACGGCGCGGCTTCGCCGCCGTGCTGTGTGCGACGCGCAACCCGCGCCGATGCCAGCATGCCCGTGTGCTTCACACGCCAGGACTCGCCCTGGCCCGACGAGGGAACAGCCATGACCGACCGGCGTGACGACGATTTCCGCATCCGGCCCAACGCCCCGAAGAATCGTGGCAAGGGCTTTGTCTCCAAGGTGCTCAAGCAGGTCGGCAAGGCCGGTGGCAAGTCGGCTGTGCGCCGCCCGGCACTGGCCAGTGGCAAGGGACAGTACGCCGGTCAGCGGCCCGGCTCGCGCCTGGGGCGTGGGCACACGGCAGCGCGCTTCGCGGGCACCTCCCTTACGCCATTCTCGCGCCGGGTGACCATCAAGACCCTGCTGGTCAACCAGCGCCAGGCCAGCCCACGGTCGCTGGCCAAGCACCTGCGCTACATCGAACGCGACGGCGCCGGCCGCGATGGCGAGCCGGGGAGGGCCTACGGGCCGCAGGCGGACGATGCCGACCTCAGTCCCTTCAGGGAGCGCTGCGTCGGTGACCGGCATCATTTCCGCTTCATCGTCGCGCCGGAGGATGGTGCCGAGCTGGACGATCTGCGCACCTACACCCGACACCTGATGGGGCGCATGGAGGCCGACCTGGGCACGCGCCTGGACTGGGTGGCGGTGGATCACTGGAACACCGACAACCCGCACACCCATATTGTCGTGCGTGGGCGCGACGACACCGGCAAGGACCTCATCATTGCCGGCGACTACATCGCCCATGGCTTCCGCCACCGGGCTGCCGAGCTCGCCACTGAATGGCTGGGGCCGCGCACCGAGCTGGAGATCCAGCGGATCCTGCGGCGTGAGGTGGAGCAGGAGCGCTGGACGAGCCTGGATCGCATGCTGCAACGCGAGGTTGGCGACGATGGCCAGATACATGTCGAACGCCTCAACGAGCCCCGTCTGCAACGCCAGCGCCTGCTGCTGATCGGCCGCCTGCAACGCTTGCAGCGCCTGGGGCTGGCCGACGAGACACAGCCCGGCACCTGGGCCGTCCAAGCGGACGCGGAAAAGACCTTGCGCGCCCTGGGCGAGCGTGGCGACATCATCCGCACCCTGCAGCGCGCCATGGGCGGCCAGCCGCGCGAGCTGGCGGTATTCGAGCCGGGACAGGAGGGGCGTACCGTGATCGGCCGGGTGACCGCCAAAGGGCTGGCCGACGAGTTGCGCGACCGGGGCTACCTAATCATCGACGGCGTGGACGGCAAGGCCCACTACGTCGCGCTTAACGCCCGCGACGAACTAGCGAACTACCCCACAGGCTCGGTGGTGGAGGTGCGTGGCTCGGCCGAGATACGTGCGGCCGACCGCACCATTGTCGCACTGGCGAGCGATGGCCTGTATCGCACCGACCATCATCTGGAAGTTGCTCAGGGCCAGGCAAAGACTGGCCGCGATCCGCAGGAGATCGTGGCGACTCACGTCCGCCGACTGGAAACCCTGCGTCGTGCCGGTATCGTGGAGCGTATGGCTGAAGGGCTGTGGAAGGTGCCGGACGATTTGCCCGAGCGTGGCCGCCAGTACGACGCGCAGCGCCGAGGGGGAGTTGCTGTGGAGCTGAAATCGCACCTGCCGATTGAAAAGCTGGCTCGCATAATTGGCGCCACCTGGCTCGACCAGCAACTGATTGGAAGTGGGCGAGGGCTAGGCGAACTCGGGTTTGCTGGCGAGGTGCGGCAGGCCATTCAGCAGCGTGCGGATTTCTTGGTCGAGCAAGGCCTGGCGGAAAGGCAAGGCCAACGAGTGATACTGGCGCGCAACCTGCTGGCTGCCCTGCGCAATCGGGAGCTGAGCCAAACCGCTCGGGAGATTGCTGCCGAAACCGGGTTGGTGTATCGGCCTTTGCATGAGGGACAGCGAGTTGCTGGCATCTATCGGCGTAGCATCATGCTCGCAAGCGGACGTTACGCGGTGCTCGATGATGGCAAGGGATTCAGCCTGGTTCCTTGGAAGGGAGTGGCTGAGCGCTACTTGGGCCAGTCAGTTTCAGTCACGATAAGCGGGCCGGGAGCGACCTGGGATGTTGATAGAGGCATAGGGCGATAGTTGCACTGATATGAGCGCACAGGCGTGACATAAAGCAGTGCTGCATTTGTACCCGACTTGACTGCGTGCCATCTGTACGCGGGTTCGCCTGGAGTCATTTAGCTCAATGTAAAGATTCATATTCTAGAGAAGCGCTGCCATGGGGGTATTGACGAATACCCCCATGGAGTCATTCCCGCATGAAGCTTTGATTGCGAATCTGCTTCCTCCGAAGGGATACCCCCTTCATGGGAGGAGTTATGGCATTCACAACAAGAAAGGCAAAAAGGCTGCCGCTCATATTGCTACCGCTGGTTTCCCTGGCACAGGTACCCCAGGTGCAAGCCTTGAGCTTTGACGTGGGTGAGATCGAAGGAAATTTCGATAGCACCCTTTCAGTCGGCGCGAGCTGGGCCATGCGTGATCCGGATCGGGACTTCGTCGGAGTCGGCAACGGCGGAACAGCATCGACCCTGTCGTCCGACGACGGTCGCTTGAACTTCAAGAAACGCGATCTGATCTCCAACACCTTCAAGGGCGTTCACGATCTGGAGCTGAAGTACGGCGATAGCGGTGTATTCCTGCGTGGCAAGTACTGGTACGACTTCGAGCTGAAGGATGGTCACCAGCGGCTCTTCGATATTGACGACAGCGGTCGTGCCCGCAGCGCTAAGGCCTCGGGTGCGGAGATTCTCGACGCCTTCGTCTATACCGGCTACGAAATCAACGAGCTGGCCGGCACGGCGCGCCTCGGCAAACAGGTGGTCAGCTGGGGCGAGAACCTCTTCATCCGCGGTGTAAACCAGATCAACCCTATCGATGTGGCCGCCTTCCGCCGCCCCGGTGCGGAGATCAAGGAAGGCTTGATACCGGTCAATATGTTCTATCTCGGCCAAGACCTGGCCGCCAACCTGTCCATGGAGGCTTTCTATCAGCTCGAATGGGACAAGACGGTCGTCGACAACTGCGGCACCTTCTTCTCGGGTACCGATGTGGTGGCCGATGGCTGCAATGATCGCAATCTGATCTTCGGCAGCGACTACAACCCGAACAATGCAGGCAACCTGTTCGTCCCACGCCTTAAGGACCGGGATGCTCGCGATGGTGGGCAGTACGGCGTGGCGCTGCGCTGGTTCGTTCCCCAGTTGAACGACACCGAAATCGGCCTCTATGCCATGAACCTGCATAGCCGGATGCCTGTTTACAGTGTCACAAGCAGTTCGGTGTTGGATGCGACTGATCCGGGCTTCGATCCCAACTTGATCGGCAACTCTCCAAAGGCGGGTTACCTAGTCGAGTACCCCGAGGATATGCGCCTGTATGGTCTTAGTTTCCAGACCACTCTCGGGAGTACCTCGATTAGCGGTGAGTTCAGCTATCGACCAAACATGCCGCTCCAGCTCAATAGCACTGACCTCACATTCGCCGCTCTTGGGCTCGACTCGGTGACCGGCCTTCCGCCGGCCTGGAGCGGGGTAGGGCAGCCAATCAGTCCCTCAGTAATCAATGATGGCCCCTTGCGTCCTGGCGCATACGTGGCTGGCTACAAGCGGATGCCCGTCAGCCAAGTGCAACTGGCCGCGATCCACTTCATCGACCAAGTCGCGGGCGCGGAGCGCATGTCGCTCCTGGGTGAGGTGGCTTACAACCGCATCAATGGCCTGAAGAGTGGGCCAGGAGAACTGCGTTTTGGCCGCGACTCCATTTATGGGTACGGGGAAGTGGGCGTCCCGGGGCTGTGCGAGGGGCTTCTGAATACCGACAACCCCGACAACTGCAATGGACACGGCTTCTATACCAGTGGCTCCTGGGGGTACCGCCTGGCTACCAGTCTGGAATACAGCAACGTCATTGCCGGCATCAACCTCACGCCAGAGATTGCCTGGTCCCACGACGTAGATGGCTACGGCCCTAACTTCAACGAGGGCGCCAAGTCGGTGTACCTGGCGCTCAACGCCAGTTACCTGAACCGCTACAGCGCCACGATTTCCTACACCGATTTCTTCGGTGGCGAGTTCAACCCGACTACTGATCGTGACTATGTCGCAGCCAGCGTCAGTGTCAGCTTCTAACTAGAGGAAAACGCCATGAGAATGTATTTGTGGTTGCCTTTCGCCTGGCTGGTCATGGGCGGTTCCAGCCTGCCAGTGGTCGCGGCTGATTTCACTGGCCTAACCCCCCTGGGTGCCGAGAAGGCTGGCAACAAGGAGGGGACTATTCCCGCATGGACCGGCGGCTTGCCAACCGACGCGGCCAGTGTCGATGGCAAGGGCTTTCTCTCCAACCCTTTCGCCGACGAGAAGCCGCTGTTCGTGATCACCGCACAGAACGCCGAACGATACAGCGAGCACCTCAGCGAGGGGCAGATGGCGATGTTGCGTCGCTATCCGGATACCTATCGCCTGCCCGTGTATCCGACCCACCGCACGCTCGCCTTGCCTGAGCGCCTTTATAAGGCTGCCGCCACCAATGCCGAGGTCACCAGGCTCGGTTCGAACGGACTGAGCATCGAAAACTTCACCACCAGCTACTACCCGTTCCCGCTACCGAAGACGGGTACCGAAGTGATATGGAACCACCAGGCCCGCTATCACGGAGGCAATTTCCGGCGCTGGATCACCCAGGTAACGCCCCAGGTGAATGGCGACTTCACCACCGTGCATTTCGAGGAGGAAATTGTCGAACCGGCTCAGGCTGAGGGCATCGAGCCTGCGCGAGCACAAAACCTGCTGCAACTGTTCAAGCAGAAGGTGACTGCCCCCGCGCGCCTGGCCGGGAACGTGCTGCTGGTGTACGAGACACTCGACCAGTTGAAAGAGCCGCGTCTTGCCTGGGTCTACAACTCTGGCCAGCGCCGAGTCCGGCGAGCCCCGCAGGTGGCGTACGACGGACCGGGTACTGCCTCGGATGGCCTGCGCACCACCGATAACTTCGACATGTTCGGCGGGGCAATGGATCGCTACGACTGGAAGCTGCTGGGTAAGCGTGAGGTTTACATCCCGTACAACAGCTATGAGTTGGACTCTCCTGCGCTCAAGTACGAGCAGGTCATCAAGGCCGGCCATATCAACCAGGATCTGGCGCGCTACGAGCTGCACCGGGTCTGGGTGGTCGAGGCCACTCTCAGGGATGGCCAGCGCAATATCTACGCCAAACGCGTGTTCTACGTCGACGAGGATAGCTGGCAGATCGCCCTGGCCGATCACTTCGACGGGCGGGGACAGCTGTGGCGCGTAGGTGAGGGGCATGCCCAGCAGTACTTCGACCATCAGCATATGGGCTACACCCTCGAAGCTCTCTACGACCTGCAGGCAGGCCGCTATCTGGCGCTGGGCATGAAGAACGAGGAGGCGCGCAGCTTCGAATATGGCTTCAAGGCGCGGATAAGCGACTACACCCCCTCGGCGCTGCGCAAGAGCGGCGTGCGCTGAAATCACTCCATCAGGCCGGAGCACTTCGCTTCGGCCAACCAATCGCAATCAGGCAGGAGAGGCCTAATGAAAGTTTTGTCCATCGGTGGCGGCGGCGGCATGGGAAGAACCACGGCCCGCACCGCACTGGGATTCCCATTTGTCGAGGAGATCGTCCTGGCCGGCATTGACCATGAGCGTGCCGATCGCTTCGCCCGGTCGCTGAATGATCCGCGCATCCGCGCAATCTATCTGGACATCACCGACGAAAACGCTTTGCGTCAGGCGATCCGCCAGTGCGACGTGGTCCTCAACTCCGCCGGCCCATTCTTCCGGTTTGGCCTGCCGGTGCTGCGAGCAGCTATCGCCGAAGGCAAGAACTACTGCGACATCTGCGATGACTGGGAGCCGACCCTGGACATGCTCGCCCTCGACGAGGAGGCGAGGCGCCAGGGCGTCACAGCGGTCATCGGGCTCGGTGCCAGCCCTGGCATCGCCAACCTGCTGGCGGTCAAGGCTGCCGAGCAACTGGACGAAGTGCACGAACTGTACTCGGCCTGGCGCCTGTCCAATGCCCACAACGAGGACGATGGTTTCTTCGACGAGAACGAGGCCAATACCGACGCGGCGGCAGTACATCTGGTGCACTGCCTGAGCGAGAAGATTCCGCTGGTGCGAGACGGTCGAGTCGAGGACCGCTTGCCGCTGGAGCATTGCGGTTTCGACTACCCGGGCGTCGGCAAGCTGGATATCTGGACCATCGGCCACCCCGAGGCCGTCACCCTGCCGCGCCACTACACTGGTCTGCGCAACTGCCTGAACGGCATGCTCGGCGTCGAAACCATCATCGACGACCTGCACCAGCTGGCGGACCATGTGCGCGCCGGCGCGATGAGCCTGGAGCAGGCTGCCGCCCTTCTGACCAGCGATGGTGGCCGTGAGAAACGCCGCCAGCGCCTGCAGGAGCATGAAGGTCCGGACGCGCCGGGCATCCTGGCTTTTGCCGGCGGCCTCAAAGACGGCCGGCCGGCACGGGCTGGCGCGCGCCTGCGGCATGTGCCGAGCGGAGGCATGAGCGCGGTCACCGGCATCCCCCATGCGTTGTTCCTGCCGCTGCTGCATCAGGGAGCCGTGAAGGGATCTGGGGTATTCTCCCCCGAGCAGGCAATCGATGCCGATGCCTTCTTCGCCTTGTTGAATGGCTTCGTCGAAGGGCGGGACTGCGGCCTGACCGTGACATTCGCCCACTGACCCCGGCGACCGGAGGACGAGCAGCATGACCTCGCCAAGCGAAGCATCGAGAAAGCCGGGCTTGATCGTGCGTACTCGCCTGCTGGAACGGCTCGAGCCGGGGCGCTGTCGGCGCATCCGCTTGTTACATGCGCCGGCCGGCTTCGGCAAGAGCGAGCTTGCCCGGCAGCTCGCTGAGCAGGCTCGGCAGCCGTTGCTTTGGTTGGATCTGCATAGTTCGCCGGGTGGGCTCGAGCAATTCTGCAGTCAGCTCGCCGGGGCGCTCGGTCTCGATGCCGAGGCTTCCTTCGGCCAGGTAGAGGAGGCCTTGCAACGGCACGTAAATGCATTCGTCGTGCTGGACGGCTACAGCAACGAGGCAACCACGGACAAATGGCTCGAACGCCTGTTCGAGGCATCCCCGCCAGGTCTTCAGTGGCTGGTTTGCGCACGCTGCCGACCCGCCTGGCGGATTGGTCGCTGGCTGCTGGCCGACGAACTGCTCATCCTGGATGGAGACGACCTGGCGTTTACCGTCGGCGAGACTGAAATGCTGCTGTCGAGGCTGAACATGGCCCGCAGCATTTCCGCCGAGGACCTGCAGCGGCAGAGCGAAGGTTGGATCGCCGGCATTCGCCTGCACCTGCTCTCGTTGCAGTCGGTGGGCCACCATGCGAGCGGCCTATTGCACCGGAACGCGCTGATACAGGACTACCTCGACAGCGAAGTGATGGAGTACCTGTCAGCGGAGATGCTCGACCTCTTGCGCGTCATCGCCCATGCGCCATTCGTCGACGGACCGCTCTGTACCTTCCTCGCCGACGATCCACTGGCTCTGAACCGGCTTCTGGAGCAACAAGTCTTCATGCACCGTCTGCCAGGCTCCGAAGACCGCTTTACGTTGTTTGCTCCGCTCAAGAGGATCCTTCAGGAGCGCTACCCGGACCAAGCTGCTCCTTTGCTTGCCGCCAGCAGTTGGCTGCATCTTGCCGGCGCTCATGTCGAGGCCTTCCGATATGCGCTGGCCATTCCGGACACCTCGCGTGCGCTTGTGTCCATAGGGCGGACTGCCCCGCGCGAGCTGTATATCGGGCAGAACCTGAACTATCTGCTAGAAGGCATCGATCAGCTTGGCCCGGACTGGCTCAAACAACATCCGGAGGCTCTGGAGATCATCGCCAGGTCCCTGTTGATGGGGGGGCGGCTGGATGAGGCCGAGGCCACCATCGAACTGATTGCGGAGCGAGATAGCGACCTGCGCATGGCCCTGAGCGCCGAGCTGTCGCTGCATCAGGGGCAGGCTCAGAAGGCCCGTAGCCTGGGTTTCCAGGCCCTCGATGGGTTGGCGCGAAATGGCCTGTGGGCGCAGATGATCCTCTGCTTCTCATGCCTGACCCGTGCCAGCCTTGCCCTCGGTGACATCGCCACGGCCAGGCATCTGCAGCATCAGGGGATCGAGTTGTCGCGGCGCAAGGGCGAAGTGCTTTTCGAATGCCTGCTTATGCTCGACCAAGCGCAGATCGACGAACTCGCAGGCAATCTGCCCCAGGCCCTTCTGGTTCTTGACCAGATCGACTTGCTGCTGGCCCAGAACCCTAGCTCCGCTCTGCTAAAGGGATGCAAGTCGATCCGGCGCGGCTGGTTGTTGATCCTCACTGGCCAGGAGCACCAAGCACGCCAGACCTTGGAGGATGGGATGTTGCTGGTCCAGGCCTGCCGTAGCCCGGTGAGCGTCTACGGCCATGTCTTGTTGGCTCAACTCGATGCTAACAATGGCGATTTCGCCTCGGCGCAGCAGCGCCTGGTTAATGTGCAGCGCCAGATGCATGCGTGGAATGTCGCCGAAGTCATCTATCGCGGTGTTCTGAGCATGAGCACTGCCAGGGTCTGGCTGCGGAGCAACCATTCCAGCTCGGCAAGCCAGTTACTGTCTCGACTGCGTGAGCAGTATGAAGGCACGCAAGCCCTCACTTCTCCAAGTTCGTTTCCCGAACTGCACGCCCTGTTGGGCTTCCTTCAAGCTGAGGTTCTGTGCTCCAGAGGCTCATTAGGTGATGCAGGTCTTCTACTTGACGCAGTGCTGGAGTGGGCGGAGGGAAACACTTTCGAAGTTCTTGTCTGCCAGGCTCGATACGCCTTGGCGGAGGTCCGCCGCATGAAAGGTGACGTGCTCCAGTCGGAGCGACTTTTCGCCTCTGCAGCGGCGATGGCGGTGCATCAAGGGCAGCGCAATTTACTCACGGGCATTCAATCAGGAGTAGTCGAACCTACATCGGAGAACGATATTGCCGTCATCCCCCAGGGTATGCCGACACAAGAAACGGAATTGCTCAGCCAGCGTGAGTTGGTAGTGCTGGGCTTGATAGCGAAGGGCTATTCCAATAACGAGATCGCCTCAATCCTCTCGCTATCCCTGCATACCGTGAAAACCCACGCCAAGCACATCAACTCGAAGCTTAAAGCCAGCAATCGGACGATGGCGGCAGCTCGAGCCAAAGCCCTTGGCCTGCTCTTGTGACTTTTAAGGAAGCGAAATGCAAAGTACGAACAATCTCCCTTCACGCTACTTCGCTCCTGCCTATGGGCTGGGCAGTTTCGGTCCGGCCATATTTATTCTGACTCCCCAGGTGTTGCTGCTGTTCTTTATGACGGAAACCCTTGGTATCCCCGCCGGTATGGCTGGCGGAGGCTTGCTGATCCCGAAACTCTGGGAGTTGATCAGTGATCCACTGATCGGTCGTTGGTCAGATCGCCTGCAAACCCGCTGGGGGCGCCGTCGACCATTGATGGCTGTAGGTAGCGTGATGTTCCTGGCCACCTTTGCACTGATGTTTTCTCCTCCGAGTTTCAATGACTGGCGGTATTCGCTGGCCTGGGTGATTGCGTTCTATACGCTGACCTCCACCGCCTATTCACTATTCACGGTGCCTTATGCAACCTTGCTAGCCGAAGCTACTGAAGATCCGCATGCCAGAACCAGAGTTGCCGCCTGGCGCAGTGGTTTACTTGCCATTGGTTTCGTTCTCGCAGGAAGCCTGGCGCCTTGGCTTGTGGGGGCGGGGGGAGGGGGCGAGAAGGGCTATGCCCAGATGGGAATCCTCGTAGGGCTGATCGCTTTTGCTGGAATGGCTGGCGCGGTAGTTGGTACCGGCGGTATCCCTGCTCACAGACCTATCGCACATCCGCCAAGAAACATGCTGGCACCGTTCAGCAACAAGGCGTTCACTTGGTTGTGGTTGGGATTCATCGTGCAGATGGTCTCGGTGAGTATCTGCACAGCAATGTTGCCATTTTACGACAAGTATTGGCTGGGGAATAAGGAAAGCACCATCCCCAGCATCTTCGCAGGTATGGCTCTGCTCACGGTTGTTACTACTTGGTGCTGGACTTTACTGTCGAGGCGTATAGGTAAACACCTAGCCTTTATTGTGGCTACAGTGCTCTATGCAGCAGCAACCGCGTCTTTATGGCTCATTATGTACGGTAACGTCGGTTTAGCATTTGCAATCATCCTGTTCGGCATAGCCAATGCTGGCCAACAATTATTTTGCTTCGCGATTGTTCCTGACATTATCGCGCTGCAGCGAGCGAGGACGGGAATTGCCGAGGAAGGTGCTTTCACTGGACTTTGGATATGGGGAGAGAAAGTTGGTTTGGCTATCGGTGCCGGGCTCAGTGGTCTGGTTTTGCAACTAGTCGGGTTTCAGCAGGGCGCGGGTGTCCAGGTGTTGGAGCAGAGTGAGACCGCATTGTATGGGATTCTATTGATGGCCACTTTGCTACCGGCGCTGGTTTGCTTGCTCTCGATACCAGCTTTGCTGTGTTCTGCCAAAGCTATGTCTGGGCTAGGTGGGCGTGATCATTTGTCAAACAAGGCGCAGCAGAGTCCTGGGCTTTCGTCTGGCTGATGTCATCGTTCACTTAGAGTGTCCCGAATTTTATATAGGGGGGTTAGGTAATCGTTATTTGGCGTTGTATGTGAGCTTGGCTGGGTGTCGTGTAGTGACTGTAGTTGGCTTTGGGTATTCTGGTGTTATTCTCGCTGAAGATTTTTTCTTGCTTGTGGCGGGTATGGTGTGCTGGTTGGGTTCATTCTTCGAGAAGTCTTCGGGAGTTATTTGATTTCGCTGCTTTTGGGTTGATGTTTGTGGTCGGATTTTATTAATTTTTTGTCTTATATGACAAGGGAAAGTGTCAAAAGTGGAACTTCGACATCTTCGCTGCTTCCTGGCCGTTGCAGAGGAGTTGCACTTTGCTCGTGCGGCTGAGCGGTTGCATATCGAGCAGTCACCGTTATCGCGTGCGATCAAGGAGCTTGAGGAAGAGCTGGGCACGCAGCTCTTCCTGCGAACCACGCGGAGCACGAGGCTTACGCATGCCGGGCGACTGTTTCTGGAGCATGTGCCGCGCGTATTTACTGCTTTGCAACAGGCGCGCGACAGCGTGAAGGCCGTCGCGAATGGGTACTGCGGCCAACTGAGGGTGGCTCTCTCGGACGGGATCTCTCCCTTGCGCTTCTCTTCGTTTCTGGCGCTATGCCGGCAAGAGGAGCCGGAGGTCGAGATTCGCTTGTTTGAGGTGTCGCTGTCGCAGCAGATCAAGGGACTGCATGACGATCTTTATGACGTGGGGTTCGCCCAGTCGGACGAGGTCGGAGATGGCGTCGTTGCTATTTTGGCCTGGAGCGAGCCACTGGTGGCGGCGGTGCCTGAGCGCCATCCCATCCTGTCCCACAAACGCATTTCGTTGGAAGAACTGCTGCGTTATCCACTGGTGTTATGTGACCCACAGGCGTGTGAAGGCCATGCACGGCAGGTCGAGCGCTTCCTGCGCCAGACCGAAGCCGAGCCCCTGGTCGCGGAGCAGGTGGCCTCCTGCGACCTGATGATGGCGCTTGTCGCGGCTGGTTTCGCCTTGGGTCTGACCGGCGAGTCGTGCATCGCGGCTAGCCGCGAATCGGGTGTCGTGGGTCGCGCATTAAGGGGCTCTCCTCAACTTACGACCTATCTGCTGCGTTCGTCGCGTGAACCATCGGCAACGCTGGCTCGCTTCATCGAGCGGGTACAGACCATCGATTCTTCGGATGACGTCCAGATCGCTAGCCAGACCAATACCAGGGAGGAAATCGAGCCATGAAGAAAATTATGCCGTTTCTCTGTGTCCTGGCCCTTGCGGCCTGCGGTCAGCCTGAAACACCGACGACGTCGGCGTTGCCTACGATTGATGAGCTCGTGGTCGATCCCGCACGACTGAAAGAGCTGCGCCAGCAGTGCAAGCTGGAGCGCGCCCAGCTGGGTGACGAACTGTGCAACCGTGTGGCCGAGGCCACGCGCAAACGGTTCTATGGCGATGGGAAAGTGCCCTACACGCTGCCGAAAGAGCCGCCCAAGCTCTGATCGTGTGTGGGGCCTCCACACACCTTCCATGTTCTCGCCCTACACGCTGCCATGCGCTCGTGCTTGCGGTATTTTCCCTACATCTGCTCTCGCATGAATTGATGCGCTCCGGTTTAGTTTTATCCCGATAAAGATCTTTGACCGGCACTGCCCCGGCACCGAATCTCGACTACGCAGCCAGCATTTTTGCTGTCTTCACTGGAGAGATTGGGAGCCGGGAAATGCAAGGGACGAACGTGCTGTTCGGGCAGATCGCCGCCGTATTTGGCATCGTGATCGCCGGCGTGTGGACCGCCACGCAATGGACAGCCTCCGCCCTGGGTTATCAGGTACGCCTGGGCTCGCCCTGGTTCGACTGCTTCGGCACGCCGGTCTATCACCCCTGGCGGTTGTTCGACTGGTGGTTCTTCTTCGGTGCCTATGCGCCACAGGTCTTCGACATCGGGGGCGCCATTGCAGCCGCCAGTGGCATGGTCGCCGTGGCGGTCGCCATCGCCATGTCGATCAGGCGTTCGCGCCAGTCGCGCCTGGTCACGACCTATGGTTCGGCGCGCTGGGCCGAGGCCGCCGACATCCACAAGGCGGGCCTGGACCAGACAGCGGGGGTTTTCCTTGGCCTGCATGGCGACCAGTACCTGCGCCACGAAGGGCCTGAGCATGTTTTGGCCTTCGCACCGACACGCTCCGGCAAGGGCGTCGGCCTGGTTATCCCCACGCTGCTGAGCTGGCCGGCCTCGGCGGTCATCCACGACATCAAGGGCGAGAACTGGAACCTCACCGCCGGCTGGCGCTCGCGCTGCTCGCATTGCCTGCTGTTCAACCCCACCGACCCGCTGTCGGCTGCCTACAACCCGTTGCTGGAGGTTCGACGCGGCTCGCATGAAGTGCGCGATGTGCAGAACATCGCCGACATCCTGGTCGACCCTGAAGGTGCGCTGGAGCGCCGCAACCATTGGGAAAAGACCAGCCACGCGCTGCTAGTCGGCGCCATCCTGCACGTGCTCTTTGCGGGCGAAGACAAGACGCTGCGCGGCGTCGCCAACTTCCTGAGCGACCCGGCATGCCCATTCGAGGTGACGCTCCACCAGATGATGACGACGCGTCACCTGGGTGACGGGACGCATCCAGTGGTGGCGTCCGCCGCACGCGAAGTGCTCAACAAGTCGGAGAACGAGCGCTCGGGTGTGCTGAGCACCGCCATGTCGTTTCTCGGCCTGTACCGTGATCCCACGGTGGCCGAGGTCACCTCGCGGTGCGACTGGCGCATCGCCGACCTGATCGCCGCCGAGCATCCGGTGTCGCTGTACCTGGTGGTGCCGCCGTCCGATATCAGTCGCACCAAGCCGTTGATTCGGCTCATCTTGAACCAGATCGGGCGGCGGCTCACCGAATCGCTCGACGGTTCTGACGGCATCGAGCGCCGCCACAAGCTACTGCTGATGCTCGACGAGTTCCCTGCATTGGGCAGGCTCGACTTCTTCGAGACGGCGCTTGCCTTCATGGCCGGTTACGGTATCCGCAGCTTTCTCATTGCCCAATCGCTCAACCAGATAGACAAGGCCTACGGGCAGAACCATTCCATCCTCGACAACTGCCATGTGCGTGTGACCTTCGCCACCAACGACGAGCGCACGGCCAAACGCATTTCCGAGACGCTGGGCACCGCGACGGAGCTGCGCGCGCAACGCAACTACGCAGGCCACCGGCTCGCGCCATGGTTGGGGCACCTGATGGTTTCACGTCAGGAAACAGCGCGACCGCTGCTGACGCCTGGAGAGGTGATGCAGCTGCCGCCGGACGAGGCCGTGGTGATGATCTCCAGCGTCGCGCCGATCAGGGCCAGGAAGCTGCGCTACTACACCGACGCCAACTTCAAGCATCGCGTGCTGCCGCCTCCCGTCCTCGTGGCCGGGCGCTACGCCGACGCACCGCCGGCGCGAGCGGACGACTGGAGCGGCCTGGCCATACCGGCTGTGCCGGCACCCTTGGCTTCGGCCCTGGGCGATGAATTGGCCGTCACCGTCGAGGAGGGTGGTCCACGCCACCAGCCCGAGCTGCCCGAGACCGTCGCCTACAGCCCGGAGCGGGCGCCAGCCTGCAGCGACCTGGCGCTGCTCGATGACGATGATCTGCAGCCCGTTCTCTCTCGCCAGCTCGATCCGGCCATACAGCGGGTCGCCCGGCTTGCTTCCCTCGATCCTGACGACGGAATCCAGCTATGAGCCAGTACCGCCTCAACCTGTTCATTCAGCCCGAGCATGCCCGCCGACTGGACGAGCTGGCCGCCAAGAAGGGCGTGTCCAAGTCTTCCATCGTCGCTGCGGCGCTCGCATCGTGGCTGTCGCCGGATGCGGGCGACCAGCGCGAGGCGGTCATCGCCAAGCGGCTGGATCGCCTGTCGCGCCAGTTCGAGCGCCTGGAACGCGACCAGGCCATCGAGATCGAGACGCTGGCACTATTCGTGCGCTACTTCCTGACCGTCAGCACGCCGGTGCCCGAGGCGCACCAGGAAGCGGCCAAGGCCCAGGGCAAGGCGCGCTTCGAGCAATTCGTGGAGCAGCTCGGACGCCACCTGCTGCGTGGGCGCAGCCTGGTACGCGACGTGGTTGAGGAGCTGTACCCGGACAGCCCGCACGCGGATGAGGCGGTGCTGGGCGAAGCGCGGGAGCGTGCCTCATGAGTGCCACGGTGACCTCGCTGGACCGGCGCATCTGCATGCTCCGCACGGCAATGGGGCCGGTGATCGCCGCCGCGCTCGAAGACCCGGACGTGGTCGAGATCATGCTCAACCCCGACCGCACGCTCTGGGTCGATCGCCTGTCGTCAGGGCGCGCACCGCTGGGCGCGGAACTGTCCGAGGAAGACGGCGAGCGCATCATCCGTCTGGTCGCTGCTCACGTCGGCGCGGAAGTGCATCGCGGCCAGCCGTTGCTGACCGCCGAACTACCTGAAACGGGTGAGCGTTTCGAGGGCATCCTGCCGCCGGCGGCGCCGGGGCCGGCCTTCGCGCTTCGCAAGCGCGCCGTGGGTGTCATCCCGCTGGAGAGCTACGTGACCGACGGGATGATGACTGCCGCGCAGGCCGAGTTCCTGCGCGGCGCGGTGCGCGAGCGACAGAACATCCTGATCGCCGGCGGCACCAGCACCGGCAAGACCACGCTGGCCAATGCCTTGCTCGCGGAGATCGCCGCCACCGGCGACCGCGTGCTGGTGCTCGAGGACACCATCGAGCTGCAATGCGCCGCGCGCGACCACGTGCCGCTGCGCACCCGCGCGGGTGTGGTGTCCATGCGCGAGCTGGTGCGCGCCACGATGCGCCTGCGCCCTGACCGCGTGGTGGTTGGTGAGGTGCGCGGCGGCGAGGCGTTGGATCTCATCAAGGTGTGGGGCACTGGCCATCCAGGCGGTATCGCCACTCTCCATGCCGGCTCCGCCCTGGGCGCGCTGCTGCGCCTGGAACAACTGGTGCTCGAAGTGGCGGTGAATCCGCCGCGTGCGCTGATCGCCGAGGCGGTCAACGTGGTGGTCTTCATCGCCGGCCGCGGCCGCAAGCGCCGCATCGAGAGCATCGCCCGCGTAACCGGCTTCGACGAGGCGGGCTACCGCCTGGCGGAAGTGCCGGGAGAGCCGCTCGCCGATCAGCTCACGCCCTTTTTCCTGTCCCCGACCACGCCTGGAGAACTGCCATGACGCCGACACGCGCCCCTGCTTTCCGCTTTTCCGTAAATCCGGTTCCGGTCCTCGCACGCCTGCATCGCCTGGCCGCTCCCGTGCGGAGTGGCCTGCTGCTGGCCGCCGTCATGCTGATGACGGCCGGCACGGCGAGGGCCGCCGGCTCTTCGATGCCCTGGGAAGGTCCGCTCGAATCCATCCTCGAGTCGATCCAGGGGCCGGTCGCGCGCATCGTGGCGGTGATCATCATCATCGCCACGGGGCTCGCGCTGGCGTTCGGCGACACCTCGGGCGGCTTTCGCAAGCTGATCCAGATCGTGTTCGGCTTGAGCATCGCCTTCGCCGCGTCCTCGTTCTTC
>NZ_KV819932.1:43315-235853 GCF_001815235.1 Pseudomonas sp. HMSC065H01 | reverse complement strand
ATCGCCTTCGCCGCGTCCTCGTTCTTCCTGTCCTTCTTCAGCTTCTCCGGCGGGGCCGTCGTATGAGCACGGGAAGCGACCTGCCGGGCTTCGAGGTACCGTTGCACCGCTCGCTGACTGAGCCGATTCTGCTCGGTGGTGCGCCGCGCACCGTGGCGATCGCTAACGGCACGCTGGCCGCCGCCGTCGGGCTGGGCCTGCAGCTTTGGCTGCCGGGCCTGGCGCTGTGGATGGTCGGCCATGCGCTCGCGGTATGGGGCGCGCGTGTCGACCCGCAGTTCATGCAGGTGTTCGCCCGGCACCTCAAGCACAAACCGCTGCTGGACGTGTGAGGGGAGGGGGCCACGATGCTGAACCTCACCGAGTACCGCCAGCGCCCGGCCTTGCTCGCCGACTGGCTACCGTGGGCCGGCCTGGTGGCGCCCGGCGTGGTGCTGAACAAGGACGGCTCGTTCCAGCGCACGGGGCGCTTTCGTGGGCCTGACCTGGACAGCGCCACGCAAGGGGAGCTGATGGCCACCACCGCGCGGCTGAACAACGCGCTGCGTCGGCTCGGCGCGGGCTGGGCGCTGTTCGTCGAGGCCGAGCGTAGGCCGGCGGCAGATTACCCGCACTCGGACTTCCCCGAACCGCTGTCGTGGTTGGTGGACGAGGAGCGACGGGCTACGTTCGAGGAGTCCGGCGAGCACTTCGAGAGCGGTTACCACCTCACGCTGCAATACCTGCCGCCGGAGGAGTCGCATGCCCGCGCGGCCAGGTTGCTGTACGAGCACACGCCTACCGCCGGCGTGGACTGGCGCGAGCGCCTCACGGCCTTTATCGCGGAGATCGAACGCATCTTCGATCTGCTCATGGGCGTGATGCCGGAGCTCGACTGGCTCGATGACGACGAAACGCTGACCTACCTGCACGCGACCGTTTCGACGCGACGCTACCGCATCGACACGCCGGAAGTACCGTTCCACCTCGACACGCTGCTGGCTGATACTCCGCTGTTCGGCGGCCTGGCGCCGATGCTGGGCGACGCGCACCTGCGCGTGGCGACGGTACGTGGTTTCCCTACCTCGACCTGGCCGGGGATTCTGGATGACCTCAACCGGCTGGGCTTCGCCTATCGCTGGAGCACACGCTTCCTCTGCATGGACAAGGCCGAGGCGGAAAAGGAACTTGGCCGTCTGCGCCGCCAGTGGTTCGCCAAGCGCAAGAACATCCTGGCGCTGTTGCGCGAAACCCTCTTCCAGCAGGAGAGCCCGCTGGTCGACACCGACGCCAGCAACAAGGCGGCCGACGCGGATGCCGCTCTGCAGGAGCTGGGAAGCGACCAGGTCGCCTTCGGTTTTGTCACCGCCACCGTGGTGGTGCTCGATGCTGACGCTGCCTTGGCCGACGAGAAGCTGCGCAGGGTGGAGCGTGTAATCCAGGGCCGGGGCTTCGTGACCATCCCGGAAACTCTCAATTCGGTGGAGGCGTGGCTGTCGTCGGTGCCGGGCAATGCCTACGCCAACGTGCGCCAGCCCATCGTCTCGACGCTGAATCTTGCCCATCTGATACCAGTATCGGCGGTCTGGGCCGGGCCGGAGCGCAACGCTCATCTCGACGGCCCACCGTTGATCATCACCCGCACGGAGGGCGCGACGCCCTTCCGGCTTGTGACGCATATCGGCGATGTGGGGCACACGCTGGTCGTCGGCCCGACTGGCATGGGCAAGTCCGTCCTGCTCGCCACGCTGGCGATGCAGTTCCGCCGCTACCCCGGTTCGCGCATCTTCGCCTTCGACATGGGGCGTTCCATGCGGGCGACGGTGTTGGGCCTGGGCGGCGAGCACTATGACCTGGGCGCTGATGGCGCGATCGCCTTCCAGCCGCTCGCGCGCATCGACCAGGCGGGTTACCGCACCTGGGCGGCCGAATGGGTGGAGGGTCGCCTGGCACACGAGGGCGTGGCCATCGGCCCCGACGAGAAGGCGGCCATCTGGTCGGCGCTCGGTAGCCTCGCCGGCGCGCCGGTCGAACAGCGCACGCTCACCGGCCTGTCGGTGCTGCTGCAATCGAACGCGCTGCGCCAGGCGCTCGCGCCCTATGTGCTGGGCGGGGCGCACGGCAAGCTGCTCGATGCCGACCTGGATTATCTGGGCATGGCTGATGTGCAGTGCTTCGAGATGGAGGAGCTGATGCCCAGCAAGGCGGCGGTGCTGGCCGTGCTGGGCTACCTTTTCGCGCGTTTCGAGGAGCGTTTCGATGGCACGCCGACGCTGCTGATCCTCGACGAGTCCTGGCTGTTCCTCGACGACCCTGTGTTCGCCGCGCGCATTCGCCAGTGGCTGAAGACGCTGCGCAAGAAGAACGTCAGCGTGATCTTCGCCACGCAGTCGCTCGCCGACATCAAGGACTCGACCATCGCCCCGGCGATCATCGAGAGCTGCGCGAGCCGCATCTTCCTGCCCAACCCGCAGGCGACCGAGCCGCAGATTCGCTCGATCTACGAGGGTTTCGGCCTCAACGGCCGGCAGATCGAGATCGTCGCCACCGCGCAGCCCAAGCGCGATTACTACTACCAGTCCCGTGCGGGCAACCGCCTGTTCGACCTCGATCTGGGGCCGGTCGCGCTCGCGTTCGCCGGCGCCTCGATGCCCCAGGACCAGCGCGCCATCGACGACGTGCTGCGCGATGCCGGAGTGCCGGGTTTCGCCGGAGCCTGGTTGCGCCATCGCGGCCTCGATTGGGCGGCCGAGCTGCTGCCGTCCGCGCCATCCGCCGTCCCTTCTCTGGCCGCCCAAGCCCTGGAGGTTTCGCCATGAAAACCCGCGTGCTCGCCGTCGTGCTCTCGGTGTCGTTGCTGGCTGTTCAGCCCGTGTCGGCATTCACCGTCATCGACCCGACGAACCTCGTGCAGAACACCCTGACTGCTATCAGCGCGATGGAGCAGGTAAACAACCAGGTGCAGCAACTGCAGAACGAATCGCAGATGCTCATCAATCAGGCGCGCAACCTGGCGAGCCTGGACTTCAATGTCGTCAACCGGCTGCGCGCGTCGCTGGCGAGGAGCGAGCAACTTATCGCCGAGGCGCAGGGGCTGGCCTATAACGTGCAGAATCTCGACCGAGAGTTCGCGCGGCTGTACCCGGAGGAGTACGCCGCCACCGTCAGCGGCGACCAAATGTACCGGGACGCCCGCGAGCGCTGGAAGCACACGCTCGACGGCCTGCACACCTCGATGCGTCTGCAGGCGCAGGTGTCGCGGAACCTGAGTGAGGACGAAAGCGCGCTGGCCGACCTGGTGGGGCAGAGCCAATCGGCGACGGGTGCCCTGCAGGCCATGCAGGCGACCAACCAGTTGCTGGCCCTGCAGGCCAAGCAGTCCATCCAGGCGCAGCAGCTCCAGCTCACCCAAGATCGCGCCGCCTCGCTGGAGCTGGCGCGGCAGGCGGCGGCGACCGAGCGCGCCCGCGAGGTGCGGCGGCGCTTCCTGGGCGAGGGCACGCCGTACACGCCGCAGGCGGTCCGGTTCTACGGGAACTGAGGGTGGCCGCCATGCGTAGCGTTCTCGTGCTCTCGGTTGCCTTGCTGGCGGCTTGGGGTCGGTCGCCCTGCGAGTATCTGGCCGAAACGCTGGCCGCCAATCCCGCGCGGCTCGCGACGTTGCGTGCGGAGTGTTCGGCCGACTGGCAGGCGGTGGGCGAGGGTATCTGTAGGGCCGCCGCCGAAGCGTACCGGCGCCGCTTCTTCACCGGCCACTCCGGCCCGGGCGAGTACGTTGTTCTGGAGGCGGTACCGCCGGTTCCACCGACCTTCGATGAGCCCGGCGACGAGGTGGCCGAAAGCGCTGCGTGGCTGGTTGTCTTCAAGGAGGACGCACCATGAACGACGTTACGGTCATCGACCGTTTCCTCGATACCTTCTCGCGCTACATCGACTCGGGCTTCGGGCTGCTGCAAGGTGAAGTCGCCTACCTGACCGCCACGCTTATAGCGATCGACATGACGATTGCCGGGCTCTACTGGTCGCTCGGTCACGCCACCGGCCAGGGCGAGGACGTGATGGCGAAATTGATCCGCAAGGTGCTCTACGTCGGTGCCTTTGCCTACATCATCGGCAACTTCAACTGGCTGGCCGGCATCGTCTTCCGCTCCTTCGCCGGGCTGGGCCTGACGGCGACCGGCGCGCTCAGCATGGAGACTTTCCTGCAACCCGGGCGGCTGGCGAAGGCCGGCATCGACGCCGGCGCGCCGATCCTGGAGCAGATCGGCGAACTGACCGGCTTCCCCGAGGTGTTCGTCAACCTCGACCCCATCGTCATCTTGTTCCTGGCCTACCTGGTGGTCATCGTCTGCTTCTTCGTGCTGGCGGTGCAGCTGTTCATCACCCTGATCGAGTTCAAGCTGACCACGCTCGCGGGATTCGTGCTGGTGCCCTTCGCGCTGTGGAACAAGACCGCGTTCCTGGCCGAAAAGGTGTTGGGCAACGTGGTGTCCTCCGGCGTGAAGGTGCTGGTGCTGGCGGTGATCGTCGGCATCGGCACGGGGCTGTTCGCCGAGTTCCAGGTGCATCCCGACGAGCCGTCCATCGACCACGCGTTGGTGGTCATGCTGGCCTCGCTGGCGTTGCTCGCGCTGGGCATCTTCGGCCCGGGCATCGCCACCGGGCTGATTTCCGGCGGCCCGCAGTTGGGGGCGGGGGCTATGGCGGGCGCCGCACTCGGCGTGGCGGGTACGGCCGTCGCCGTCGGCGCCGATGCGACTGGTGTCGGTGCTGCGGTTGCGGCCGGGGCGCGTATGGCGCCGGCCGCCGCCAGGATGGCTGGCAGTGGCGTGCGTGCCGCCACCTCGACAGCTAGCAGTGCGCGTGCCGCATTCCAACTCGGATCTTCCGCTGCCGGTGGCGGCCTCAAGGGCGCCGCGGCCGGCTTGGGCAGCGTTGCCAAGGTCGGCACGCAGGCAGCAGGACAGAGGGTTGCCGCTGGTATGCGTTCGCTCAAGTCACGCGCTGCTTCCGCCTTCCAAACCGAAGGGGCTGGTGCCGCTTCTGGCACCGGCAGGGGCATTCAAGGCAATGCGACCCAGGGGGAGTCTGTCGACGCAACCCCCGCTGCAACGGCGCAGCCTGCCTGGGCCAAACGCTTGCAGAGGCGCCAGCAGATCAGCCATGCCGCCACCACCGTCGCGCACACGTTGCGCGGTGGAGACGGCGGTGGAGCGGGCAGTGGTCCGAGCCTGCGGGATTCGGACTCATAAGGAGGGTAAGCCATGCGCTTCAAACGACCGTGGGTGCGTTACGCCGAGACGCCACAACCCGCGACCCCGTACCAGGCTGCCGCCCAGGCATGGGACGAGCGCATCGGCTCGGCCCGCATGCGGGCGAAGAACTGGCGTCTGATGGCCTTCGGCTGCCTGGCGCTTGCGCTGCTGATGGCGGGCGGCCTGGTCTGGCGCTCGGCGCAGTCCATCGTCACGCCCTACGTGGTGGAGGTGGACAGGACCGGCCAGGTGCGCGCGGTCGGCGAGGTCGCCACACCCTATCGGCCAGCCGATGCACAGGTCGCCTATCACCTGGCGCGCTTCGTCACGCTGGTGCGTTCGCTGTCGATCGACCCGATCGTGGTGCGGCAGAACTGGCTCGAAGCCTACGACTACACCACCGACCGTGGTGCGGCGGCGCTCAACGACTATGCGCGCACCAACGATCCGTTCGTCCGCGTGGGCAAGGAGTCGGTGACGGTACAGGTCAGCAGCGTCGTGCGGGCCAGCGACGCCTCCTTCAACGTGCGCTGGACGGAGCGGCGTTTCGTCAACGGCGCGCCTGCCGGCACCGAGCGCTGGAACGCGGTGATCTCCACGGTTCTGCAAACCCCACGCACCGAGCAGCGCTTGCGCAAGAACCCCTTGGGCATCTACGTCAACGGGCTGTCGTGGAGCCGCGAGCTCGATACGTCCGAAGGAGCCAAGCCATGAATCTGTCCTTCCGTAAGTCCGCGTTCCCCCTGGTCCTGCTGGCCTTGGCTGGCTGCTCCAGCCAGGGCAAGCCGCCGCCGCGCATCTCGCTCGACGAGCCGGTGCGGGCGCAGCCGCTGCCCGAGCCGCCGAAGCCGGTGGAAGTGGTGGCGGTGCCGAAGGTGCTGCCGATGCCGGGGCAGATGAAGCCATTGCCGGACGAGGCCGGTCCCGCCCCAGAGCCGGCCGACGAGAAGGTGAGGGTGTCGCGCGCGAACCAGGAGGCGAGGGTGGCGCCCACGCGCGAGGGTTACGTCAATGCGATCCAGGTCTGGCCCTATAGCGATGGAGCGCTGTACCAGGTCTATGCCGCGCCGGGACGCGTGACCGTGATCGCGCTGCAGGCCGGCGAGGAGCTGGTGACGGTGGCTGCCGGCGACACGGTGCGCTGGATCGTCGGCGATACATCCAGCGGCGCTGGCGATACGTTGCGCGTCAACGTGCTGGTCAAGCCGATCCGCTCAGGCCTCAAGACCAACCTGGTTATCACCACCAGCCGGCGCACCTACCTGATTGAGCTGACCTCGACCGAGAAAGCCTGGATGGCCTCGGTATCCTGGGACTACCCGAAGGACCGGATGCTGGCGTTGCAGCGCCAGGCGCAGGCCGCACAGGCGAGCGCTCCGGTCGATACCGGCCTTTCGCTGGAGAAGATCCGCTTCCGCTATGCGATCAGCGGCAGCAAGCCGCCGTGGCAGCCGCTGCGCGCCTTCGACGACGGCGAGAAGGTCTATATCCAGTTTCCCACCGGCATCGCCCAGGGCGAGCTACCGCCGCTGTTCGTGATCGGCGCGCAGGGCGATGGGCAACTGGTCAACTACCGTTTCCGTTCGCCGTACTACATCGTGGACCGGCTGTTCGGCGCGGCCGAGCTGCGCCTGGGAGGGGACAAGGGCGACGTGGTGCGCATCGAGCGCACGGATGGCGTGGCGCGAGGGAACTGAGCATGAGCCAGGACGATACCCTCGATCTGGCCGTGCCGCCAGCCGGCAAGGTCCCGCCCGAAACAGTCGCGCTCCGCGCTCAGCCACGCCCGGTCACGCGGTTGAACCGGCGTACCCTGGCCGTGCTTGCCGGCGGGCTTTCCGCCGCGGTGCTGGGAGCTACCATCTGGTCCTTGCAACCATCGAAGCCACGGGGCGGCAACGATCCGGCCGAACTGTACAACGTCGACCGGGTTTCGCGCTCCGAAGGGCTCGACCGACTGCCCTCGGACTACTCCAAGCTGCCGCCGCCCGAACTGGGGCCGCCGCTACCGGGCGACCTTGGCCCCGCCATCGTGCAGTCGCAACGACCTGCGGTACCCAGCTATACGACACCTGGACACGATCCCTCCGGGGCTGAACGGTTGGCGCGATTGAAGGAGGCGGAGGAAGCGGCAGCCTCGTCGGTATTTTTCCGCACGGGCGGCCAGCGCCCAGCCATGGCTGCACCGGCACAACCTGTCGCAGATGGAACAACACTGGCGGGCTTCGATCCGCTGGCCGACGGTCCCGCCTCGACGGCGGCTCAACCCGTAGACCCGACAGCCGTACAGAACCGGCAGGAGCAGAAAGAGGCATTCCTTCAAGCCGGCACTACGGATACCCGCAATTCCGGGAGCCTGCAGCTACCGGTGTCGCCGTACCAGGTCATGGCCGGCACTGTGATCGCTGGCGCGCTGGTGACGGGCATCAAGTCGGATCTTCCGGGCGACGTGATCGGCACGGTGACGGAGCCGGTCTACGACACGGCGACCGGCAAGCATCTGCTGATCCCGCAGGGCTCACGCATTCTCGGCCGCTACAACAGCCAGGTCAGCTACGGACAGAGCCGTGTGCAGGTGGTGTGGAACCGCATCATCCTGCCGGACACATCCTCGCTGACGCTGGACAACCTTGTGGGCACAGACCCAGCCGGCTACGCCGGCCTGGGGGACGGCGTGGATTGGCACTGGGATCGCGTTTTCGCCGGTGCTGCGCTGACGACGCTTCTGGGTATCGGCGCCGAGCTGGCTGCGCCCGAGAACCGCCAGGATGGCGATCGCATCATCATCGCCGGCCGTGACGGCCTACAGGACAGCGTGAACCAGGTCGGACAGGAGATGACCCGGCGCAACATGAATATCCAGCCCACATTGACCGAGCGGCCTGGCTTGCCGGTGCGCATCATCGTCAACCGAGATCTGGTGCTTCGACCTTACCAACCGCTGTTTTTCAGTAGAGGGACTCTATGATGAGTACAACCAAAAAGCTGCGGCTGGGCCCGTTGCCCAAGACCGAGAGCGTCAAACTGAACTTCACATGCCCGGCCAGCTTGAAGGCTGACCTCGACCACTATGCCGCGATACATGCACAGGCCTACGGCGAGGTGGTCGATGCGGTGACGTTGATCCCATACATGCTTGAGGCATTCCTAGCAGGTGATCGGGGGTTCAAGCGGGCTGAGAATCAACGCTCTAAGCCCCAGCCTTGAGCGAGGCGGGCTTGACGTTTGAGTACCTGTCTGTAATCTGAAACACACTTAATGTGTTTCTGCATAGGGCGGCAATGAGCTTAGTCAAATATCCTGAATTCGCGGTGCTCCTTGTTGCCCTTAGAAAGGCTAAGGGCTGGAAGCAGAAAGAGTTTGCCATCACAGCAGGCGTCACCCAGCAGACGGTAAGTCGATGGGAGCAAGGAGTCTCCCGTCCAAGGGCGAAGGAACTGCCGAACCTCGCTGCCTTGCTTGGTGCAGAGTTGAGTGCGATGACGGCCGCCGCCGCATATGCGCTGCCGGATTCCAGTAGTAGCCAGCCTGAAGGTGCACCGACATATGACGTTCCCCTCCCGTTGCATTCCTTGCGGCCGGACAGCTTCGAGAATTTCAGTGCTGACTTCCTAGCTCGCTATTACCGCAGTCGTGCTGGTGTGGTGAATCGCTTTGGCGGTACTGGCAGCAAACAGTACGGCATTGATATCGAGGTGCGTGGAAGCTCCTTCGGCGTGCATACCTTCCAGTGCAAGCGAGTTGAGGAGTTCGGGGCGCAAAAGGTTCATGCTGCTGTGGCTGAGCACACATATGTATCAGACCTTAAGGTCTTGTTGCTTTCCAATATTGCGAGTCCGAAGGCCCGCACGGCCATCGTGCAACATGCGGGTTGGCAGCTATGGGATCGGATAGATATCTCTGCGAAATTTCGTGAGTTATCTCTGGTCGATCGAAGAGATTTGGTCGACATATATTTTCGTGGGCAGCGCCAAGCTCTTCTTGGTGAGCCTGAATCGGGGCCGTTTCAGAAGCCCGAAGATTTTTTTAAGGGCTTCACCGATCGTGATCGTTTTTTCAATCACGCGTGGTCGTTGGTGGGCAGAGAAGAAGAGCTCGAAAAGCTGACAGAGTATGTCCTCGATGACAACCTGTTGGTTACGATGCTCTTGGGGGCGCCGGGTAACGGTAAGACTCGATTGCTACGAGAAGTCGTTGAGAGGGTGCGCGAACAACAGCCAGATATCGGCATTCTTTTCGTCTCTCCAACGGAAGACGTAAAGGCGCAGCATTTAGAAGAATTGGGCCGCGGTACGAAGCTGTTGATTATTGATGATGCTCATGACCGTGATGACCTGGCTCAGTTGATGCGGTATGCGTCAGTGGCAGAGAACGAAGCGAGGCTGCTGATATCGCTGCGATCATACGGTCGGGCTATGGTACGTAACCAAGCGGCACTTGTAGCGATGGACAGTCCCCAGGTAGCGACTGTGGAATTAAAACCACGCTCTAAGCAGGACGCGAAGGTGCTCGCCACGCAGGTATTGCAGGCCTCCGAAGGGCCGCTTGAGGCGGCGGAGATCATCGCGGAGTTGACCTATCCCACACCCCTCGTGACGGTGTTAGCTGCTCAGATTGTCGCCAAAGAGAACGTTTCGCCGGCATTGATTGGCAACAGCGAGGACTTCCAGGGGCACGTGCTTGCCAGGCTTGAAGACATTATCTCTGGCAAGATCGTGACGGGGCAGGATGTACCCAAGCTTCAAGCCGTTCTTCGGATGGTCGCATTGTTGCAGCCGGTGGTGTTCGATGATCCGGGTTTTCTTAGCATCCTGCGGGAGGTAGAGGGGCTGGAGCACGAAGATTCTCAGCGCCTTCTTCGCCTTCTGAGTGAGGGTGGGGTTCTCTTTAAGCGCGGCCTTCGTCACCGGCTGGCTCCAGATTTGCTGGCTGACTCCATCATTCAGCGTAATTTCATAGGTGTCGGCGGGGCAGTAACCTCTAAAGTTGAGTACGTCTTTGATCTCGCTGATGCGGAGTACTTGAAGCATCTGCTGGTCAACCTGGGTCGTCTCGACTGGCGTTTACGCAACGGGGATACCGAGGGCGGTACATTGCTGTCCAGTATCGTCCGTAAGCTCCAGTGGCATGGTAAGTATCACAATCCGCATATTCACGCCGTCGAGGCGGTGGCCTACTACCAGCCACGCTTGGCATTAAATTTCGCTGAGCGGCTTATAGAAGAAGGCCATGGTGATGACGACGGCGTGTGCGGGATGATTCGAAATGCAGTCTTCAACTCGGATGTTCTGGAAGATGGGTGCGTGCTGCTATGGCGGGCAGGGCGAGGAGACTCCCGTGCACTAAACTCGCAACCGAATCACGGAATTCGGATTCTGAGGGAACTCGCTGAATTTTCACCAAATAAGCCCGTGGATTATGTGGAGCGGGTGGTGGCTTTTGCTATTGAGCTCTTGGATCGTCCTGTAGCCCTGTCTGGGTTTTACACACCTTTCACCATATTAGAAGGGGCGTTAGGGACCGAGATGGAGGAGGTTACGTCGAGTAATCGCAGTTTAACGATTACTCGATACCAACTGGACTTCGAGCTCGCCAAGACTGTGCGGGCGCGAGTAATCGACGTGATAGTGAGCTCCATAGAGAAAAGTCTCCCACGTAAGGCATTTCTTGCTGCGGGGCTGCTGTCTGAAGCGCTTCGCGGCCCTATTCATGGCGGCGAAGATCATGAGGCATGGGATGCGGCGCACGCTGAATTGCTTGAACGTGTGCATCGTGTGCTCGACGGTGCCACAGTTCATCCGGTGGTGTTGGTTCAGGCAGGGATATCTGTTAGTTGGCATGCTTTTTACAGTGACAAGCCAGAGTGTCGTTCTAGGGCGCGGGCTATAGTCGCATTGTTGGCTCGTGACCTCCCGACCCGCCTGATTAGGCTTATCGGCGATGCGTGGGGGCATCAAACGTGGGATAGCGACGAATCATTTGAGCGCAAGGCTCACGAAACGGAGACCCTCAAGCTGATAACTAACCTTGCGGTCGAGTTTCCGAATGCGATGGACTTATACAAGTTTTTGGATCACTGGCTTTGTGAGATAGATAAGGCGACAGGTAAAGGGTGGGGTAACTCGCATATTTTTGTTAGTCGCTTGCTACAAGACCGTGCGGACTTGGCCAAAGTGGTCATGGCCATGCAGTCTGATACTCAGTCTCCCTTGGACAATTTCTCGGGGGCTGCACTAGCGGTTCTTATGGCACATCAGAACCGCCATGATTTGATTGCTGAGTTGTTGGCGTCTGATTCGATGCGTGCTTGGGAGATGGTGTCGGAGGCGTATGCGCGTCAGGCCGATGACTTCTTCACCGATGCGGATTTGCCGGTTCTACGACGCATTTTCCAGTCAAATGAACCTTCAGTTTTACGCAACGCTGCATCTATTTCTCGTCAGGTCGCTAGGCGTAATCCAGCATTAGCGGTAGAGCTGATCTGCACAGCCAACCTGATTGCTTGTCCTTCCGCCACCCATGACTTCTTCATGCTCCTGGCGCATCGCAGTACCCTTCCGGCAGGGAACATCAGCTCTGTTCAGTGGCGGATCCTATTGGGAGCGTTAGAGCGGCTGCTTGAACTCGATGATCATTGGGTGATCGAGTTTCTCAAGCAAGCTATTGAGACGGTTCCGGCAGACGTTGTTGAGATGCTGAAACGAAGATTGCAAGACGTTGGCCGCTGCCTCGGGTATAGGTCGATGCGCAGGGATCGTAACGGTGCTGGGCTTGGGTTGCTGTCTCATCCTGACGGACGTCGACTATTGCAGGAGCTTCTTACATGGGCTGTGGATAGCCAGGCAGACGAAAAGCTAGCGATGGATATAGGGGCCTGTGTATCGGGGCTTTGCGGTAAGTATGGTTCTGAGGTTCTCGATTTACTGCTGAACCTTCTAAAAGGTGGTGGCCAGGCTCACGTGAATGTCATCGCGAGTACGCTACGAAGTGCTTATCAATCGTTCGTGATTGATGAGACACCGTTTGTTCGGGAGCTACTAAGTCAAGCGGAACTCATCAGCGATAAAGCCGTAAAAGATATCTCCTCGGCGTTATGGTCGTCCGCAGTCTCAGGTGGGCGTACTGGGCTTGCCGGAGAGCCTTTCAGGGAGGATGTGCTATTGCAGGAGTACGCAGAAAAAACTCTCAAGGGAATGAGCAGGATGGACCCGGCTTACCGACTCTACGGCTGGCTTCTTCAGTACGCAAAGGACAACATTGAGCGGCAGGCAGACGAGAAGCGCTCGATGGAACTTGAGGATGAGTAGGCGGCTATAAATTAGGTGGGAAATGTCCAGATGAGCTCTGCGGGCGGACGCTCTCGTCTTACTGTATCCTTCTTGCTGATTGATGATGGTGTTGCAAGAGTCGTCGCCTCGCAAAACGCTCCATCTCCAGCGTCAGCAAAAGCTCTGCGCGGTTGACGGTAAAAGCGACGGTAAGCCCCTTTGTCGATCACAGCCAATCCCTTTAGCCATGCGGGTTCAGGCGATCTATTGATGATCGAGTGGGAGTGAGGTGGATTTATAAGTCGTTGATTAATCGGAAAATAATATTCTCAATAACTATGTCTCCCGCATTATCAATGGTGTTTTTCATGGCATGTTGAGGGGCGGGGCATAAAATAAATACTGATACCATGAGGGCGAGCCTAGTGCTGTCATGGTATCGGGCAACTCTCATGGATTTACCGCATCCCTGAAGATAACGTTGCTGACCATTTCCGCACCGAGGAAGTCGATTAGCATGTTTGGATTTGCAAGATCTTCTCTTGTCAGTGCTGCGATCGCTTGACCAACTACGATCTCCCAAGGCTTCTTGCAACCGGCGACGTCGCAGATGAGGTTACGGATTTTTTTTATCTTCTTGTGCCGTAGGCGGTCGCTCGATCCGGCGAGCTCCTCAATGAGAGCGGTGTCACGATGGTCTGGATTGTCCTTGATCCATTTCCTTGATGTGGCGATGAAGTCTTCCCAGGTCGTGTCCATTACGGCAAGACATGAGTCAGTCAATAGAGCATTCTCGATCGCGTAGCACTGGAGGCGGTAACGCTTGAGGGGGGGGCGGTGTTCGAGCGGCTGGTCCACCACACCGTCGCCGTCGCGAATCGAAAAGGCGACTGGGTTGTCGTAGAGTGTGTCTAGCAGTTGGATGCAGAAAGTCTCAAGAGCGCCCTGCTGATCGACGCTGGCGGCCAGCACTGGAAAGACTTTGATCCTGCCCTGTGACGTTCTTGCAGCTTGCTGCCAGACGCGCTCATCGTCTTCTCCTTCGAGGATCAGAGCTGCATCATCGCTAAGCGAAAGGGAGAGGGGATGTCCGAGGAACGGAGCAATCTTGCGAAGCTCGGCGCTGGCCGGTTTCAGTTCAACTATATCGACCGCGAAACTCTTTGTGCCGATCGACACATACGGCGAAGCTGCGAGAGAACAGACTAGCGGGGAGCTGTGTGTGGAGATGCATACGGCTATGCTGTCTGCGTGGTCTTTGAACTCATCAAGCATAGAGATGATTAGCTTGCCAAGCCGTGCCTGCAGATCTGGGTGAAGATGTACGTCCGGCTCGTCAAGGAGGAGTACGTTGAACTTCGCGGGATCAATCGTATCGAAAAAATAGAGAATCTCAGCGGCCAAGGCCACAGCTTCTGATTCGCCGCTGCTGATTTGTTGCGGAGCGATTGTTTCACCATTGAGGAGCGAGCGAAACTCGAAATCGGCATTACCCATCTCTAGAGAAATATTAGTGAGCAGTTGATTTACTTTGCTCAACCGGTCTGTCTCGAAATTGCGTGTCGGATCCAAGCGGATTTCTGGTGTGCGTGCGAGCCGGCGCAGATAAAGCGTTTCAGCCTCGCGAAAGAGCATCGCCGATGCAGCTTTGAAGTCGCTGGCCTGATTGACTGCACGCGTGTGCCGCAGCCATTCGGGGTCGTTGCTCATATTTGTGAGGACGTTGCCATCACGCTTGAACGACCCCGCTCGCTCTGGACTGACATACCGGACATAAAATAGTTGCGTACTGCGGCTGGCCATTTCGTCGATATCACGAAAGAAACGACTCTTTCCCGCGCCGTTGCGGCCTACAAGTATGTTGATGTTGTTCAAGCCGGAGAGGCGTGCGGTTTGGCCTGACAATTCACTTACTTTCAAGATCGTAACTCCATGTTTCATTGCCGACATATGATATCGAATACACCGACCGGATAGGCACGTCGGTGTCTCTCTTTGTTCTGACGTCTGCGTTGAGATGGTGATCAGATCCGCAGTTTGGTGTGACCGCCACTGACTCTCGTATGGGCGGATCGACGCAGTTGTTCGCCTGAGCTGCCTATAGGCGGCCCCCATTGGTCAGGTGTGGTATTTTTCGCGGTATCGGCTAAGTCTGCACTCGCAATGCCTTGATTTAGCGAAGTTTTATCCTCTTATTGATAGCTGAGTGGGAGTGATCCCGCAAGCCGCATGATCTCATGCGGCTTTCCCGCAGTGTCTATCCGTTCGTGACACTGGAAGTTGCCACGGACGGGAAGCGGGGCGATGTCGTCCCGCTTTCTCCATTCAGCCCACGTATCGGCGACGCCATGCCTTTGCGTCCGTCGCCAGGTTCCTCGAGGGCTAGCGCCTGCCTCCCCGTTGCAGCGTCCCGCCGATCATCGTTCGCCCCCCCCGGTCCACGGGTGCCCCCTGCGCCGCCCGGCGAGTCTACCGTTGCGCTCCGCCACTGAGCGTCTTTCGCGCTGAAGCTCCGCCATCCCACGCTTTTCTTGCAGCGGAGATGAAACAGTTGCTTACGGGGTCGGACGATCTCGACAGGAAACTGGATTCTGCTGCATTCAGAATCCAGTTTTCCACTTCGATAATGACCCTCGTCCCAAGAGCCAGCGCTATCCGCCTGGCCGCTTCCGCATGCGAGGAGAATTCTCATGACTATCAGGCAAACCCCCATCAATTCGGGATTCGGAGCGAAAACGCAGGCCAGCGAGGTGATGGCGGGGCGAGACCTCTCCGGAAAGACCGCCATCGTGACCGGCGGCTACTCCGGTCTTGGCCTGGAAACCACGAAGGCGCTGGCCGACGCGGGCGCGCGGGTCATTGTTACGGCGCGCAGACCGGATGTGGCAAGGGAGGCGCTGCTCGGGCTCGACGAAGTCGAGGTGCAGGCGCTCGACCTGGCCGAGTTGGCCAGCGTGCGTCGGTTCGCCGAGGCCTTCTCCGCCTCGCGCCGTCGTGCCGATATCGTCATCAACAACGCCGGTGTGATGGCCTGTCCCGAGACCCGCGTAGGCCCGGGCTGGGAAGCGCAGTTCGCGACCAATCACCTTGGCCACTACGCCCTGGTGAACCTCTTGTGGCCGTCGCTCGCGGATGATGCGCGAGTGGTCGCCGTGTCCTCCGCCGGGCACCACTACTCGGCGATCCGCTGGGACGACGTGCAGTTCGAACGGGGCTACGACAAGTGGCTGGCTTATGCGCAGTCGAAGACTGCCAACGCCCTGTTCGCCATCCAGTTGGATGCGCTGGGTCGCGAGAGGGGTGTGCATGCCTTCGCATTGCATCCGGGCAGCATCGCCACACCGTTGCAACGCCATGTTCCACGGGCGGAGATGATCGCCCTGGGCTGGATGGACGAAGCCGGCAATCCGGCCAGCCCCGACACGCTCAAGACCCCGCAGCAGGGGGCTGCCACCCAGCTGTGGGCTGCGACCTCTCCGCTGCTGGCGGGGATGGGCGGGCTCTACTGCGAGGATTGCGACATCGCAGGCATCGCGCCGGACGACTCGCGCACCCTGGCCGGCGTACGCGAGCATGCGATCGATCCGGAGCAGGCCCGCCGCCTCTGGAGGCTTTCGGCGACGCTCACCGGGATCGACGCATTCGCGTCCTAGTCGAGCACACGGAAGACGTCGCGGATACCGCGCTTTCTGTCCATCAAACAAGCACCGGGATCGATCGAATGACCTCCAGCAGCGTAGGGAAAGGTATTGCCATCTCCGGCATGTTCTTCATGCTCGGATTGTGTTTCGGGAGCCTCAGCTCCCGGATGGCCACGATAAAAGACGGACTCCAGCTTTCCGACGGGGTGTTCGGCAGTGCGCTTTTCGCCATGTCGGCCGGGGTGGTGCTCTCGTTGCCGGTATCCGGCTGGATGATCGCGAAGCTCGGCAGCAGAAACGTTGGAGTAACGGCGATTCTCGCGAACGCCGTTCTGCTGTCGTTGGTTCCCTTGGCTTCTAGCGTCTACCAGCTTGCTGCTCTGTTGTTCGTATCGGGGTTCTCCTATAGCGCGGTCAATGTGTCGAACAATACCCAGGCAAGCCTGTCGGAGGCGCTCATCGGAAAGACCGAGTTACCGTTTTTCCACGGTATATGGGGGTTGGCGGGATTCGTCGGCGCCGGGTTCGGGGCGTTGATGATCGGGCAGGACTTTGCCTTGTCCACGCATTTCGGCGTGATATCGGTGATCGCCTTCCTGGCCGCCCTGGCCTGCTGGCGCTTTCTCCACGACCAGCCTGGCGCGGAGCGGGTCGGGCGGGCCTTCACGATGCCGGACAGGAGGCTTTTCAACTACGGGCTGATCGTTTTTTTCTCGATGGCCTGCGAAGGCATCATGTATGACTGGAGCGTCGTCTATTTCCAGGACGTGGTCTCGGCCGAGCGGCAACTGGTCGGAGTCGGCTTCATGGTGTTCATGGGCGCCATGACTGTCGGCCGGCTTCTGCTGAACCGAGTCGCCGACCGTTTCGGTACGCGCAGCACCTTGCAGTGGAGCGGGGGGCTCGCCTTGATCGGCATGGTCACGACGATCGCCTATCCGAGCCTGCTGGCGTCGATCATTGGCTTCTGCCTTGTCGGTCTCGGCATCTGTACCGTCATTCCGCTGGTGGCGGGGGCCGCCGCCCGCTCCTCGAGCATGGCGCCGAGTTCGGCTATCGCAGCCGTTCTGACGATCGGATTCCTGGGCACGTTGATCGGCCCGCCGCTGATCGGCTTTCTCTCCGAAGCGTTCGGCCTGCGTTATGCCTTCGGCGCGTGCGTGGTCCTGGCCATCGGGATCATCCTTCGGGCGGGAAAGATACCGTGGCAAGCTCCGTCGGTCGTTTGACCATGCGCTCGACCGCTCGGGGAACCTGCCGCATGGGCGGTTCGCCGAGCGCTATGCCCTGCTGGCCTGTCGGCTGCGATAGTCTCTGGGCGAGCATTTCATGATGCGTTTGAAGGCGTTGCTGAAGGCGCTGTCCGAGCCGTAGCCCAGGGTTTGCGCGATCGAGGAAATCGTCGCTTTGCTGTCGCGCAGGGCGCGAGCCGCCAATTGCATACGCCAGTGCGATACATATTCCAGCGGCGCCAGTCCCGCGGTTTGCTTGAAACGCAGGGCCAGCGTGGAGCGCGAGGTACCCGCTACGTCGGCCAGGCGCTCGACCGTCCAGACTTTGGCCGGCTCGGCGTGGATCGCCCGGATCGCCGCGCCTATGCGCGGATCGGACAACGCCAGCAGCCAACTGGGCGTGTCGCTGCCCTTGCCGGCGAGATAGAGGCGCAGCACCTGCGCCAGCATGATGTGGCCCAGGTGGTGAGCGATCAGCGCGCTACCGGGTGACGGGCAGGAAAACTCATGGGCCAGTCGGTGCAGCGCCCAGCTCAGTACGGATGCCTGGTCCGAATCGCTTTTCACGACGGTCACCGGAGGCAGCCCGTCGAACAGCAGGTTGGCTTCTTCGCCAAAGGCGAAGCGACCGCCGATCAGGAAACAATCCTCGCTTTCCCCATAGTGCGCGACGCCGTCAGGGGCATCTCGGTAGAGCAGCGTGGCGTCGGCGGCGGGAAGGGATAGATCGCTGCCGACCAGCAGCGGACTGCGGCAGGACACCAGAAAGCAGTCGCCCGCTTCCAGTCGGATCGGCTCTTCCATGCCGTCGGTGGCCAGCAGGCAAGCGCCACGGACTACCACGTTGAACTTCACACCTTCCGGTGCCGGAAAGCGGAGTGCCCAATCGCCGCCGGTCTTCAGGGCGCCGAAGGAGGAGTCCTGGCTGTTGACCAGGGAAAGGACTTCGGAGAGAGGATCCATTGATGCTGGACGATCGCGATAGAAGATAGGAGTTTTTTGCATTCTAAGTCCGGAGATGTTTTCTCACAATGAGATTGCATCAGGTTGCCATCGACTCGGAGAACAGCATGCACGACAGACAGTTTCACATGCCTCCCGCTTTCGGCGGTGAGGCCAGCGACAGTGTCGCTCTCGCGGCGGGAGAGAAGCGATGATCAACCGTCAGATCGTTCTGAGCGAGCTTCCCCGGACTGCGCTCGCTGTCCGGCATTTTCAGGGGCGGGAGGTGCGTTATCCGGTTCCGGCCGACGGTGAGCTGTTGCTTCGTGTCCTGTACATATCGCTGGACGCCGCCAGCCGGGCCTGGATGCAAGGCGCGACCTATCGCCCCGGCCTCGTGGCCGGGGAGGTGATGGCGGGGTTGGGGCTGGCCGAGGTGGTGGAATCGTGCTCGGCGTCGTTCCAGCCCGGCGACCTGGTCTGTGCCGAGACCGGCTGGCAGACTTTCGCGGTCGTGCCGGCGGCCGGGCTCATCAGGCTGCCGTGCCTCGAGCCCCTCACGCACCTGCTCAGCGTCTACGGCGTAGCAGGCCTGACGGCCTATTTCGGCCTTCTCGAATGCGTGAGGCCGATGCAGGGCGAAACGCTGGCGGTGTCAGCCGCCGCCGGTGCCGTCGGCTCTATCGTTGGGCAGATCGCCAGGATCAGGGGCTGCCGTACTGTCGGCATTGCGGGAGGCGCCAGCAAATGCGCCTGGCTGGTTCGTGAACTGGGTTTCGACGCGGCACTCGACTACAAGACGGGGACGCTGGCCGATGACTTGCGGCGGACCTGTTCGGACGGGATCGACGCGTATTTCGACAACACCGGCGGTGCAATCCTCGATGCCTGTCTGCCGAACATGGCGGAGCATGGACGGGTCGCCTGTTGCGGCGCGATTTCGCAATACAACCTGGACCGACCCGCCGCCGGTCCTGCCGGGATCCCCGGGCTGCTCATCATCAAGCGCCTGACGTTGCGCGGATTCCTTCTTGGCGACTTTCTCGAGAGCAGAGAGCGGGCGCTCTCCGATCTCAAGGCATGGGTCGACTCCGGGCAGATCAAGGTATACGAGGATGTGCTCTACGGACTGGAAAGCCTGCCGGCGGCTCTGGTCGGCCTGTTGAATGGCGAGAACTTCGGCAAGCGCATCGTGAAGGTAGCCTGAGCGCAGTCCGCGACCAGCGATCCGCCGCTGGCGCTGGGGAGCTCTTTTGCTTGCTGCAGGTCAGCGGGAGTGTATTTGTTCCGAGCGAGAACTCGCCTTGTGGGCGTGGAAATGAGAAAATCTATCATTTCCCAGCCGCAGTACCGCGAAGGTGAAGGCTCCATGACATTTACCCGTAGACAAGTGCTCGGCGGCCTCGCCGGGCTGGCGGTGGTCGGCCTCGGCGCCGGCGGCGCGCGCTTCTGGCTGGCGCGTCCGCAGGTGGCGCAGGAGTACGACTACGAACTGATCGCCGCGCCGCTGGACCTGGAGATCGTCCCGGGCTTCAGCAGTCCGGCGCTGGCCTATGGCGGCCAGTGCCCCGGCGTGGAGTTGCGGGCGAAGCAGGGCGAGTGGCTGCGGGTGCGCTTCACCAACAGGCTGGACGAACCGACCACCATCCACTGGCACGGCATCCGCCTGCCGATCGAGATGGACGGCGTGCCGTACATTTCCCAGCCGCCGGTGCAGCCGGGCGAGAGCTTCATCTACCAGTTCAAGACCCAGGACGCCGGCAGCTACTGGTACCACCCGCACCTGATGAGCAGCGAGCAGCTCGGCCGCGGACTGGTCGGCCCGCTGATCATCGAGGAGCGCGAACCCACCGGGTTCCGCCACGAGAAGGTTCTCTGCCTGAAGACCTGGCACGTGGACGAGCAGGGCGCCTTCACCCCCTTCAGCGTGCCGCGCCAGGCCGCGCGAGAAGGCACCCGCGGGCGCTATTCGACGATCAACGGCAAGCATGTGCCGACCATCGACCTGCCGGCCGGGCAGATCGTCCGGGTGCGCCTGCTGAACGTCGACAACACCGTCACCTACCGTCTCAACCTGCCCAACGGCGAGGCGAGGATCTATGCCATCGATGGCCATCCGGTGGAACCACGCGGCTTCGAGGGGCAGTACTGGATCGGTCCCGGGATGCGCCTGGAGCTGGCGCTGAAGGTGCCGGAAGCGGGCACCGAGCTGTCCCTGCGCGACGGGCCGGTACGCCTGGCGACGATCCGCAGCGTGGCCAGCGCCGAGGCACCTGCCGGCGACTGGCCGAAGCCGTTGCCGGCGAATCCGGTGAGCGAACCGGACCTGGCCAATGCCGAGAAGATCGGTTTCCGTTTCGAGTGGGTCGGGGCGATGTCCGATACCAGCGGCAAGAATCCCTATCCGTCGTTCTGGCAGATCAACGGCAAGGCCTGGGAGGGCGGCGAGGAGCACAAGCACAACGCGCCGCCGCTGGCCAAGCTCAAGGAAGGCCAGAGCTACATCTTCGAGCTGCGCAACATGGCGCAGTACCAGCATCCGATCCACCTGCATGGGATGGCCTTCAAGGTGCTGGATTCGGATCGCCGGGAGATCATCCCGTACTTCACCGACACCTACCTGCTGGGCAAGAACGAGACTGCCCGCGTCGCGCTGGTGGCGGACAATCCGGGCCTGTGGATGTTCCACTGCCACGTCATCGACCATATGGAGACCGGCCTGATGGGGACCATCGCGGTCGGCGAGGCCTGGTGCGGGTGACTAAGCTGATCAGCAACGGCAAGGGCTACCCGACGGTAAAAGGCGTGCGTCCGATCATCGATCGCAGCCGGGACCCGCATTTCATGCGCGAGGCCCTGGCAGAGGCGGAAAAGGCCGCGGCCCTCGGCGAAGTGCCGGTGGGCGCGGTCCTGGTGCGCGAGGGCGAGATCATCGGGCGGGGCTTCAACCGGCCGATCAGTAGCCACGATCCCAGTGCCCACGCCGAAATGCTGGCGATCCGCATGGCAGCGGCGGAGGCGGGCAACTACCGGTTGCCAGGCAGCACCCTGTATGTGACCCTGGAACCCTGCAGCATGTGTTCCGGACTGCTGGTGCACGCACGCATCCAGCGCCTGGTGTACGGCACGGTCGAGCCCAAGTCGGGCGCAGTGGAAAGCCGTGGGCGATTCTTCGAGCAGGAGCATCTCAACCATAGGGTCATGGTCGAGGGTGGCGTGCTGGCGGAAGAATGCAGCCAGGTGCTCTCGGCGTTCTTCCGCGCGCGGCGCGAAGCGGCGAAGAAGCCTCGCGAAGACTGACGGATGTTTCTCTTTTCGAACGCTCCGGCTGAAACGTTAAAGCACGTCCTTGCCCCTTCCTCTCCTTCAAAAGCCATCTGCATCAATTATTTATCCGGATATTTCGGACGATCGGCATAGGCGTAAAGTCGTAGTCGCCGCGCGCTTCCTTCGTCGAATTGTGTGATATTTTGCACGGCCGCTTGAGCAAGCGGCCCGCAGGCAATGGCTTCAGGTGAGAGCGAGCCCGCCTGCGGATACCCCCGCCGGACCGCGCAGCCGAAAAGCGCGGCCGGTCCGGAGGCGTCCGCGATTCCCGGCCCTGCATTGTCCTCGAAGAAGGCCATCGGTACGGCGGTCCTGGCCGCCTCCCGCACAATGCCAATTCGAAATGCAGGGAGTTGTTGTCATGAGTGATACCCGGGTCCAGCAGTATCAGGATCACGCCGGGGCGGAAGCCGTCGATTCCTCGGGACTGGAGGTCAAGCGCCTGACGTTCCTCGAGGCGGTGGCGATGATCGTCGGAACCAACATCGGCGCAGGCGTGCTGTCCATGGCCTACGCCAGCCGCAAGGCCGGCTTCATGCCATTGCTGCTCTGGCTGGCGGTGGCCGGCCTGTTCACCACCATTTCCATGCTCTACGTCTCGGAAACCGCCCTGCGCACGCGCACCCACAACCAGTTGAGCGGCCTTGCCCAGCGCTATGTCGGCTCCTTCGGCGCCTGGGCGATCTTCCTGTCCGTGGCGGTCAACAGCATCGGCGCGCTGATCGCCTACATGAGCGGCAGCGGCAAGATCCTCAGCGCCTTCTTCGGCATCAGCCCGGCCCTGGGCAGCGTGCTGTTCTTCATTCCGGCCGCCGGCGTGCTGTACCTGGGACTGAGCGCCATCGGCAAGGGCGAGAAGTTCATCAGCATCGGCATGGTCAGCATGATCCTGATCCTGGTGGCGGCCACCCTGCTCAACGACAATACCGAGTTCGCTCGCCTGCTCGAAGGCGACTGGATCTACATGGTCCCGGTATTCAACATCGCGGTGTTCTGCTTCTCCGCCCAGTACATCGTCCCGGAGATGGCCCGTGGTTTCAGCCACGCCCCGGAGCGCCTGCCGAAGGCGGTGATCACCGGGATGCTGACCACCTTCGTCCTGCTCAGCATCGTGCCGCTCTCGGTGATCGCCCTGACCGGCCTGGAGAACCAGTCCGAAGTCGCCACCCTGGCCTGGGGCAAGGCGCTCGGCGAATGGGCCTTCTTCACCGCCAACACCTTCGCCCTGTGCGCCATGCTGACGTCCTACTGGGGCCTGGGCGGTAGCTTCCTGACCAACATCTTCGACAAGTTCCACAAGCTCGGTCCGGAGAACCGGCCGAAGACCCGCCTGCTGGTGCTGGCGATCGTCGCGCTGCCGCCGTTCGTCCTGGCCTACAGCGGGCTGGTCGGCTTCGTCAACGCGTTGTACTTCGCCGGGGCCTTCAGCGGGGTGATTCTCTCGATCATGCCGATCCTGATGCTGCGCTCGGCGCGTAGGAACGGCGACTTCGAGCCGGCCTGGAAATGCGGCTGGATCGCCCATCCGGCGATCCAGGCGGTGATCGTGACGATCTACCTGGCCAGCGCCGCCTACGCCATTTGTAGCGCCATGAACCTGCTGCCGGCCGGCTGGTAGGTCATCGCTGCCGGAAGAGGCCGCCATAGGGCGGCCTTTTTCATGGGATTTATTTTATCCGGATAATATTGTCGCTCTATTTATATCCGGGTATTATTCGGGCGTTCCATCCATGGGAGCCTGTCATGGCCAATGATCCATACATCCAATCCTTCACCTGCTTCGACGGCACGCGCCGGCTGCTGACGGCGGCGCTGCCGGAGGTCGCGCTGGCCTTGAAGCAAGCGGTCGCCGGCGGTGCAGCCGGACCGCTGCTGGTATTCGACAATGCCACTGGGCGCTCCGTCGATCTCGATATCCGTGGTTCCAGCGAGGACCTGCTGGCGCGCCTGGTCGTCGCAGGCGAGCGGCAACCGGCGGAGGAGGCCGCGCCGCGCGGGCGCGGGCGGCCGAAGCTGGGCGTGGTGGCGCGCGAGGTGACCTTGTTGCCGCGCCACTGGGAATGGCTCGCCGCGCAGCCCGGGGGCGCCTCGGTGGCGCTGCGCAAGCTGGTCGAGGAGGCGCGCCGCAGCCAGTCCGGGCGTGCGCGGCAGGCGCAGGAGCGCGCCTACCATTTCATGAATGCGATGGCCGGCGACCTGCCGGGCTTCGAGGAGGCGACGCGTGCGCTGTTCGCCGGGGATCGCGAGGGCTTCGCCGAGCGGATCGCCGGCTGGCCGACCGATGTGCGCGAGCACGCCGCCTGGCTGGCAAGCGACAGAGAATCCTGAGGGGAGGGGGCGGCTAGAGTTTCTCGTCGCCGCTGTCTTCTTCCGGGCGCGTCTTGTTCACGCCGGGCAGGTGCAACCCGCTCTCGGCGATCTGGCTGCCTTCCATCTGCGGCTGGGTCACCCAGGTGAGGATGTCGTAGTAGCGCCGCACGTTCTGTACGAAGTGCACGGTCTCGCCGCCGCGCGCATAGCCGTAGCGGGTCTTGGCGTACCACTGCTTCTGCGCCAGGCGCGGCAGCATCTTCTTCACGTCCAGCCACTTGTTCGGGTTGAGGCCTTCCTTCTCGGCCATCTTGCGCGCGTCTTCCAGGTGCGCGCCGCCGATGTTGTAGGCGGCCAGGGCGAACCAGCTGCGGTCCGGTTCCTTGATGCTCTCGGGCAGTTCGCTGCGGATCTGCACGAAATACTTGCTGCCGCCCTGGATGCTCTGCTTCGGGTCGAGCCGGTTGGACACGCCCATCGCCTGGGCGGTCCGGTTGGTCAGCATCATCAGGCCGCGCACGCCGGTCTTGGAGGTGGCGCCGGGCTGCCACAGCGATTCCTGGTAGCCGATGGCGGCGAGCAGGCGCCAGTCGGTATCCAACTGCTTGCCGCTCTGCTTGAAGTGGCTTTCGTAGCGCGGCAGGCGTTGCTGCAGGTGCTGGGCGAAGGTGTAGGCGCCGACGTAGCCGAGTACGTCGACATGCCCGTAGTAACGGTCCTTCAGGCGTTGCAGCAGGCCTTCCTTCTTGGCCTGGTCGAGGAACGCGTTGACCTCGTTCATCAGGCTGTCGTCGTCGCCCCCCGGCAAGGCCCAGGCCAGCCCGCGGGCTTCGCCGAAGTCGAAGGCGACGCGGACGTTGGGGAAGTACACCTGGTTCATCGCCAGTTCGTTGGAGTCGACCAGGGTCAGGTCGATGTCGCCGACGTCGACCATGCGCAACAGGTCGACCACTTCGACAGCATCGGATTCTTCGTACTTCAGTTCGGGATACTGCTTCTTCAGCTCGGCGAGCTGCTCCGCGTGGCTGCTGCCCTTAAGCACCATGATGCGCTTGCCGACCAGGTCTTCCGGGCGGGTCGGGCGCTGCTGGCCGTTGCGGTAGATGATCTGCGGGGTGACGTCGAGGTAGGTGTGCGAGTAGCGCACGCTGGCGTCGTCTTCGCGTCCCGGGGTCAGGCCGGCCGCGGCGAGCGCCGGGCCGCCCTCGCGGGAAAGCTGGGCATAGAGGTCGTCGAGGTTGTCGGCGGTCTCGATCTTCAGCTCGACGCCGAGACGCTCGGCGAAGCGCTTGGCCAGTTCGTATTCGAAGCCGGTTTCGCCGTTGCGGTCCTGGAAGTAGGTGGCCGGGCTGTTGCGGGTGATCACGCGCAGTACGCCCTCCTTCTGCACGCGCTCCAGGGCGGTAGGGGCTTTCGCCTCGCTACAGCCCGCAAGCAGCAGAAAGATGCCGGTCGCCAACAGCCAGGCGGCGCAACGTAAGCGGTACGCGGTCAGGGCAAACATCGGCGCAGTATACGCAAAGGCGAGACGGCGCCATATCTCGACAGCCGGGACCTTCTCTGCTATCGCCGGGATACCGTTCGTCCGCCGTTTCGCTTGCCCCGTCGCAGAGCGCTGCGGCGCCGTTCTCGAAGTGCTTCGAAGCGGGCCGCCGCGGATCCGATGGAGGGCTATGCGATAGCCATCGGCGCGGGTGCCGCCGGACGGTGCTTTACGGTAGAATGCACGGCCTCTGCGGGCCGGCCCGGCCGGCCCCCACACCTTCCCGTCTCCAGAGGCTGTTCCGACAATGCTGATCCTGCGCGGCGCTCCCGCCCTTTCCGCTTTCCGCCACGGCAAACTGCTCGAGCAACTGACCCAGCACGTACCTGCCGTTACCGGGCTGTACGCTGAGTTCGCGCATTTCGCCGACGTCACCGGCGCGCTCACCGCCGACGAGGAGCAGGTGCTGGCGCGGCTGCTGAAATACGGCCCGAGCGTGCCGGTGCAGGAGCCCAGCGGACGGCTGTTCCTGGTGGTGCCGCGCTTCGGCACCATCTCGCCGTGGTCGAGCAAGGCCTCCGACATCGCCCGCAACTGCGGCCTGGCGAAGATCGACCGGCTGGAGCGCGGCATTGCCTACTATGTGCAGGGCGAACTGTCCGAGAGCGACGCCCAGCAGGTCGCCGCCCGCCTGCATGACCGCATGACCCAACTGGTGCTGGACCGCCTGGAAGGCGCCGCCGAGCTGTTCAGCCATGCGCAGCCCCGCCCGCTCACCGCCGTCGACGTGCTTGGCGGCGGTCGCGCCGCGCTGGAGAAGGCCAACGTCGAGTTGGGCCTGGCCCTGGCCGAGGACGAGATCGACTACCTGCTGAAGAGCTTCGGCGAACTGGGGCGCAATCCGCACGACGTCGAGCTGATGATGTTCGCCCAGGCCAACTCCGAGCATTGCCGGCACAAGATCTTCAATGCCAGTTGGGACATCGACGGGCAGGCCCAGGACAAGAGCCTGTTCGGCATGATCAAGAACACCTACGAGATGAACCGCGAAGGCGTGCTGTCCGCATACAAGGACAACGCCGCGGTCATCGTCGGCCATGTCGCCGGGCGTTTCTTCCCCGATCCGCAGACCCGCGAATACGCCGCCAGCCGCGAGCCGGTGCAGATCCTGATGAAGGTGGAGACCCACAACCACCCGACCGCCATCGCGCCGTTCCCCGGTGCCTCCACCGGTTCCGGCGGCGAGATCCGCGACGAGGGCGCCACCGGCCGCGGCGCCAAGCCGAAGGCCGGCCTGACCGGCTTCACCGTGTCCAACCTGCAGATCCCCGGTTTCGAACAGCCCTGGGAAGTGCCCTACGGCAAGCCCGAGCGCATCGTCACCGCGCTGGACATCATGGTCGAGGGCCCGCTGGGCGGCGCCGCGTTCAACAACGAGTTCGGCCGTCCGGCGCTGACCGGCTACTTCCGTACCTTCGAGCAGAAGATCGCTACCCCTCACGGCGAGGAAGTGCGCGGCTACCACAAGCCGATCATGCTCGCCGGCGGCATGGGCAACATTCGCGACGAACACGTGCAGAAGGGCGAGATCAGCGTCGGCGCCAAGCTCATCGTCCTTGGCGGCCCGGCCATGCTGATCGGCCTGGGCGGCGGCGCCGCCTCTTCGATGGCCACCGGCGCCAGCTCCGCCGACCTCGACTTCGCCTCGGTGCAGCGCGACAACCCGGAAATGGAGCGACGTTGCCAGGAAGTGATCGACCGCTGCTGGCAGCTCGGCGAGCGCAACCCGATCAGCTTCATCCATGACGTCGGTGCCGGCGGCCTGTCCAACGCCCTGCCGGAACTGATCAACGACGGCGGCCGCGGCGGTCGCTTCGAGCTGCGCGCGGTGCCCAACGACGAGCCGGGCATGAGCCCGCTGGAAATCTGGTGCAACGAGTCGCAGGAGCGCTACGTGCTGTCGGTGGACGCCGCCGACTTCGAGACCTTCAAGGCCATCTGCGAGCGCGAGCGCTGCCCGTTCGCGGTGGTCGGCGAGGCCATCGAGCAGCGCCAGCTGACCGTCGCCGACAGCCATTTCGACAACAAGCCGGTGGACATGCCGCTGGAAGTCCTGCTCGGCAAGGCGCCGCGCATGCACCGCGCGGTTACCCGCGAGGCCGAGCTGGGCGACGATTTCGACGCCGCCGGGCTGGAGCTGCAGGAAAGCGTCGAGCGCGTCCTGCGCCATCCCGCCGTGGCCAGCAAGAGCTTCCTGATCACCATCGGCGACCGCACCATCACCGGGCTGGTGGCCCGCGACCAGATGGTCGGGCCCTGGCAGGTGCCGGTGGCCGACTGCGCCGTCACCGCCACCAGCTTCGACGTCTACACCGGCGAGGCCATGGCGATGGGCGAACGTACCCCGCTGGCGCTGCTGGACGCCCCGGCTTCCGGACGCATGGCCATCGGCGAGACGGTCACCAACCTGGCTGCCGCGCGTATCGGCAAGCTGTCCGACATCAAGCTTTCCGCCAACTGGATGGCCGCCGCCGGCCACCCCGGCGAGGACGCGCGCCTGTATGACACGGTCAAGGCCGTGGGCATGGAACTGTGCCCGGAACTGGGCATCACCATCCCGGTGGGCAAGGACTCGATGTCCATGAAGACCCGCTGGCAGGACAATGGCGAGGACAAGAGCGTCACTTCTCCGGTCTCGCTGATCGTCACCGGCTTCGCCCCGGTCGCCGACGTGCGCCAGAGCCTGACCCCGCAACTGCGCCTGGACAAGGGCGAGACCGACCTGATCCTGATCGATCTCGGCCGCGGCAAGAACCGTCTCGGCGGCTCGATCCTGGCCCAGGTCCACGGCAAGCTCGGCCGCGCCGTGCCGGACGTCGACGACGCCGAGGACCTGAAAGCCTTCTTCGCGGTGATCCAGGGACTCAATGCCGACGGCCATATCCTCGCCTACCACGACCGTTCCGACGGCGGCCTGATCACCAGCGTGCTGGAGATGGCCTTCGCCGGTCACTGCGGCGTCGAGCTGAACCTCGATGCCCTGGCCGATAGCCGCGAAGAGCTGGCGGCCGTGTTGTTCAGCGAGGAACTGGGCGCGGTGATCCAGGTTCGCGAGGGCGCCACTCCGGAAGTCCTCGCGCAGTTCAGCGCCGCCGGTCTCGACGACTGCGTGGCGGTGATCGGCCAGCCGGTCAACGGCTACGAGATCAACCTGAACTACAACGGCGAGACCGTCTACAGCGCCCAGCGCCGCATCCTGCAACGCATCTGGAGCGAGACCAGCTACCAGATCCAGCGTCTGCGCGACAACGCCGACTGCGCCGAGCAGGAGTTCGACGCGCTGCTGGACGAAGACAACCCCGGGCTGTCGATCAAGCTCAGCTACGACGTCAACGACGACATCGCCGCGCCCTACATCAAGAAGGGCGTGCGGCCGAAAGTGGCGATCCTCCGCGAGCAGGGCGTCAACGGCCAGGTGGAGATGGCCGCGGCGTTCGACCGCGCCGGCTTCGCCGCGATCGACGTGCACATGAGCGACATCCTCGCCGGGCGGGTCGACCTGGACGCCTTCAAGGGCCTGGTGGCCTGCGGTGGCTTCTCCTACGGCGACGTGCTCGGCGCCGGCGAGGGCTGGGCCAAGTCGATCCTCTTCAACGCCCGCGCCCGCGACGGCTTCCAGGCGTTCTTCGCGCGCAAGGACAGCTTCGCCCTCGGCGTCTGCAACGGCTGCCAGATGATGTCCAACCTGCACGAGCTGATTCCCGGCACCGAGTTCTGGCCGCACTTCGTGCGCAACCGTTCCGAGCAGTTCGAGGCGCGGGTGGCGATGGTCCAGGTGCAGGAGTCGTCGTCGATCTTCCTGCAGGGCATGGCCGGTTCGCGCCTGCCGATCGCCATCGCCCATGGCGAAGGCCATGCGGAGTTCGAGTCGGAGGAAGCGTTGCTCGAGGCCGACCTTTCCGGCTGCGTGTCGCTGCGTTTCGTCGACAACCACGGCAAGGTCACCGAAGCCTACCCGGCCAACCCCAACGGGTCGCCGCGCGGCATCACCGGGCTGAGCAGCCGCGACGGCCGGGTCACCATCATGATGCCGCACCCCGAGCGGGTGTTCCGCGCCGTGCAGAATTCCTGGCGTCCGGACGACTGGCAGGAAGACGGCGGCTGGCTGCGCATGTTCCGCAACGCCCGGGTCTGGGTGGACTGATCCGGCATGGCGGGCGATGCGGACTCCAACTCGTCGCCCGACCTTCTTCCCGAGGTTCGCCGGGTCTCTCCCGGCGACACCTTGCGGCTCTGTACCTGCGGGGCTTCGGCTTCGCTTCCCGATTGTCCCGCCGACTGCCGCAACGGCCTGACGCTCCACGCGACCCGCGAGCGCCTGTTGCTGTTGTGCCGCTGCGGGCGCTCCGCCGACCTGCCGTATTGCGACGGCAGCCATGCGCCTTCCGCCTCCGGGCTGAAGGCCAGGTGGCGGCGTTTCCGCGGCTGAACGTAAATCTGTGAACGCCCGCACGAAGGTGTTGTGACGAGCGAACAAATGTTGCGCTTATCTGTCGTAAAGGCAGCGTCAAATATTCATCATATCAAGGCAAAGTGCCATTATTTGGCGTCGGCAGTCGCACAACCACCGACCGCCTCGTGCAGCATTCGATTCGTGCGGAGAAAACGATGTACAAGCTGTGTTTCTATGTGCCTGAGAGCCATCTGGATGTCGTCAAGCAAGCGGTGTTCGCCGCGGGTGGCGGGCGCATCGGGGCGTACGACAGTTGCTGCTGGCAGTCCCTTGGCCAGGGCCAGTTCCGGCCCCTGGACGGTAGCCAACCCTACCTGGGCCAGGTCGGCCAAGTCGAGCACGTGGCGGAGTGGAAAGTGGAGCTGGTGGTGGCCGACGAGCTCATCCACGCCAGCGTCAAGGCGCTGAAGGCGGCGCATCCCTATGAGACCCCGGCCTACGAAGTCTGGCGCCTGACCGACATGGTCTTCTGAGTTTTCCTCGGACAAGCAAGAAGGGCGGCCAGTTGCCGCCCTTTTCGTTATCCGCCTCACGGGGAGAGCCCGACCCGGGGCTGTGGCGTGGCGCGAACAACCGCTTCGCGATTATCGAACCCGAACGGGGGAGCTGTGGCGTAGGGCGAATAACCGCTTGGCGGTTATCCGCCGATTGGCCGAGGTCCAGCCCTCCTGCCGTCAGCGCCGCAGCAGCGGTTGCAGGGCCTGGCTCAGGGCCGCGGCGCGGGGGCCCACCAGGATATGGCAGATGCCGCCGGCGAGGGAGCTGACGCCCTGTCCGCCGAGACGACGCAGTTGCTCGGTGGCCAGCTTGCGTTCGTCCGCCACGCTGACCCGCAGGCGGGTCAGTGCGACGTCCCGTACCTCGCGCAGGTTGCCGGCGCCGCCGAGGGCGCCGAGCCAGGCCTGGGCTTCGGCGGCGTCGACGGTGGCCTGCATCGACACCACCTCTTCGGCTGCGTTCGGACTGCCCAGCGGCGGTACGGCTTCGCCCGGTTGCGTATCGAAGGGCAGGGCGCGGCGGATCTCGTCGGCGATGCTGTCGGCCTGTGGGCCGACCACCACCTGCAGGCTGCCGGCCTTGCCCGGACGTACCACGGCCATCGCACCGAGGGCCTTGAGCTGGGCGTCCGAGGCCTTGTCGCGGTCGACCAGGCGCAGACGCAGGCGCGTGGTGCAGGCGTCCACCACTTCGAGGTTGGCTGCGCCACCCAGGGCGCGGATGAATGCCGGGGCGCGCTCGGCTTCGGCGTTGTCGCCCGATTCGCTGCTCGCGTCGTCTTCGCGGCCCGGGGTCTTCAGGTTGAAGCGGCGGATGCAGAAGTCGAACACCAGGTAATAGATGCCGGCATAGAGCAGGCCCAGCGGCCAGAGCATCCAGCCGTGGGTGGAACGGCCCCAGCCCAGGGCGAGGTCGATGGCGCCACCGGAGAAGGTGAAGCCGAGGCGGATGTCGAGCAGGTCGGTGAGGGCCATGGACAGGCCGGTGAGCAGCGCATGCAGCAGGTAGAGCAGCGGCGCGAGGAACATGAAGGCGAACTCCACCGGCTCGGTGACGCCGGTGAGGAAGGCGGTCAAGGCCATCGACAGGAGCAGCCCGCCGATCAGCTTGCGCCGCTCCGGACGGGCGTTGCGGTACATCGCCAGGCAGGCGGCGGGCAGGCCGAACATCATCACCGGGAACATCCCGGCCATGAACTGGCCGCCCTTCGGGTCGCCGGCGAAATAGCGCGCCAGGTCGCCGGTGACGACGCGCCCGGTTTCCGGGTCGGTGAAGCTACCGAAGACGAACCACACCAGGTTGTTGAGGATGTGGTGCAACCCGGTGACGATCAGCAGGCGGTTCAGCACGCCGAAGGCGAAGGCGCCGAAGCTGCCGCTTTCCAGCATGAGTTGGCCGAGGCCGTTGATGCCCTGTTGCAGCGGTGGCCAGATCACCCCGAACAGCAGGCCCAGGCAGACCGCGCTGATCCCGGTGGCGATCGGCACGAAGCGGCGGCCGCCGAAGAACGCCAGGTATTCCGGCAGCTTCACGTCCTTGAAGCGGTTATACAGGGCGCCAGCCACCAGGCCGCTGATGATACCGGAGAGCACGCCCATGTCGATGCCCGGATCGATCACCTTGAGCACCGAGATCATCACCAGGTAGCCGATGGCGCCGGCGAGGCCGGCGGTGCCATTGTTGTCGCGAGCGAAACCGACGGCGATGCCGATGGCGAAGATCAGCGCCAGGTTGGCGAAGATCGCCTTGCCGGCGTCGTGGACCAGCGGAATGTCGAGCAGGTCGACGTCGCCCAGGCGCAGCAGCAGGCCGGCGATCGGCAGGATCGCGATCGGCAGCATCAGGGCGCGGCCCAGGCGTTGCAGGCTTTCGATCAGGAACGGGGGCATGGCGGTGGTCTCCGATTGTTCTTGTCAGGCCAGCGGCCAGTGTTGCAGGCAGGCGTCGCGCACCGCCCGGGCGCTGCCCAGGTCCAGTAGCGCCTGGGCGTGGCGGCGGCATCCAGCGGCGTCGAGCTGGCGCACCCGGGTCTTGATCTCGCCGACCAGGTTCGGCCCGACGGACAATTCCTCGACCCCGAGGCCGACCAGTACCGGTGTCGCCAGCGGGTCCGAGGCCAGCGCACCGCAGACGCCGACCCAGCGGCCGTGGCGGGCTGCTCCGGCGCAGGTCTGGGCGATCAGTCGCAGCAGCGCCGGGTGGAGGGCGTCGATGCGGTCGGCCAGGCCGGCGTGGCAACGGTCCATGGCCAGGGCGTACTGCGACAGGTCGTTGGTGCCGATGGAGAGGAAGTCGGCGTGTTCGGCCAGTTGATCGGCGAGCAGGGCGGCGGAGGGCACCTCGATCATCACCCCGAGTTCGGGCAGGCGCTCGATCCCCAACTGCGTGGCCAGCTCGCCGAGGCGGCCACGGATGGCGCGCAGTTCATCGACCTCGCTGACCATCGGCAGCAGTATCCGGCAGCGTTCCAGTGGTTCGACCCTCAGCAGCGCGCGCAACTGCTGGTCGAGCAGCTCCGGGCGCGCCTGGCCGAGGCGGATGCCGCGCAGGCCCAGTGCTGGGTTTTCTTCCACCGGCAGCGGCAGGTAGTCGAGGTGCTTGTCGCCGCCGACATCGATGGTGCGGATGATCACCTTGCGCTGGCCCATGGCGTCCAGGACCTCCTGGTAGGCGTTGCGCTGCTCCTCTTCGTCGGGCGCGGCGCGGCGCTCGAGAAAGAGAAACTCGGTGCGTAGCAGGCCGACCCCGTCGGCACCGTTGGCGAAGGCTTCGGCGGCCTCGCGCGGCGAGGCGACGTTGGCGCCGATCTCGATGCGCCGGCCGTCGCGGGTGAGCGCCTCGCGCTGCGCATCGGCCTGCTGGCGGCGGCGTTGTTCCTCGCGCTGCGCCACTTGCAAGGCGACCTGCTCCAGGCGTCGAGCGTCGGGGCTGAGTTCCAGCCGGCCCTGGCCGGCGTCCAGCACCACCTGCCGGCCTTCCTCCAGCTCCAGCAGCCCGGCGCCGAGCGCCACCAGGCACGGCAGGCCCTTGCTGCGGGCGAGGATGGCCACGTGGGAGGTGGCGCCGCCTTCGGCCATGCACAGGCCAGCCGCGCCGGCATCCACCAGCGGCGCGAGGTCGGAGGGAGTGATCTCCCGGGCGGCGACGATGGCGCCAGCAGGCACCCGCAATGGCGCGGTGTCGCCGAGCAGTACCCGCAGCACGCGTTTTTCCAGGTCGCGCAGGTCGTTGGCGCGCTCGGCCAGCAGCAGGTTGCCCAGCGCCTGGAGAATCTCGCACTGGGCCTGGATCGCCCGGTGCCAGGCGTGGGCGGCGCCGACGCCCTGGTCGATCAGCATGTCGGCGGCGTCCAGCAGACCCGGGTCTTCCAGCAGCGCGAGATGCGCGGAAAAGATCGCCGCTTCGTTCTCGTCGCCGCCGAGCCTGGCCTGCTGCAGGCTCCCCTGTACGTCGTCGCGCACCCGTTGCAGGGCCTGGTCCAGGGCGAGGTGCTGTTCCTCGGGACGATGCCGGCCGTCATCCGCCGGCAGGCTGATGGCGCCGAGCCGCGCCAGGGGACCGCTGGCCAGGCCGGGCGAAGCGCAGACGCCGGCCAGGGTACCGGCGACAGCCGCAGGTCGCGCCGGCTCGCCCGGGGCGATGGCGCGCGGGGCCTCCTTCGGAGCCCCCGCGGTGGCGCTGGCGAGGGCCGCGAGCAGGGCGCCGAGGGCCGCCTCGCTGTCTTCGCCGCGACAGATCACCTCTACCTCGTCCTGTTCGGCGACCCCCAGGCCCATGATGCCGACCAGGCTGTCGACGCTGGCCACCTGCCCGGCGAAGTGCAGTTCGGCCTGGCTGGAAAAGCCCTGCGCGGTCTTCCGTAGCAGCGCTGCCGGGCGTGCGTGCAGACCGCCATGATGGGCGACCCGCGCCCGCCCGCGGACCTGGCGCTGCGCGGAGCCTTCGCCAGGCGCGGGATTGGCCGGACGTTGCTCGGCCTTCTCCGGACTCAGTTGCAGGAGCGGCGCGCCGACCTCCACCGGGTTGGTGGTCAGCGGGCGTACCTGGAAGCCGTCGCCGTTGGTCAGGATCATCACCGTGATCAGACTGCGGCTGCCGCGGGCGACGCGGTCCAGGTCGAAGCGCAGCAGCGGCTGGCCCTCGATCACCCGCGTACCTTCCTCGACCAGCGCCTCGAAGCCTTCGCCTTGCAGCTGTACGGTATCGAGGCCGACGTGCAGCAGCAGCTCGGCACCGTTGTCGGCGCGCAGGCTGAGCGCGTGGCGGGTTCGCGCCAGGTGGCTGACCAGCCCGGCGCAGGGCGCGTGCAGGCAGTCGTTGAGTGGGTCGATGGCGATGCCTTCGCCCAGGGTGCCGCTGGAAAACACCGGGTCGGGTACTCGGTTGAGCGGCATCACGGGGCCGCTCAGGGGCGCTTTGAGGGCGAGATTCTTGTTGTTCATGGGCGCGCGCTCAGGCTCAGTGGGTTCGGGTGACTTTGCTCAGGTGCCGTGGCTGGTCCGGGTCCATGCCGCGGGCTTCGGCCAGGCCGGCGGCCATGACGTAGAAACTCTGGATCGCCAGGATCGGATCGAGCGCTGGATGCGCGGCGCGCTGCAGCGGCAGGTCGCGTTCGGCGATGTCGTCCGGGGCGGCGAGCAATACCTGCGCACCGCGCTGGCGCATATCCTCGGCGAGCGCCAGCAGGCCTTCCTGCTCCGGGCCGCGGGGAGCGAACACCAGCAGCGGATAGCGCTCCTCGACCAGCGCCATCGGTCCATGGCGGACCTCGGCGCTGCTGAAGGCCTCGGCCTGGATCGCCGAGGTTTCCTTGAATTTCAGCGCGGCCTCCTGGGCGATGGCGTAGCCGGCGCCGCGACCGATCACCATCAGCCGCTGGCAGTCGCGCAGGGCCTCGATGGCCGGCGACCAGTCGAGCCTGGCGGCCTGCTCCAGCCCGGCCGCCAGGCCCTGGCCGGCGGCCAGCAGGGCATTGTCGCGCTGCCAGTGGGCGAGCAGGCGGGCGCTGGCGCCGAGCGTGGCGATGAAGCTCTTGGTCGCTGCGACGCTGCGCTCGGTGCCGGCGCAGAGCGGCACGACGAATTCGCTGGCGGCTTCCAGCGGCGAATCTTCGGCATTCACCAGGGCGATGCCCAGGGCGCCGCGTTCGCGCAGGATGCGCAGGCTGTCCACGAGATCGGGGCTCTGTCCTGACTGCGAGAAAGCGAAGACGGTCTGCCCGGCGACACGCAGCGGCGAGCGGTTCAGGGTCACTACCGACATGGGCAGCGAGGCCACCGGCAAGCCAGCGTGCTGCATGGCCAGGTAGGCGAAGTAGCTGGCGGCATGGTCGGAGCTGCCGCGCGCGACAGTCAGTGCCAGGTTCGGATCGACCTCCCGCAGACGCTGGCCAAGCGCCGGCAGGCAGGCGTCGAGCACGGCCAGTTGACGGCTCGCCACCGTGGCGGCGGAGAGCGCTTCCTCGAGCATCAGCGAAGTCATTCGAGTTCTCCTTCCACCATCACGGCGTCGAGTTCCAGGGAGCGATCCAGGCGCACCACATCGGCCCAGGCTGCGGGCGCCAGGCGGCCGCGCTCGGCGAGGCCGAGGTAATCGGCGGGGAATTGCGAAAGGCGTTGCGAGGCTTCGGCCAGGGGCAGGCCGATCTTCACCAGGTTGCGTAGCGCCTGGTCCATGGTCAGGGTGCTGCCGGCCAGAGTGCCGTCGGGCAGGCGCACGCCGCCCAGGCACTTGGTCACCGTGTGGCTGCCGAGCTTGTACTGGCCGTCGGGCATGCCGGCGGCGGCGGTGGAGTCGGTCACGCAGTACAGGCACGGGATCGAACGCAGGGCCACCCTGATGGCGCCGGGATGGACATGCAGCAGGTCGGGGATCAGCTCGGCGTAGCGTGCGTGGGCCAGGGCCGCGCCGACGATACCCGGTTCGCGGTGGTGCAGGCCGGTCATCGCGTTGTAGAGGTGGGTGAAGCTGCTGGCGCCGGCTTCCAGTGCGGCCACGCCATCCTCGTAGCTGCCCAGGGTATGGCCGATCTGCAGGCGTACGCCGCGCTCGGCGAGGGCGCGGATCAGCGGCCGGTGACCGGCGATCTCGGGGGCGATGGTGATCACCCGGATCGGCGCGCGGCGCAGGTAGTCCTCGACTTCCTCGAGCACCGCGGCATGGGCGAAGTTGGGCTGCGCGCCGAGCTTGCCGGAGTTGATGTAGGGGCCTTCCAGGTGCACGCCGAGTATCCGTGAACCGCCCTCCAGCGAGCGGCGGCAGTAATCGCCGAGCTGGCTGAGGATGTCGGCGATCTCCTCGCGCGGAGCGGTCATGGTGGTGGCCAGCAGCGAGGTCGTGCCGAAGCGCCGGTGGGTGCGGGCGATGGTGGCGAAGGCGTCGCCGCCTTCCATGATGTCGCGGCCGCCGCCGCCGTGCACATGCAGGTCGATGAAGCCTGGCAGCAGGTACGGATCGGCGTTGCCGGCCGGATCGCAGGGCTCGCCTTCGATCCGCTGGATACGTCCGTCCTGGATGTGCAGGCGGCCGAGGACCCAGCCTTGCGGGGTGAGGATGTTGCCTTCGAGCATGGCGGCTCCGTGTCGGTCAGCGTCGCAGTTCGGCGACGAAGTCGTAGTAGTCGTTGCGGCAGTAGGTGTCGGTCAGCTCGATCGGGGTGTTGTCCTCGAGGTAGCCGATCCGGGTCATCAGCAGCATCGCGGTGCCCGGCGCGATGCCGACCAACGCGGCATCGGACGCGGACGCGTTGATCGCGCGCACGTGCTGGAGGGCGCGGACCACCGGGCGACCGATGCCGTCCAGGTATTCGTAGAGGGAATCGCCGACCGCTGTCGGATCCGGCAGCAGGCGTGCCGGCAGGGTGCTGTTCTCGATCGCCATCACCGTGCCGTCGGCTTTGCGCAGGCGCTTCATGCGCGCGACCTTTTCGGTCGGCGAGAGGCCGAGGCGGATCAGTTCGTCGTGGGTGGGCAGGGCGATGCCGCGCTCCAGCCAGGTGGAGCCGGGGGTGAAGCCTTTCAGGCGGAGCATCTCGCTGAAGCTGGAGAGACGCGACAGCGGTTGTTCGAGACGCGGCGTAATGAAGGTGCCGGAGCCCTGGTTGCGGCGGATCAGCCCCTGCTCGAAGAGTACTTCGAGGGCCTTGCGCGCGGTGACGCGGGAAATGTTCAGGGTTTCGCTGAGGTTGCGTTCGGAGGGCAGCGCTTCCTCCGCTTTCCACTGGCCGGCATGGATCGCGCTCTCGAGATTGCGCGCCAGCTGCAGATAGAGGGGGGTGGGTTGCGCCTCGTCGGGACGCAGGGCCAGGAGCAGGTCGTGGGCTGTCTTCATGAGAGGTTCCGATGCGGATTGTGTTGTTGTCGCCCGGTAATGCTGGGAAAACTAATACCACTTGAATACCACGTCAATGCCAGTTGTGCGTCGCGCACGCGTCAGCCAGCCGTCCCGTCGATTGACTTGGCCTGAGTAAGGGATGCAAAGGTTTGACGGATAAAAGAAAACGCCGCCGGAAAATCTCGCGGCGGCGTTCCTGGTGTGGCTGACGGCTGACGAGTGGTATCAGCCTGGTTCTGTCAGGGGCGGATCTCGATCAGCGTGCCGTCTTTCACCACGCTCCAGACTTCGCGCATGTCGGTGTTGTTCATGGCGATACAGCCATTGGTCCAGTCCAGGGTGGAGAAGTACCACTCCGGGTATTCGTCATCCAGCGGGGTGCCGTGGATCATGATCATGCCACCGGCCGGCAGGCCCTTTTCCCGGGCCTTGGCCACGTCGCGGGCGTTGGGGTAGGAAATGTGCATGGAGAGGTTGTAGTTGTTGCTGGTCTTGCGCCAGTCGATCCAGTAGAAGCCTTCCGGGGTGCGGTTGTCGCCTTCGGCCAGCTTCGGGCCGGTCGGGCGCTTGCCCAGCGAGACACGGTAGCTTTTCAGGACGTTGCCTTTGTTGAGGAGCAGCAGTTTTCGCTCGGACTTGAGCACCAGGACCTTGTCCACCTTGCCTTCCAGGCTCGGCGCGGCATTGGCCTGGGTCAGACTGGCGAAGGTCAAGCACAGCAAAGCAAGCAACCAGCGCATGGAAGTGAAATCCCCGATGTTCCCTTGAGCCGCAACGGCGGCGGTGTTCGAGTGTTTGGCGTTCAGTCTTTCTTATAGGAAGCCAGCATAGGTGCAATGGCTTCGTTGCGCACCGGGAAGCAGCCTTCGCGGCGGTCGCTGAAGTAGCATTCTAAGGTACGGCCGATGGTCGGAAAAGCCAGCTCCGACCAGGGAATCTCCGCTTCGTCGAAAAGCCGCACCTCCAGGCTTTCATCGCCGGCGGAGAAATCCAGGTCGAGCAGCTCGGCGCGGAAGAACAGGTAGACCTGGCTGATGTGCGGCAGGTCGAAAAGGGTATAGAGCTGCAGGTCGCCGATCCGCGCGTTGGCTTCTTCCTCTGTCTCGCGGGCCGCCGCCTGGGCGAGGGTCTCGCCGTTCTCCATGAAGCCGGCCGGCAGCGTCCAGTAGCCCAGGCGCGGCGCAATGGCGCGACGGCAGAGCAGGACCTGGCCGTCCCACACCGGCAGGCTGCCGGCGACGATACGCGGGTTCTGGTAGTGCACGGTGTGGCAGGCGTCGCAGACGTAGCGCAGGCGGTTGTCGCCGTCCGGGATGCGCTGGACCACCGTGGCGCCGCACAGGCTGCAGAATTTCATGCCAGGTTCTTCTTCGGGGAAAGGCCTATCTTGCTCGGCTGGCCGGGAGGCGACAAGGCCCCGTGCGGGAGGGGTGGGCTGGCCGGGGCTTTCGTGCCATGATCTCGGGGAAACGACAAGACCTCGGAAACCCCGGCAGTATGAACTGCACGCTCGACGAGCTGCGCCAACGCATCGAGGCGCACCGCCCCCGCCAACTGGATACCGACCAGCGCTTCCCCCAAGCGGCCGTGCTGGTGCCCATCACCCGCAGCGACGATCCGGAGCTGGTGCTGACCCTGCGCGCCGCCGGTTTGTCCACCCATGGCGGCGAGGTCGCCTTCCCCGGCGGGCGGCGCGACCCGGAAGATGCCGACCTGGTGCGCACCGCCCTGCGCGAGGCGGAGGAGGAGATCGCCTTGCCGCCGGGCCTGGTGGAAGTGGTCGGGCCGCTGAGCACCCTGGTCTCGCGGCATGGCATCGAGGTCACTCCCTATGTCGCCTTCATTCCCGACTTCGTCGAGTACCAGCCCAACGACGGCGAGATCGCCGCGGTGTTCAACGTGCCGCTGAGTTTCTTTCGCGACGACCCGCGCGAGGTCACCCACCGTATCGACTACTTCGGCCGCAGCTGGTACGTGCCCAGCTATCGCTTCGGCGAGTTCAAGATCTGGGGCCTGACGGCCATCATGGTGGTGGAGTTGGTCAACCTGCTGTACGACGACCCCATCGACCTGCACACGCCGCCGGCTTCGTTCATCAAACTGAGTTGACCGACGGGGCGCAGACCCCGGCCATGAGGAGATCGCGATGAAATACCGCCTGGGCGATGCCCGCGTCGAAACCCATCCCGACAGCTGGATCGCGCCCAGCGCAGCGGTGATCGGCAAGGTTCGCCTGGATGCCGGCGCCAGCGTCTGGTTTGGCGCGGTGCTGCGCGGCGACAACGAGCTGATCCATATCGGCGAGCACAGCAACGTCCAGGACGGCTCGGTGATGCACACCGACATGGGCTATCCGCTGACCCTCGGCAAGGGCGTCACCGTCGGCCACAACGCCATGCTGCATGGTTGCAGCGTGGGCGACTACAGCCTGGTGGGGATCAACGCGGTGATCCTCAATGGGGCGAAGATCGGCAAGTACTGCATCATCGGCGCCAACGCGCTGATTCCCGAGGGCAAGGAGATTCCCGACGGCTCGCTGGTGATGGGCTCGCCGGGCAAGGTAGTGCGCGAGCTGAGCGAGCCGCAGAAGAAAATGCTCGAGGCCAGCGCCGCCCACTATGTGCACAATGCCCGCCGTTACGCCCGCGACCTCGTCGAGGACCCGGCGTGAACGAGCGACCGGTGGCTTCGCCCTGCGTGCATGTCTGCGCGCTGGACGAGCAGGACATCTGCATCGGCTGCCAGCGCACGGCGGCCGAGATCACCCGCTGGGGCCTGATGAGCAACGACGAGCGCCGCGAGGTGCTCGGTCGCTGTTTCGAGCGCGCCAAGGCGCAAGGGCTGGTCAGCGGTTCCGCCTGAAGCGGATTCCGTTTTCTTTCATTTCCGAGGTTCTTCCATGACCCGTATCGGTACCCCCCTGTCGCCGAGCGCGACCCGCGTCCTTCTCTGTGGCTCCGGCGAGCTGGGCAAGGAAGTCGCCATCGAGCTGCAACGCCTGGGTTGCGAAGTGATCGCCGTCGATCGCTATGGCAACGCGCCGGCCATGCAGGTGGCACATCGCAGCCACGTGATCAGCATGCTCGACGGCGCCGCCCTGCGCGCGGTGATCGAGCAGGAGAAGCCGCACTACATCGTGCCGGAGATCGAGGCCATCGCCACCGCGACCCTGGTCGAGCTGGAGGCCGAAGGCTACACCGTGGTGCCCACCGCCCGCGCCGCGCAACTGACCATGAACCGCGAGGGTATCCGCCGGCTGGCTGCCGAGGAGCTCGGCTTGCCGACCTCGCCCTATCACTTCGCCGATACCTTCGAGGACTACCGCCGTGGCGTCGAGCGCGTCGGCTACCCCTGCGTGGTGAAGCCGATCATGAGTTCGTCGGGCAAGGGCCAGAGCGTCCTGAAAGGCCCCGACGACCTGCAGGCGGCCTGGGACTATGCCCAGGAAGGCGGGCGCGCCGGCAAGGGCCGGGTGATCGTCGAGGGCTTCATCGATTTCGACTACGAGATCACTCTGCTCACCGTGCGCCACGTCGACGGCACCACTTTCTGCGCGCCGATCGGTCACCGCCAGGTCAAGGGCGACTACCACGAGTCCTGGCAGCCGCAGGCGATGAGCGCGCAGGCCCTGGCCGAGTCCGAGCGGGTCGCCTGGGCAGTGACCGAGGCCCTCGGCGGACGCGGGCTGTTCGGCGTCGAACTGTTCGTCAAGGGCGACCAGGTGTGGTTCAGCGAGGTGTCGCCGCGCCCGCACGATACCGGCCTGGTGACCCTGATTTCCCAGGATCTTTCCGAGTTCGCGCTGCACGCGCGGGCGATCCTCGGCCTGCCGATCCCGGTGATCCGCCAGCTCGGCCCGTCGGCCTCGGCGGTGATCCTGGTGGAAGGCAAGTCCCGGCAGGTCGCTTTCGCCAACCTCGGCGCCGCGCTGAGCGAGGCGGATACGGCGCTACGCCTGTTCGGCAAGCCGGAAGTGGATGGCCAGCGGCGGATGGGCGTGGCCCTGGCGCGCGACGAGTCGATCGACGCCGCCCGCGCCAAGGCGACCCGGGCCGCCCAGGCGGTTCGCGTCGAACTCTGAGATGCGCCGGCTGGCAACGCTGGCCTGGTGGGCGGCGGCTCTGCCGTTGCTGCCGCTGGCGGTGCCGCTGGCTATCCGCACCCGCCGCCGAGCCTTGCGCCTGGCGCCCGCGGCGGGACCTCGCGAAGGGCTGGTCGGTGGGTCCGGTGCCGAAGAGCCGCTGCGCTTGCTGTTGTTCGGTGAGTCGACAGTGGCCGGGGTCGGCGCCAGTTGCCTGGACTACGCCCTGGCCGGCCGCCTGGCCGCGGCGCTGGGCGAGCGTCTGCGGCGCCCGGTGGCCTGGCAGGCGCTGGGCGAGAACGGCATCACCAGCGGCGAGGCGCGCGAACGCCTGCTACCGCAGGTGGCGGGACGTTTCTTCGACCAGGTGATCCTGGTCTTCGGCGTCAATGACACCACCAGCCTGCGCTCCCTCGAACGCTGGCGTGCCGACTGCGCGGCCCTGATCGACGGCTTCCAGGCGGCCGGCGCGCAGGTGACCTGCACCGCGGTGCCGCCGCTGCGGCATTTTTCCGCCTTGCCCGGGTTGCTGCGGGCCCTGCTGGGGTGGCGCGGGCGGCTGCTCGACGAGGCGCTGCGCGATCTCGCTGGCGCGACCGGCGCCGGCTACTGCCCGATCTCGCTGGACCTGCTTCCGGGCTACCTGGCCATCGACGGCTTTCATCCGTCGCAGCTGGGCTACCAGGTCTGGGCCGGGGCCCTCGCCGACTGGTTGGCGGCGAGGGAGAAGGGCGGCGTCGCGGTAGCCTGAGCGAGACTCAGGACACTGCGCCGAGGTCGTTGTCGCGGGTTTCCTTCAGGCACAGCACCGCCAGCAGGCTGAGCAGCGCCGCTGCGGAGACGTAGCCGCCGACCCAGCCCAGGCCGCCGATGCCGACCAGCTTCTGGGCGATATAGGGCGCCACCGAGGCGCCGAGAATGCCGCCCAGGTTGTAGGCCGCCGACGCGCCGGTGTAGCGCACGTGGGTGGGGAATATTTCCGGCAGCAGCGCGCCCATCGGGGCGAAGGTGACCCCCATCAGGAACAGCTCGATGCAGAGGAACAGGGCGACGCTGAACGTCGAGCCCTGGCTGAGCAGCGGCTCCATGGCGAAGCCGGAGGCGATCGCCGCCAGGCTGCCGAGCAGCAGTACCGGCTTGCGTCCGAAGCGGTCGCTGAGCCAGGCCGACAGCGGCGTGGCGGCGGCCATGAAGAGCACCGCGAGGCACAGCAGACCAAGGAACTCCTCTCGGCTGAAGCCGAGGCTGGCCACCCCGTAGCTCAGCGAGAACACCGTGGAGATATAGAACAGCGCATAACACACCACCATCGCCAGGGCGCCGAGCAGGGTCGGCCGCCAGTGCTGGGCGAACAGCTCGGCGATCGGCAGGCGGACCCTCTCGTGCTTGGCCATGGCCTTGGCGAACACCGGGGTTTCCGCCAGCTTCAGGCGTACGTAGAGGCCGACCACAACCAGCGCCGCGCTGAGCAGGAACGGGATCCGCCAGCCCCACTCACGGAACTGCTCCTCGCTGAGCAGCATCGCCAGGGCCAGGAACAGGCCGTTGGCGGCGAGGAAGCCGATCGACGGGCCGAGCTGGGGAAACATGCCGAACCAGGCGCGCTTGCCGGCCGGCGCGTTCTCCGTGGCCAGCAGCGCGGCGCCGCCCCACTCGCCGCCGAGGCCGAGGCCCTGGCCGAAGCGCAGCACGCAGAGCAGCAACGGCGCCCAGTAGCCGATGCTGTCGTAGCCGGGGAGGACGCCGATCAGGGTAGTGGATACCCCCATCAGCAGCAGCGAGGCGACCAGGGTCGACTTGCGCCCGATGCGGTCGCCGAAGTGGCCGAACAGCGCCGAGCCCAGCGGACGGGCGAGGAAGGCGATGCCGAAGGTGAGGAAGGCGCTGAGCATCTGCGCGGTGCCGGATGTCTGCGGGAAGAATACCGGACCGATCACCAGGGCGGCGGCAGTGGCATAGACGTAGAAATCGTAGAACTCGATGGCGGTGCCGATGAAGCTGGCGACTGCGACCCGGGTGGTCGAGTTGGCCGGTTCCGGAGCGGCGTCGGCGGCGAGGGTGGCGGCGGTCATGGTGGGAAGGTCCCTGGCAGTCGGGGCACGACGGAGTGCTTCCGTGCGGCCGGATGGTTATGGCCAGTGCGCCGATGCGGCGGCGCGGCGCCCGGGTGGGGCGGACGAGATCGGTCGCGCAGGGAGGATGGGGCTGCGCGCCGTGCGCCGGCTGGTACCGTCGGCATCGGGGCCGGGCGGGCAGGCGGGACTGGCGGGTGACTGGCCGGGGCTCGGGCTGCGGGTAGCGGCGGAACCGGCGGCAGGGCTGGATAAGCTGGGGTCGATTATAGAGCGCCGCAGGGCGGGTTCGGCAATCCCGGATCAGACGCTGGCGTCGCTTTCGACCAGCGGGGTCAGCGCGCGGGGATGCCAGGCGCGCACGCTTTTCACACGGTTTTCCGCCGACTGCTGGATTTCCAGGCAGTAGGGGCCGATGCGCAGGCACACCGCGCAATCGGGGATCTGCTCCAGGGCTTCGGTGACCAGGCCGTTGAGGGTCTTCGGGCCGTCGCAGGGCAATTGCCAGCCAAGCGACTTGTTCAGCTCGCGCAGGTTGGCGCTGCCGTCGATGACGAAGCTGCCGTCTTCCTGGGCCTGGATATCCGGGTTGTCGAGGCTGTCGAGGTCGTTGAAGTCGCCGACGATCTCTTCGAGGATGTCCTCCAGCGTGACGATGCCGATCACCTCGCCATATTCGTCGACCACCACGCCGATACGGCGCTTCTCCTTCTGGAAGTTCACCAGCTGGGTCGACAGCGGCGTGCTTTCCGGCACGAAATACGGCTCCATGCAGGCCTGGCGGAGATTCTCCTTGGTCAGGCGGCCCTGGGTCAGCAGGCGCGCGATCTGGCGCATGTGCACGACCCCTTCGATCTGGTTGACGTCGTCGCGGTAGACCGGCAGGCGGGTGTGGCTGGTGGTGCGCAACTGCTCGACGATGACCTCGAGTTCGTCGTCGAGGTCGATGCCTTCGATTTCGTTGCGCGGGATCATCAGGTCGTTGACCGTGACCTTCTCCAGGTCCAGCAGGCCGAGCAGCATGTCATGCCGGTTGACCTCGCTGGCCTGGGAATTGTCGGCCGGATGCAGGGCCTCTTCGTCGCGGCTGCGTCCGCTGTCGTCCTGTTCCGCCGCGGCGACGCCGAGCAGGCGCAGCAGCGCGTTGCTCAGCAGGGTCAGTAGCCACAGCAGGGGCCAGCACAGGCGCTGCAGGATCAGGAGCGGCAGGCTGAGCGGCAGGGCGACGCGTTCCGAGCGAAGGGCGCCGTAGCGGCGCGGCAGCAGGGCGCCGAACAGCAGCAGGAGCAGGGTCATGCCGGGGATGGCGACGGCCAGGCCGATGACGCCCCAGTGGCGCAGCGCGGCCCAACTGGCCAGGGCGGCGGCGCTGACGTTGACCAGGGTGCGGCCGAACAACAGGGTGCCGCGCAGGCGGTCGTCGTGCAGCAGCAGCCAACTGCTGCGCCGGGCCCCGCGCAGGCCTTGCTTGGCCTGCAGGCGCAGGCGGTAACGGTCGAGGTTGAGCAGGGCGGTCTCGACGCAGGAGAAGAACGCCGAGCAGGCGACCAGGAGAACCAGCAGGCCGACCAGGTACCCGGGGTGCAGCTCATCCATGAAGGAGGCCCATCAGATGTGCAGGATGAATTCCCGCACCAGCTTGCTGCCGAAGTACGCCAACATCAACAGGCAGAAACCGGCCAGGGTCCAGCGGATCGCCTTGTGGCCCCGCCAGCCGAGCTGGTGGCGACCCCAGAGGAGCACGGCGAAGACCACCCAGGCGAAGCAGGACAGGATGGTCTTGTGCGCCAGGTGCTGGGCGAACAGGTTGTCGACGAACAGCCATCCGGACAGCAGCGACAGCGAAAGCAGCGACCAGCCGCCCCAGAGGAAGCCGAACAGCAGGCTTTCCATGGTTTGCAGGGGCGGGAAGTTGCGGATCAGCCCGGACGGATGCTTGTGCTTGAGGCGGTAGTCCTGGAGCAGCAGCAAGAGCGCCTGGAATACCGCGATGGTGAGCAGGCCGTAGGCCAGGATCGAGAGCAGGATGTGGGCCAGGATGCCCGGCTGTTCGTTGATCGGCTCGACGGTGCCGTGGGGGATGAGTACCGCCAGCAGGGTGGTGAGGGCGCCCAGCGGGAATAGAAGGAGGAGCAGGTTCTCCACCGGTATCCGCAAGGTCGCCAGCAGGGTCAGGAGAATTACCGCGGCGGCGATCAGGCTGGCGGCGTTGAAGAAGTCCAGCACCAGGCCGGCCGGGGTCAGCAATTGCTGGTAGAGGCTGAAGGCGTGGGCGACCAGTGCCAGGAGTCCGAACAGGAGCAGCAGGGGTTTGCCCGGCGCGGTGCGCTTGGACACACAGGCACCCTGGTAGGCGGCGGTGCCGAGATAGAGAACAGCAGCGATGAGGCTGGGCAGCAGGGGATGCATAAGTCCTTGTAATCGCGGGCCCGAAAGGAAGGGAGTTTGGCATAGATCGAGCGTCGCGAGAAAGCCGTTGCGAACAGTTCTCTCGTACCTGTGGCCGGGTTGGCGGGCCGCCTGCCGCGGGCGCCGCGACCTCCTGGCCCGGCAGTCGCTTCGGCAAAGACGGAACGCATCGGCAAATCAAGGACTTGAGGCTGGCCTCCGGTCGTCGCCGGACACACACTCCGTCTTTCATCGCGTGTCCCGCGACGCGCTCTTGGTTATAATCCGCCGCTTGCCGCAACCCCCGTGGAAGGATCGCGCATGTTCGAAAACCTTACAGACCGCCTCTCGCAGACGCTTCGCCATGTCACCGGCAAGGCCAAGCTGACCGAGGACAACATCAAGGACACTCTGCGCGAAGTGCGCATGGCCCTGCTCGAGGCCGACGTGGCCCTGCCGGTGGTCAAGGACTTCGTCAACAAGGTCAAGGAGCGCGCCGTCGGTACCGAGGTCTCGAAGAGCCTGACCCCGGGACAGGCGTTCGTGAAGATCGTCCGCGCCGAGCTCGAGGAGCTGATGGGGGCGGCCAACGAGGACCTGGCGCTGAGCGTCGCGCCGCCGGCGGTGATCCTGATGGCCGGCCTGCAGGGCGCGGGCAAGACCACCACCGCGGGCAAGCTGGCGCGCTTCCTTAAGGAACGCAAGAAGAAGTCGGTGATGGTGGTTTCCGCCGACGTCTACCGACCCGCCGCTATCAAGCAGCTGGAAACCCTGGCGGGCGAGGTCGGCGTAACCTTCTTCCCTTCCGACGTCAGCCAGAAGCCGGTGGCCATCGCCGAGGCGGCGATCCGCGAGGCGAGGCTGAAGTTCATCGACGTGGTGATCGTCGATACCGCAGGCCGCCTGCACATCGATGCCGACATGATGGACGAGATCAAGCAGGTGCACGCGGCGATCAAGCCGGCGGAAACCCTGTTCGTGGTCGATGCCATGACCGGCCAGGATGCCGCCAACACCGCCAAGGCCTTCAATGACGCCTTGCCGCTGACCGGCGTGGTCCTGACCAAGGTCGACGGCGACGCGCGTGGTGGTGCCGCGCTCTCGGTGCGGGCGATCACCGGCAAGCCGATCAAGTTCCTCGGCATGGGCGAAAAGAGCGAAGCGCTCGATCCGTTCCATCCCGACCGCGTGGCCTCGCGCATCCTCGGCATGGGCGACGTGCTCAGCCTGATCGAACAGGCCGAGCAGAACCTCGACCGCGACAAGGCCGAGAAGCTGGCGAAGAAGATCAAGAAGGGCAAGGGCTTCGACCTGGAAGACTTCCGCGACCAGTTGCAACAGATGAAGAACATGGGCGGCCTCGGCGGGCTCATGGACAAGCTGCCGATGCTCGGCGGGGTCAACCTGGCGCAGATGGGCAATGCCCAGGGTGCTGCGGAGAAACAGTTCAAGCAGATGGAGGCGATCATCAACTCGATGACGCCCGGCGAACGGCGCGATCCGGAAATGATCAGCGGCTCGCGCAAGCGCCGCATCGCCCTTGGCTCCGGTACCCAGGTGCAGGACGTCGGCCGGCTGATCAAGCAGCACAAGCAGATGCAGAAGATGATGAAGAAGGTCACCGCCAAGGGCGGCATGGCCAAGATGATGCGAGGCATGGGCAGCATGTTCCCGGGGGGCATGCCCAAGCTTTGATCGGACGCGCGGCCGCTGGCCACGCCGACGGTTTCGCGCCGTCGGCCGGCGGGCGGACCGTGTGCTTCCCGCGCTCTCCGCGCCGGCCGATGGGTGGCCGAAAAAGAGATTTGCAAATTCCCCGATAATCCTTAGAATATGCGGCCTTTCGGGCCGTGGGCCCAGCGTGCATTCATTTTGCAAGCACCGACTACAGGAACGAAGTTCACATGGTAACCATCCGTCTTGCTCGTGGCGGCTCCAAAAAGCGCCCCTTCTACCACCTGACCGTGACCAACAGCCGCAATGCGCGCGATGGTCGCTTCGTCGAGCGCATCGGTTTCTTCAACCCGGTTGCGACTGGTGGCGAAGTGCGTCTGTCCGTCGACCAGGAGCGTGCTACCTACTGGCTCGGCCAGGGTGCACAGCCGTCTGAGCGCGTTGCTCAGCTGCTCAAGGACGCTGCCAAGGCAAACGCCTAAGCCGTCATGAGTGAAATGCCGACACCCGCCGACGACCTGGTCGTGATCGGCAAGATCGTTTCGGTGTACGGCATCCGCGGTGAGGTGAAGGTGTATTCCTTTACCGACCCGTTGGACAACCTGCTGGACTATCGCCGCTGGACGCTCCGGCGCGACGGCGAGATTCGGCAGGCCGAGCTGGTCAGGGGGCGCCTGCATGGCAAGGTCCTGGCCGCCAAGCTCAAGGGGCTCGACGATCGCGAAGAAGCCCGCACCTTCACCGGTTACGAGATCTGCATCCCGCGTAGCGAGTTGCCCTCTCTCGAGGAAGGTGAGTACTACTGGCACCAGCTGGAAGGCCTGAAGGTGATCGATCAGGGCGGGCAGTTGCTCGGCGTGATCGACCATCTGCTGGAAACCGGTGCCAACGATGTCATGGTGGTCAAGCCCTGCGCGGGCAGCCTGGACGACCGCGAGCGCCTGTTGCCCTACACCGGGCAGTGCGTGCTGTCGATCGACCTGGCCGCTGGCGAGATGCGGGTGGACTGGGACGCGGACTTCTGATCATCCATGGACAAGCGTTTGTGGGTGGGCGTCGTCAGCATCTTTCCGGAGATGTTCCGCGCGATCAGTGACTATGGCATCACCAGCCGTGCGGTAAAGCAGGGGTTGCTCACGCTGGCCTGCTGGAATCCACGGGACTACACCGAGGACCGCCACCAGACGGTGGACGACCGGCCCTTCGGCGGTGGCCCTGGCATGGTGATGAAGATCAAGCCTCTGGAGGGCGCGCTGGCGGATGCCAGGCAAGCCGCCGGGGGCAGGAAGGCGAAGGTGATCTACCTTTCGCCGCAAGGCCGCCAGCTGACGCAGGCGGGCGTACGCGAACTGGCCGAAGAGGAAGCGTTGATCCTCATCGCCGGGCGCTACGAAGGCATCGACGAGCGCTTCATCGAAGAGCACGTCGATGAAGAATGGTCGATCGGCGATTATGTCCTGTCCGGCGGTGAGTTGCCGGCCATGGTGCTGGTCGATGCAGTGACGCGGTTGCTGCCCGGTGCATTGGGTCATGCAGATTCCGCCGAGGAGGACTCCTTCACGGATGGCCTGCTCGACTGCCCGCACTACACCCGACCCGAGGTGTACGCGGACAAACGTGTTCCTGAAGTGTTGCTCAGTGGCAACCATGAACACATCCGGCGTTGGCGTTTGCAGCAGGCCCTTGGGCGGACCTGGGAACGACGCGCCGATCTTCTGGATAGCCGCTCGCTTTCTGGAGAAGAGCAGAAGCTGCTGGCGGAATATATCCGTCAGCGGGACGATAGTTAACGTATCGATGGCTGGCCGATTGCCGGTCTTAGGAGCACAGCATGACCAACAAGATCATTCAGCAGATCGAAGCTGAACAGATGAACAAAGAGATCCCGGCGTTCGCCCCCGGCGATACCGTGATCGTCCAGGTCAAGGTGAAGGAAGGCGACCGTCAGCGTCTGCAGGCCTTCGAAGGCGTCGTTATCGCCAAGCGCAACCGTGGCCTGAACAGCGCCTTCACCGTGCGCAAGATCTCCAACGGCGTGGGCGTGGAACGTACCTTCCAGACCTACAGCCCGATCGTCGACAGCCTGAGCGTCAAGCGTCGCGGCGACGTGCGCAAGGCCAAGCTGTACTACCTCCGCGCCCTGTCCGGCAAGGCCGCGCGCATCAAGGAAAAACTGGTCTAATCCGGTTCTTCTCCGAGAAAAGCAGCCCGAGGGCTGCTTTTTTCATGTCTGGCGTTCGCCTTTCCGGCGGCGCTTCCTACTGCCCACGGCAGCGCATAACCAGTACAACATCCGCGGCACCCAGGCAGCCACTCCATCCGGTATTCGTGGCATGACCCCCAGAGAGCAAGAAATCCTGCGTCGCACCGAGCTTTCCGAAACCCGTGTGACCAAGGCGGTATTCCCGCCCACCACCAATCACCACAACACCCTGTTCGGCGGGACTGCGCTGGCCTGGATGGACGAGGTCTCGTTCATCACCGCGACCCGTTTCTGCCGCCTGCCGCTGGTGACCGTTTCCACCGATCGCATCGACTTCAACCACCCGATCCCGGCGGGCTCGATCGTCGAACTGGTCGGACGGGTGGTCAAGGTCGGCAACACCAGCCTCAAGGTGGAGGTCGAGGTGTACCTGGAAAGCATGTACGCCGACGGTCGCGAGAAGGCCATACACGGCCTGTTCAGCTTCGTTGCCATCGACGACGAAAAGCGGCCGGTTCCGGTCCTGCCGGGGTTCCCGGCCAGCCAGGCGGCTTGATACAGGCAGAAAGAAGGCACCCACGGGTGCCTTTTCCATATCCCCGGACGATCCGGCCCTGGGTTGGGATCAGGGCCGCAGGCTGATCTTCAGGGAGGCCTGGGACAGGTCGATCTGTTGCAGGCTGACGCTGCCGAACGTCTGCTCGCGCGGCGCGCCGGCAATGCGGATATTGTCGAAGCGCACCTCGCCGATACTGCTCGGCAGGCGCAGGTTGACCGAGCCGTCGGGGTTGAGCGTGCTTTGCGTCTTGCCGGTTTCGTAGCGAACGTCGCTCATCGAGGTTTCCGCCTCCAGGCTGTCGAGCATCGGCATCACCAGCTTCGCCAGTTGCTTCACCGCGGCCAGTCCGTCGCCGCCCTCGGCCTTCAGGAACAGGCCCTCGAGGCTTTCGTTGAGGCCCTGGGCGTTGACGTTGCTCATCTCGACGTCGGTCAGCGGACGCAGGTTCTTCGGCAGTTCCTGGCGGCTCATGGCCGCTGGCGGCTGCATACGCTGGATGTCGGCGCTGGCCATCTGGAACGGACTGAGCAGGGCGGCGACCAGGGTCGCGGCCAGGCGCAGGTTGGTCTGCTTCTTCAGCGCCTTCTTCAGTTGCCGTTCGCTCAGCAGGCCCTGCTCGATCAGGGTTTCGCCCAGGCGCTTGTGGTTGCTCAACTGCGCCTGGATCGCGGCGTCCAGTTGGGCGGCGCTAATCAGCCCCTTGTTGATCAGGATCTGGCCCAGGCGGGAATGTTGTTGATTGGACATGGTCATGGCCTGATGAAAAAAGAGGATGATGGCTAGATGCAATCATCCTCTTCGTGGGCTTCGTTTGTCACCCAACCTTGGATAGGGTGACGACGGTCTTTCGTCGGTTCGTTGAAGTCTAGTCGGCGATTTCCGTGGCCTGCGACTTGCTGACTGACGGTTCCGCGTCGATCAGCGACAGCAGCGTCCAGCCGGTGCCCGGCGCCAGCGTGGACTGTGGCGTGGCGACGTGCATCCTGCCGTTCGGATCGCGGGCGAACAGCAGGATCGCGGACTCGCCGTGCAGCGCCTGGTAGTCGTTCCAGCCGAAGGTGTCGGTGAGCAGGGTGGTGCGGATTTCGGCGCCGCGCGACAGCAGGCTGGCGAACTGCGCGTAGGTCAGCGGTCGCTGGCCAAGCGGACGGCCACGGTGTTCGTCGCTGGAGCGGTGCTTGTCGGTACGCTTGGCTTCCTGGCTGGTCGGCAGGCCGAACAGCTGGCGATGGCCGAACTCGTGGCGGAAGCGCATGGCCGCCAGGGTATTCAGCTCGCCGGCTGGAGAAACCCCCAGCAAATGCCCGATGCCGACCAGGTCGAGGTGGGCTTCGGCGTGCTGCGAGGTGGGATTGCCGAAATAGGTGGGCAGGTTGTCCATGCGGGCGGCGCGGATGTTTTCCCAGCTCGAATCAGTCAGCAGCACGCGGCTGCCGAGGCTCTTCAGGGCCTTGCCGATGGCGCGCCCGACCGGATTGGCGCCGACGATCAGGTAGCCGCTGGGCGAGGGCTCGGCGACCTTCAGCAGGCGCGCCAGGGGGCGGGCGGTGGCGCTTTGCAGGACCACCGTGCCGATGATCACCAGAAAGGTCAGCGGCACCAGCAGCGCCGCCTGGGCATGGCCTTCGGCGCTCAGGCGGATGGCGAAGATCGCCGAGACCGCCGCGGCGACGATCCCGCGCGGGGCGATCCAACTGAGCAGGGCGCGCTCGCGCCAGCTCAGCGGCGAACCCCAGGTCGACAGCGCCACGTTCAGCGGCCGGGCGACGAACTGGATCAGCAGCAGCACCAGCAGCGCCGCCGGGCCCAGGCCGAGCAGGGCATTGATGTCCAGGCGCGCGGCCAGGAGGATGAACAGGCCGGAAATCAGCAGGACGCTGAGGTTTTCCTTGAAGTGCAGGATCTGCCGTACGTCGACGCCCTTCATGTTGGCCAGGCCCATGCCCATCAGGGTGACGGCGAGCAGCCCGGATTCGTGCATCACCCGGTTCGAGGCGATGAATACGCCCAGCACCGCGGCCAGCGTCGCCAGGTTGTGCAGGTAGTCCGGCAGCCAGTGGCGGCGCAGGACGATGCCCAGCGCCCAGCCGCCGAGGATGCCGAACAGGCTGCCGCAGAGGATCACTCCACCGAAGGTCTGCAGGCTGTGTAGCCAGCCATCGCCTTCGCCGCTGGAGATGATGAAGCTGTACACCACTACCGCCAGCAGGGCGCCGATGGGATCGATGACGATACCTTCCCAGCGCAGGATGTTCGCCACCGCGGCCTTGGGCCGGACCACCCGCAGCATCGGAACGATCACCGTGGGCCCGGTGACCAGGGTCAGGGTGCCGAACAGCAGGGCCATTTCCCAGCTGAAGTCGAGCAGGTAGTGGGCGGCCAGGGCGATCACGCCCCAGGTCGAGAGCGCGCCGATGGTCACCATTCGGTGCACCACGGTGCCGATTTCCTTCCATTCGCTGAAATGCAGGGTCAGGCTGCCCTCGAAGAGGATCAGCGCCACTGCCAGGGATACCAGTGGGAACAGCAGGGGGCCGAACATCTCGTCCGGATCGAGCCAGCCGAGTAGCGGGCCGGCGACGATCCCGGACAGCAGCAGGAAAAGAATGGCTGGCAGGCGCAGGCGCCAGGCCAGCCATTGACTGAGCAGGGCGGCGGCACCGATGCCGCCGAGGGCGAGCAGGATAGCGTTCTGGTCCATCGAGGATTCCTTGTCAGCGTCGCTCCGCTCGTCCTGAGCCGGGGCGAACCATCGAGCCACATGGCTCCGCTTTTTCCCGCGGGCACGGGAAGCCGGCCGACCTCCTGTCGACCGGCCTGACTAACCATTACGTGGCGATGACGGCCAACGCTCGCGATAGCGCCCAGGCTATGAAAGACTAGCCGCGCTTTCATTTGGTTCGCAGCCTTCATCCATGAGTACCCTCGAACATCCCCTGATCGACCGTTTCCTCGATGCCCTGTGGCTGGAAAAAGGCCTTGCCGACAACACCCGCGAGGCTTATCGCAACGACCTCCAGCAGTTCAACGCCTGGCTCGATGGTCGCGGGCTGCGCCTGGAGGGCATCGGCCGCGACGCGATCCTCGATCACCTGGCCTGGCGCCTGGAGCAGGGCTACAAGGCCCGCTCGACCGCGCGCTTCCTCTCCGGCCTGCGTGGCTTCTATCGCTATTGCCTGCGCGACGGCCTGATCGCCGAGGATCCCACCTTGCAGGTGGACCTGCCGCAACTGGGCAAGCCGTTGCCGAAATCCCTCTCCGAAGCGGACGTCGAGGCATTGCTGGCGGCGCCGGAAGTCGACGACCCGCTGGGCCTGCGCGATCGCACCATGCTCGAAGTGCTGTATGCCTGCGGCCTGCGGGTCAGCGAACTGGTCGGCCTGACCCTGGAGCAGGTCAACCTGCGCCAGGGCGTGGTCAAGGTGTTCGGCAAGGGCAGCAAGGAGCGCCTGGTGCCGCTCGGCGAGGAAGCCATCGGCTGGCTCGAACGCTACCTGCGCGAGGCCCGCGGCGACCTGCTCGGCGGGCGGCCCAGCGACGTGCTGTTCCCCAGCCTGCGCGGCGAACAGATGACCCGCCAGACCTTCTGGCATCGCATCAAGCATCACGCGCAGGTGGCGGCGATCGGCACGTCGATTTCGCCGCACACCCTGCGCCACGCCTTCGCCACCCACCTGCTCAACCATGGCGCCGACCTGCGGGTGGTGCAGATGCTGCTCGGCCACAGCGACCTGTCGACCACCCAGATCTATACCCATATCGCCCGGGCCCGCCTCCAGGATCTGCACGCACGCCACCACCCGCGAGGCTGACGCTTTGTCCGAAAAATCCGTACCTACCCGAAAAGAGGCGCTTTCGTAGCGTTCTGCGACAAGCGTCGGGCCCGTCGGGATAGCGGTCTATGGTAGGCTTCGCCGACCGCACGACAGGAGTGACACATGCGCGTGACCCGTTTTCTGGCTGCTGCCGCCCTCGGCCTGATGAGTACCCTGGCCCTGGCAGACAATGCCGATCAGAACATCCGCAAGACCCTGCAGGCCCTGCAACCGGACCTGCCCATCGACTCCATCGCCAGCAGCCCGCTGCAGGGGCTCTACCAGGTGCAGCTGAAGGGCGGCCGGGTGCTCTACGCCAGCGCCGACGGCCAGTTCGTCATGCAGGGCTACCTCTACCAGGTGAAGGACGGCAAGCCGGTCAACCTGACCGAGAAGGCCGAGAGCCAGGCGATCGCCAAGGCGATCAACGGCGTGCCCGCCAGCGAGATGGTGGTGTATCCGGCCAAGGGCCAGGCCAAGGCGCACATCACGGTGTTCACCGATACCACCTGCCCGTACTGCCAGAAGCTGCATGCCGAGGTGCCGGACCTGACCGAGCAGGGGATCGAGGTGCGCTACATGGCGTTCCCGCGCCAGGGGCCGCAGTCGGCGGGCGACAAGCAACTGCAGGCGGTCTGGTGTGCGAAGGAGCCGACCAAGGCGATGGACGCCATGATGAACGGCAAGGAGATCAAGTCTTCCGAGTGCAAGAACCCGGTCGACAAGCAGTTCCAGATGGGCCAGATGGTCGGGGTGCAGGGAACGCCGGCGATCGTCCTTGCCAACGGCCAGTTGCTCCCCGGCTACCAGCCGGCCAAGCAGTTGGCCAAGCTGGCGCTGGAGGCCAAATAGCGCCGGGTCTGCCGAACAATTGACTAATAAAGAGCCGCTTCGTAATGTGCGGCTCTTTTGTTTTCATCATTGGCGATTTCCGCCGCCCGCTGGCGGAATCCATCGCCAGGATGTGTCGTGGCCCGTACAGTGGTCGCGTCAACCTCGATTCGCTCGGGGAACCATAGCAGGCCGGCGCGTCCGGCCGTCGTAGGTGAGATGGGGAGTTCCAGCGTGAAACCGGTCAAAGTAGGCATCTGTGGGTTGGGGACCGTCGGTGGCGGTACCTTCAATGTACTCAAACGCAACGCCGAGGAGATTGCCCGCCGTGCCGGGCGCGGTATCGAGGTTGCGCAGATCGCCGCCCGCCGGCCGAACCCGAAGTGCGATACCGGTGCGACTCCCATCACCGCCGATATCTTCGACGTAGCGTGCAATCCCGAGATCGACGTGGTCGTCGAGTTGATCGGCGGCTACACCCTGGCCCACGAGCTGGTGCTCAAGGCCATCGAGAACGGCAAGCACGTGGTCACCGCGAACAAGGCGCTGATCGCCGTGCACGGCAACGAGATCTTCGCCAAGGCCCGCGAGAAGGGCGTGATCGTCGCCTTCGAGGCCGCTGTCGCCGGCGGCATCCCGGTGATCAAGGCGATCCGCGAGGGGCTGTCGGCCAACCGCATCAACTGGCTGGCCGGGATCATCAACGGTACCGGCAACTTCATCCTCAGCGAAATGCGCGAGAAGGGCCGTACCTTCCCCGACGTGCTCGCCGAGGCCCAGGCCCTGGGCTATGCCGAGGCCGACCCGACCTTCGACGTGGAAGGCATCGACGCCGCCCACAAGCTGACCATCCTCGCCTCGATCGCCTTCGGCATTCCGCTGCAGTTCGACAAGGCCTACACCGAAGGCATCTCGAAACTGACCAGCGCCGACGTCAACTACGCCGACGCCCTCGGCTATCGCATCAAGCACCTGGGCGTGGCGCGTCGCACCGAGAGCGGCTTCGAGCTGCGCGTGCACCCGACCCTGATTCCCTCGGATCGCCTGATCGCCAACGTCAACGGCGTGATGAACGCGGTGATGGTCAACGGCGACGCCGTCGGCTCGACCCTCTACTACGGCGCCGGTGCCGGAATGGAGCCGACCGCTTCCTCGGTGGTGGCCGACCTCGTCGACGTGGTCCGCGCCATGACCTCCGATCCGGAGAACCGCGTACCGCACCTGGCGTTCCAGCCGGACGCGCTGTCCGACCACCCGATCCTGCCGATCGAAGCCTGCGAAAGCGCCTACTACCTGCGCATCCAGGCCAAGGACCACCCGGGCGTACTGGCCCAGGTGGCCACCATCCTGTCCGAGCGCGGCATCAACATCGAATCGATCATGCAGAAGGAGGCCGAGGAACAGGACGGCCTGGTGCCGATGATCCTGGTTACCCACCGGGTCATCGAACAACGCATCAACGATGCCATCGCCGCCCTGGAAGCGCTGGAAGGCGTGTCCGGGCCGGTGGTCCGCATCCGTGTCGAACAACTGAATTGATCGAACGCCGGGCGCCGCTCGCGGGCCCGCGTCAACAGCGAAGGTTTTGAACATGCGTTACATCAGCACCCGCGGCCAAGCGCCCGCCCTGAACTTCGAAGATGTCCTCCTCGCCGGCCTGGCCAGCGACGGCGGCCTCTACGTCCCGGAAAACCTGCCACGCTTCACCCTCGAGGAGATCGCCTCCTGGGTCGGCCTGCCCTACCACGAGCTGGCCTTCCGGGTGATGCGCCCGTTCGTCGCCGGCAGCATCGCCGATGCCGACTTCAAGAAGATCCTCGAGGAAACCTATGGCGTCTTCGCCCATGACGCAGTGGCGCCGCTGCGCCAGTTGAACGGCAACGAATGGGTGCTGGAGCTGTTCCACGGCCCGACCCTGGCCTTCAAGGACTTCGCCCTGCAACTGCTCGGCCGCCTGCTCGACCATGTGCTGGCCAAGCGCGGCGAGCGCGTGGTGATCATGGGGGCCACCTCCGGCGATACCGGCTCCGCGGCCATCGAAGGCTGCCGCCGTTGCGACAACGTCGACATCTTCATCATGCACCCGCACAACCGCGTGTCCGAGGTGCAGCGCCGGCAGATGACCACCATCCTCGGCGACAACATCCACAACATCGCCATCGAAGGCAACTTCGACGACTGCCAGGAGATGGTCAAGGCCAGCTTCGCCGACCAGGGCTTCCTCAAGGGTACCCGCCTGGTAGCGGTGAACTCGATCAACTGGGCGCGGATCATGGCCCAGATCGTCTACTACTTCCATGCCGCGCTGCAGCTCGGCGCGCCGCATCGCTCGGTGGCGTTCTCGGTGCCGACCGGCAACTTCGGCGACATCTTTGCCGGCTACCTGGCGCGCAACATGGGCCTGCCGGTCAGCCAACTGATCGTCGCGACCAACCGCAACGACATCCTGCACCGCTTCATGAGCGGCAACCGCTACGACAAGGACACCCTGCATCCCTCGCTGTCGCCGTCGATGGATATCATGGTCTCGTCCAACTTCGAACGCCTGCTGTTCGACCTGCACGGCCGCAACGGCAAGGCCGTCGCCGAACTGCTGGATGCCTTCAAGGCCAGCGGCAAGCTGTCGGTGGAAGACCAGCGCTGGACCGAGGCGCGCAAGCTGTTCGACTCCCTGGCGGTCAGCGACGAGCAGACCTGCGAGACCATCGCCGAGGTATACCGCTCCTGTGGCGAGTTGCTCGACCCGCACACCGCCATTGGCGTGCGTGCCGCCCGCGAATGCCGGCGCAGCCTGAGCGTGCCGATGGTGACCCTGGGCACTGCGCACCCGGTCAAGTTCCCCGAAGCGGTGGAGAAGGCCGGCATCGGCCAGGCGCCGGCGCTGCCTGCGCACCTCGCCGACCTGTTCGAGCGCGAGGAGCGCTGCACCGTATTGCCGAACGAGCTGGCCAAGGTACAGGCCTTCGTCAGCCAGCACGGCAATCGCGGCAAGCCGCTCTGAGCCTGTCGTGAAAGGAAGAAGCCCGCCTTGATGGCGGGCTTTTTCATGTCTTCTCAAAGGGCGGCGGCGAGTTTGTTGCGCGAGGGGCGGAGCAGTCTCAGCGGATCGTTGAACTGGATGTCGCTGGCCAGCTTGTAGTAGCGCCCGACGAAATAGTCGCGGGCCTGGGCATCGTTCTTTCCCTGGTACAGCGCCCAGGCGACGCTGATGCCGGCGAACTCGTTGTACTCGATCTGTCGCAGCGGGCTGAAGTGGGTCGCCGTGGTGGCCGTGGCGCCCCAGGCGGGCACGTCGCGGATCAACGGGCCCTGCCAGAGGATCGGCCAACTGAGTGGCGGCACGACCACATCGGCCAGTCCGGTCAGCAGCAGGGTCGGGGTCTTTACCGTGGAACCGATGGCCAGGGGGCCTGGCTCGATCGGCAGGGCGCCGACCAGCTTCAACCGTGGCTCGATGAATTGCAGGGCTTGTGCAGAGAGGCTGGCGCTCTGCAGCGTGGCCTGGCCGCCGGCGGAGTGCCCGGCGACCAGGGTCCGGGAAAAGTCGGCCCTGCCATGCAGGGCCGAGGTCGGGTCCCTGTCCAGTTTCGCGACCTCGAGGATGCCGAGGGCGTGCATCAGCGGGAAGGAATTGATGAAGTCGGAGGAGATCACCACGATGAAGCCGTGGCTGGCCCACAGTTTCATTAGTTCGTGATAGTTGCCGGCGTTGGAAAGTATGCCGCCGACGAAAGTGATGACCGGAAGCTTGGCGTCGGACGCGGCGATGTCCGCCGGATAGTAGACGCTGGTACTGATCGGGCTGGCGAAGCCATAGGGAAAAGCCTCGTTGCAGCGGATCGAGCCGTCCAGCAGGACGATCCTGGCGATGGTCCCGACGAAGCCACGACAATCGGCGAGCACGGCGGTGCTGGCGATCTCGGTGTCGGCGACCGGACGCGCGTACTGGTCGTTGGCCAGGCCGACGGCGCCGAACAGCAGCGAGCCCTGTGCCGTGCCGGCGGCGAATGCCAGCGCGAGGATGAAGGCGCGCCAGGCGCCGCGGGGGGATGCGAAGGCAGTCATGAGATCCTCGCTGTTCGATGCGCAGGGGGAAGTCTCGTTGTTACTGCCTGACGGACGCGCCGGATACTGCAATTTCAAGCAGGTGAAGGCGTTGCGCGAGGGTGGGATGGTTGGAGTTTTTCCCGGTGCTTCCCTTATAGCGGGCTGATCGTTGCGTTGGCCTGGTTCGGCTCGAATGGCTATTTGCGCCGGCACGTGGCCTTTCGCCAGATGCTGCCGTTAGTCCGGTAAATGCTTGCATCGACGAACCCTATTCGCGTTTTTTCGGTCTTTGACGAGTCTTATTCGTCGAAACAGGAGACCTGATTTGGACAGCCTGAAGCAACGACTGGCCGATGCCTTCGCTCCCCATCCCTTCACCCTCAGCCAGCCCCGGCCCGATGGCGGACGGGTGGTCACGCTGGTCGATCCGCAGGGGGAAACCCTGTTGCAGCGGGTCATCGCCAAGGTGCAGTTGAACGACGAAAGCTATCTCGAGGATGCCGTGCAGACCATTCGCCGGGAATTGCAGGTGCTGGTCGGGCGGATGGAGGAAGACGTGCTGGCGACCTTCCGCGAGCGGGATCACGTGCTGCTGTATTCGTCGCGCTAGCACCGTCTCGTTCGAGGGCGCGTTGCGCATCGGGCGGTCAGGCCGAAGGCGCGCGCCGGTGCAGCGGCTCTTGCCGGATGGCGCCATGCTCGTGGAAGCGTGCGGATAACCCCCTCTCCCTGGCTGGATAGGGGAGAGGGGCCGCCCTGTCCGCGGAGCACCGATGAAGGGCTCCGCGTACCGTTCAGATGGCGCCTTCCCGGCGCAGGGCGGCGATGCCCTCGCTGTCGTAGCCCAGCTCGGCGAGCAGGGCATCGGTATGCTCGCCCAGTTCCGGGCCTACCCAATCCGCCGAGCCTGGCGTGGCGGACAGCTTGGGCACGATGCCAGGCATGCGGAATGGCTTGCCGTCCGGCAAGCGTGCCGAGAGGAACATCTCGCGGGCAAGGAATTGCGGATCGCGGAACATGTCTTCGGCGGAGTAGATTCGGCTGGCCGGGACTTCGGCTCGCGCCAGCACCGCCAGCACTTCCTCCAGGGGCTGCGAGGCGACCCAGCGGTCGATAACCCCATAGAGTTCGTCGCGGCGCGCATCGCGCCCGTCGTTGCTGGCCAGTTGCGGGTCGCTGGCCAGGTCGTCGCGGCCGATGGCCTGCATGAAGCGGCGGAAGATCGCGTCGCCGTTGGCGCCGATCTGTACGTGGCGGCCATCGGCGCTGGTGTGGATGGAGGAGGGGGTGATGCCCGGCATGATGTTGCCGGTGCGCTCGCGGATGAAACCGAACACGTCGAATTCCGGAACCATGCTTTCCATCATGGCGAAGATCGCCTCGTAGAGGGCGACGTCGACCATCTGTCCCTCGCCGCCGTTGACCTCGCGGTGTCGCAGCGCCATCAGCGCGCCGATCACGCCCCACAGGGCGGCGATCGAGTCGCCGATGGAAATCCCGGTGCGAACCGGCGGGCGGTCCTCGAAGCCGGTAATGTAGCGCAGTCCGCCCATCGACTCGCCGACCGCGCCGAAGCCCGGCTGGTCCTTGTAGGGGCCGGTCTGGCCGAAGCCCGACAGGCGCACCATCACCAGGCGCGGGTTCAGCGCGTGGAGGACATCCCAGCCCAGGCCGAGCTTTTCCAGTACGCCGGGGCGGAAGTTCTCGATCAGGATGTCGGCATCGCCGAGCAGGCGTTTCAGGATCGCCTGGCCTTCGACGTGCTTGAGATTGAGGGTCAGGGATTTCTTGTTGCGTGCCTGAACGAACCACCACAGCGAGGTGCCTTCGTAGAGCTTGCGCCACTTGCGCAGTGGATCGCCGCCGTCGGGCGACTCGATCTTGATCACTTCGGCGCCGAACTCGGCGCAGATCCGCGAGGCGAAAGGGCCGGCGATCAGGGTGCCGAGCTCGACCACCTTCAGGCCGGCCAGCGGTTTGGGCGAATGTTCCATGCGGTGTCCGTCAGGCTGCAGTGTGCGCATAGCCTAGAGCATTTGCCGGCGGTGCGGGCGGGTGCCGCGGTAGGGTGAGACGTTTCCCGTTTTTTCCCGATATGCCCGGCGGTCCTTCAATTCCTTTTGCATAGAGGGTTTAATGCGGGAGTCGATACAGGATGTAGCGCGCCAGACACCGAGCCAGGGAGGCCCCTCGTGCCATTTCTTTCTCTCTTTCCTCCCCGTGTTTCTTTTCCATGCTCCGGCCGGCCCGGCGTAGATATGCGCGTGCGTTGGATTTTATTACATGTGAGCTGTTGAAATATTACATGTGATCTCGTAGTGTGAGTCCATGCAACGGAAATCATCAGCCCATTATCAGCGTGTCTTTCGCCAGCGCCTGCGCGAGCAGGGCCTGGTGAAGAAGGAAGTCTGGATCTTGCCGGAGAACGCCGCGGCGCTCGCCGGCATCGAGCGGATGCTGCGTCGCCCGGCTGCCGGAGCGGCTCATTTGGAGAAGGAGGAAGACATGACGGAAGCCCGGGTATGGAACGCTCGCTCGCTGGCCGAGGCCCTGAGCGGCACCGAGCTGTTCAGCAGCGGCGAGGCCCAGATCGAGCTGATCGAGGGGGCGGAAGCGAGTCTCTATGTGATCATGCGCGAATACGGCGACCTGCCGGTGTTCGTCGCGCCCCAGGGCGAGCAGATCATCGTCGAGGCGCTGCTCTGGCCGGAAAGCGACGTTACCGACGCAACCGCCTTCAACGAAGAGGTCCTGCTCAGCCGGCAACTGTTCCCGCTGTCGAGCATCGGCCTGCTCAACCTGCCGGGCGAGGAGCGCTGCTACAGCATGTTCGGCGCGTTGAGCACGACTTCGTCGCTGGCCAGCGTGCTGCACGAAATCGAAACCCTGGCCGGCAACGTGATCCGCGCCACGGAAGTCTACGCCGGCTACCTGAAAGCCCGGGCCTGAGGGAGGACACCATCATGACGGTATGGAGCAAGCTGCTGAGCGCCCTGCGCGGCGGAGCCAACGAGGTTGGCGAGGCGATCGTCGACAGCCAGGCGCTGCGCATCCTCGACCAGGAGATCCGCGACGCCGACGTCGAACTGCGCAAGTCGCGGGAAGCGCTGGCCTCGATCATGGCCGGCCACCGCCTGGCCCAGGAGCGCGTCGAGAAGGGCGCGGCCCAGGTCGCCGAGTACGAGCAATACGCGATCAAGGCACTGGAGGCCGGCAACGAGGAGCTGGCCCGGGAGGTCGCGGAGAAGATCGCGACCCTGGAGAACCAGCTCGAGGGCGAGCGTGCCCAGGTCGCGGAATTCGCCGCCAGCGTAGCCCAGTTGCGCAAGTCGGTGAGCCAGGCCGAGGGCAACATCCGCCAGCTCAAGCAACAGGTGGATACGGTCAAGGCCACCGAGAGCGTGCAGAAGGCGCAGATGGCCGTTGCCCAGCGCTACGGCAACTCGAAGAGCAAGCTGCAGACCGCGGTGGACTCCCTGGAGCGGATCAAGCAGCGCCAGGCCGAACGCGCGGCGACCATGGATGCCGCGGCCGAACTGGCCAGCGCGGCGGCGCCGGACGATGCGCTGGACGCCAAGCTGCGCGCGGCTGGGATCAAGGCCTCGGGCAACAGCGTGGATGGCGTGCTGGCGCGCCTGAAGGAAAAGGGCAAGGCCTGATAGGCCCGCGGCCCGGCGAAGGCGTCCGGGCCCGTTTTTCAGGGATAGAGCGACAATGGAAGGTTTCCTGCAGACGGCGCTGTCGTTCCCGACCGTGCTGTTCAGCTTTCTTCTGATCCTAGCGATCATCTACTGGGGCATCGTCGCCCTGGGCATGGTCGAGATCGATGTGCTCGATCTCGACGCCGAGTCGGTCGTCGATGGCGCCGGCCAGGCCGAAGGCCTCGCCGCGCTGCTGGCGAAGCTGAAACTCAACGGCGTACCGGTCACCCTGGTGCTGACCCTGCTGTCCTTCTTCGCCTGGTTCCTCTGCTACTTCGTCCAGCTGTGGCTGCTCAGCGCATTGCCGCTCGGCTGGCTGCGCTACCCGTTGGGCGCCGTGGTGGCGGTGGGCGCGCTGTTCCTGGCGGCGCCGCTGGCGGCCACGCTGTGCCGGCCGTTGCGGCCGCTGTTCCGCAAGCTGGAAAGCACCAGCAGCAAGTCGGTGCTGGGCCAGGTCGCGGTGGTGCGCAGCGGGCGGGTCACCCTGCAACATGGCGAGGCGTTGCTGGAAGACGGCGGCGCCGGGCTGATCCTGAAAGTTCGTGCGGAAGAAAACAAAGGCTTCAAGCGCGGCGATCGCGTCGTGCTGCTGGAGTACCTGGAGGCGGAGCACGCCTATCGGGTCGTTACCGAGGAAGAGTTCCGCGGTATCTGACCCGGGCTCGGTGAGAATCAAGGAGAACTGCTGCTATGGATATGACGTCGCTGATGCCCCTCCTGCTGGGAGTGGGCCTGGTCGTTCTGCTGGTCGTGGGCCTGCTGGCCCTGTTCAAGGCCTTCTACATCAAGGTCCCGCAAGGCACCGCGCTGATCGTCAACGACATGTCGTCGACGCCCAAGGTGCATTTCACCGGTGCGCTGGTCTATCCGGTGATCCACCTGAAGGAGTTCATGCGCATCTCGCTGATCACCCTGGAGGTCGACCGGCGCGGCAAGGACGGCCTGATCTGCCGCGACAACATGCGCGCGGACATCACCGTTGCCTTCTACCTGCGGGTCAACGAGACCCAGGACGACGTGCTCAAGGTGGCCAAGGCCATCGGCGTCGACCGTGCTTCCGACCGTTCGGCGGTGAACGAGCTGTTCAATGCCAAGTTCTCCGAGGCGCTGAAGACCGTCGGCAAGCAGTTCGACTTCGTCCAGCTGTTCGAGAATCGCCAGGACTTCCGTGACCGCATCATCGAGGTGATCGGCAACGACCTGAACGGCTACGTCCTGGAAGACGTCGCCATCGACTACCTGGAGCAGACCGCGAAGAACTCGCTGGACCCGAGCAACATCCTTGATGCCGAGGGCATCCGCAAGATCACCGAGCTGACCGCCACCCAGAACGTCATCACCAACGAACTGGAGCGCAACGAAGAGCTGGCGATCAAGAAGAAGAACGTCGAGACCCGCGAGGCGGCCCTGGCCCTGGAGCGCCAGCAGGCTGACGCCGAGGCCCGGCAGAAGCGCGAGATCGAGACCATCCGTGCCCGCGAGGAAGCGGAAACCGCGCGGGTCAAGGAAGAGGAGCGGCTGAAGGCCGAGCAGGCGCGGATCCAGGCGCAGCAGGAAATCGACGTGCGCACCGAGAACCACCAGCGCGAGGTCGAGGTGGCGCAGCAGAACCGCCAGCGCGCGGTGGTCATCGAGGTGGAGAAGGTCACCCGCGCCAAGGACCTGGAGATCGTCGCCCGCGAGCGTGAGGTGGAGCTGCAGAAGATCGAGAAGGAAAAGGCGCTGGAAGAGCAGCGCAAGAACATCGCCAATGTGATTCGCGAGCGCGTCGCGGTGGAAAAGACCGTGGCCCAGGAGGAGGAGCGGATCAAGGAGGTGCGCGAGGTTTCCGAGGCCGAGCGGGTCAAGCAGGTGATCCTGCTGCAGGCCCAGGCGGAAGCCGAGCAGGAGCTGGTACGCCAGGTCAAGCAGGCGGAAGCCGACGAGGCCCGCTCCAAGCACAAGGCGGTGGAAATCAACACCATGGCGCAGGCCGAGCTGGAAGCGGCGTCGAAGCAGGCCGAGGCGAAGAAGCGTCTGGCCGAGGGCATCGAGGCCGAGCGCGCAGCGCCGGGCCTGGCCGATGCGCGGGTGCTGGAAGTCACCGCCGCGGCGAAGGAAAAGGATGGCTTGGCAGCGGCGCGGGTACGTGCCGAACAACTGATCGCCGAAGCCAGGGGCGACGAGGAGCGCGGCCTGGCCGACGCCCGGGTGCTCGAGGCGCAGGCCGCGGCCAAGGAGAAGGACGGCCTGGCCGAAGCCAAGGTGCTGGCCGAGAAGCTCGGCGCCCAGGCGCGCGGCGAGGAGCAGCTCGGCGCGGCCAAGGCCAAGGCCACCAAGGACCAGGGCAGCGCGGAAGCGGAAGTACTGCTGCAGCGCCTGAATGCCGAGGCCGAGGGGCTTGGCAAGAAGTTCGGCGCCCTGGATGCCCTCAGCGACAGCGCTCGCCAGCACGAAGAGTTCCGCATGCAGCTGGAGAAGAGCTTCGAGGAGGCCATGGCGGCCATCGCCGCGAACAAGGACATCGCCAAGGAGCAGGCCGAGGTGCTCGCCACCGCGCTGGGCAAGGCGAACATCGAGATCGTCGGCGGCGAGGGCGACTTCTTCAACTCCTTCGCCAAGTCGCTGTCGGTGGGCAAGGCCATCGAAGGTGTGGTCGGCAAGAGCCCGGTGGTGCAGGACGTCCTCGCCCGCCTGCTCAACGGCCGTGGCGCAGCCGCTGCGGTGATGCCGGAACGCAAGAGCGGCCACGAGAACGAGCCGGCGGCGGAAGTCTGAGTCGACCCGCAGCCTCCTCCGCCAACTGCGGAGGCGTTCCGCCCGCGCCCTGAGCGGCGCAGCCCCTGGCGTGGCCTGTTGGCTGCGCCCGGGGCAGGCCGCTCGGGCCGGTTTCCATCGATGACCGCCGTAGACCCAGGAAGACCAGGATGTCGGACACTCAAGCCGCAACTCCCGCGCAGGACGTATTGGACAAGGCCGTTGCCGAGGGCGGCGCCTACGAGGTGCTGCACAAGCGCCTGCTGGAGCAGGGCCAGCGCCTGCGGCAGACCGCCGAAAGGCTCAACGCCAGTCGCCTGGAGGAGTTCGGCGACAGCCAGATGGATGTGATCGGCCGGGTCCGCATCCGTACCGAGAACAACTGCATCGCCCGCGATATCGTCCAGGTCGGCGATTGCCTGCTGTTCGGCTACAACGTGTTCATCGGCCTGCGCAAGGAAACCGGCGTGGCCGACGTGTTCTCCCTCTACCGCCTGGTGGAGGGCAGCGAAGGCTACGAGGCGGAGCCTGTGCCACTGGGGGACAGCTTTCTCGCCGCGCCGGGCTTCGTCAACGACTTCAACGAGCTTTACACCTACTACAAGAACACCCGCCTGCTGCAACTGGCGATCCGCGACGGCAAGCTGCTGGCCAGCTTCCAGATCGGCGAGCGGATCACCGACATCCGCGTGTTCCGCTGGTCGATCTCCAGCGACGGCAGCGAGGTCCGCTACATCGACAACCGCGGCGAGCGCGACATCGCCTTGCCGGCACCGTTCGACTTCGAATGGCAGCGGGCTACCCGCGAGATGGTGGTGGAGGGCCGCTTCCCGCACCTGAACATCCTCGACACCCTGTTCGTCGAGACCATTGGCGGCGACCTGACCATCAAGGTCGAGAACAACACCGAGGTCGGCCTGGGCATCTATCGCGAAGAGGTGATGGACAAGACCCAGTCGCTGGACGACGCGCAGGTTGAGTTCGCCCGCCTCGGCAGCCTGCTGCTGCTCAAGGTCCTGCCCTATCGCGAGGAGCAGTGGCGCTACCTGGTGTTCAACAGCCTGACCGGCAAGGTCGAGCGCATCGACGCCATCGGCCTGGCCTGCATCCAGTTGCCGGAGGACCACGGGATCATCTTCCCCGGCGGCTACTACCTGCAGAACGGCGAGTACCGCACCTTCGAGCAATCCATGGAAGGCATGCGCTTCAAGCGCTCGGTACGCTCGCCCAACGGCGAGGACGTGCAGTACGTTTTCTACCATCCCGAGCAGGGGCGGAACGTGCTGCTCACCTACAACCTGATCAACCGCCAGTTGCAGAATCCGCTGTTCGGCCACGGCTACGCGCGCCTGGAGGACGGGCGCATGGTGATCTTCGCCGCCGAAGGCGAGGAACCGACCCGCATCCATCCGATGCAGGTCTGGCAGACGCCGTTCTGCACCGAGGAGTACGCGGCCCGCCAACCGGCGCGTAGCGGTTTTCTCGGGCGGATCGGCAATGCCGAGCTGGTGCGCGGCGTCTCCGACCTCTACGACTTGTGCCGGGAGATCGAGACCCCGGCGGTTTCGATCCAGCGCTACTCGCTGCTGTGCCAGAACACCCAGCGCCTGTTCGACGTCTACCACTGGCTCGGCAGCGACCAACTGGACGGCTTGGCGCCGCTGTTGCGCGAAGTGGCGGCGACCGCCGAGCTGGTGCTCGACGAGTACGAGAAGGTCGAAAGTATCCGCCGCCAGTCGGCCCAGGCGATGGTCGACGCGGAGGAGCGGCACAAGGCGCTCCTCTCCGGCTTGCTGCCCGACGGCTGGGACCGGGTGCAGCAGTTCGTCGACGGGCTCAACGGCATCACCGCCCAGCGTGGGTTGCTGCTGACCATCCGCGAGTACCGCTACATCGACGTGGCGCGACTCGACGCCATGGAGGCCGAACTGCTCGCGGCCCACGAGCGGGTGGCCGCCGCCACCGCGACCTTCCTCGCCAGCGAACAGGCCCTGCAGCCCTTGCTGGAGCGCCTGCAGAGCCTCGATGGCGAGGCGCAGAAAGCCGAGACCGTGGCCCAGCTCGGCGAGCCGCTGGCGGCCCTGGAGGCGATGGCCGGCGACCTCGACATGCTGTCCTCGCTGATGGCTTCGCTGCGCATCGACGACGCGACCCAGCGGACCCGCATCATCGAGTCGATCTCGGAGATCTACGCCCGCCTGAACCAGGCCAAGGCGCGCGCCGAGCAGCGGCGCAAGGGACTCGGTTCGAGCGAGACCGTGGCCCAGTTCGGTGCCCAGTTCAAACTCTTCGGCCAGGGCATCACCAACGCCCTGGCCCAGGCCCAGGACCCCGAGCGCTGCGACGAGCAACTGTCGCGTCTGCTGGTGCAACTGGAGGAACTGGAAAGCCAGTTCGGCGACCATGAGCAGTTCCTCGGCGACATCCTGGCCAAGCGCGAGGAGCTGCTGGAAACCTTCGAAGCGCACAAGCAGACCCTGCTCGACGAGCGCCAGCGCAAGGCCCAGGGACTGCTCGACGCCGCCCGGCGAATCCTCGACAGCCTGCAACGACGCACCGCGCGCTTCACCCAGGCGGAGGAACTGAACGCGTTCTTCGCCGCCGACCCGCTGATCCTCAAGTTGCGCGAACTGGCCGAACGTCTTCGCGAATTGAAGGACAGCGTCAAGGCCGACGACGTCGAGGCGCGCCTGAAGGCCGCGCGCGACCAGGCGGTCCGCGCATTGCGCGACAAGAGCGAGCTGTTCGAGGAGGGCGGCGACGTCATCCGCCTGGGCCCGCGCCACCGCTTCAGCGTCAACACCCAGGAACTCGACCTGACCCTGATGCCGCGCGGCGACGCGCTGTACCTGCACCTGACCGGCACCGATTTCCTCGAACCGCTGCAGGACCCGCGGCTCGATGAGTTGCGCGAGTTCTGGCAGGTGAACCTGGAATCCGAATCGGAGACGCTGTACCGCGCCGAATATCTCGCCGGCGAAGTGCTCGCCGCCGCCGACGCGGGCCGCGATGGCTTCAGCCTGGAGCGCTTGCAGGCGCTGCTGGCGCAGCCGGACGAGCTGGCGCGGGCGATCCGCGATTTCGCCGCACCGCGCTACAAGGAGGGCTACGAGAAAGGCATTCACGACCACGATGCGGCGGCGATCCTGGTTCGCCTGCTGCCGTTGCGCGAGAGCGCCGGACTGCTACGCTACGCACCCTCGGCGCGGGCCTTCGCCAGCCTGTTCTGGAGCCGCCGGCGCGAGGAGCGGGAAGTCGCCGGCTGGCCCGAGCGGGCACGCAGCAGCCGCAGCATCCAGCAGATGTTCGGTCGTGACGACGGCCTGCTCGCCCTTCGCGGCGAAGTGGCCGCGGCGATGCGTGCGCTGCTCGCCGAACAGCCCATCGCGCTGGACCCGCAGCATATCGACGAGGCGGCCGAGTACCTGGTCTGGGAATTGTCCGCCGAGCGTCCCGAATTCACCTTCAGCAAATATGCCCGGCAATTGCAGGAAGGACTCAAGCTGCGCCTGCAAGGCGCGCGTCTATGGGACGACTACCGGCAGACCCTGGAGCGTCTCGGCGAGCGGCCCGCCGCCCAGTGGGAACTGGCCGGCAACTGGCTGCGCGGACTATGTGGCGACGCCGAGTTCCAGCCGCTGGCGGCCTACCTGGACGAGGCGGTGGCGCTCTCGTTGCTGGACGAGGAGATGCCACGACGGATCACCGAGGTCGACCTGCGCTTCCAGGTCGACGGCCTGATGGGCGAGCATCCGCGCATCTTCGAACGCGGCCTGGCGCTGGCGGTGGACGACTTCTTCGGCCGCCTGCGTCGCCATCGCCAGCAATTCCTGCCGGGGCTGCGGCGCTACCAGGCGCTGCGCCAGGAGATCGTCGAACGCGAGCGCGAGGCATTGCGCCTGGCCGAGTTCAAGCCGCGACCGCTGTCCTCGTTCGTTCGCAACAAGCTGATCAATGACGTCTACCTGGGTGTCATCGGCGACAACCTGGCCAAGCAGATGGGGACGGTGGGCGAGAACAAGCGCACCGACCTGATGGGCCTGCTGATGCTGATCTCCCCGCCAGGCTACGGCAAGACCACCCTGATGGAGTACGTGGCGCATCGCCTGGGGCTGATCTTCATGAAGATCAACGGTCCTGCCCTCGGCCACGAGGTGCGCTCGCTCGACCCCGGGCAGGCGCCGGACGCGACTTCGCGGCAGGAACTGGAGAAGCTCAACCTGGCGCTGGAGATGGGCAACAACGTGATGCTCTATGTCGACGACATCCAGCACACCCATCCGGAGTTCCTGCAGAAGTTCATCTCCCTCTGCGACGGCACGCGCCGGGTGGAAGGGGTGTGGAAGGGCCGGACCAAGACCTACGACATGCGTGGGCGGAAGTTCTGCGTGGTGATGGCGGGCAACCCCTACACCGAGTCCGGCGAGGTCTTCCGCATTCCCGACATGCTCGCCAACCGCGCCGACATCTACAACCTCGGCGACACCCTCAGCGGCATGCAGGAGGCGTTCTCCCTCAGCTACATCGAGAACGCCCTGACCTCCAACCCGGTTCTCGCGCCGCTGGCCACCCGCGACATGGCCGACGTCTATCGCTTCGTCGCCAAGGCCGAGGGCAAGCCGTTCTCCAGCAACGAGCTGGCCCACGGCTACAGCGGTGCCGAGATCAACGAGATCAGCAGCACCCTGCAACGCCTCATGCAGGTGCGCGACGTGGTGCTCAAGGTCAACCAGCAGTACATCGCCAGCGCCGCCCAGGCCGACCAGTACCGCAGCGAGCCGCCGTTCAAGCTGCAGGGCAGCTACCGCAACATGAACAAGATGGCGGAGAAGATCTCCGCGGTGATGAACGATGCCGAGCTGCTGCAACTGATCGCCGACCACTACCAGGGCGAGTCGCAACTGCTGACCACCGGAGCCGAGGAGAACCTGCTGAAGCTCGCCGAACTGCGCGGCAACCAGAGCCCCGAGCAGGCCGAGCGCTGGGCGCAGATCAAGCGTGACTTCCTGCGCAACAAGTCCATGGGCGGCAGCGACGCCGACGTCGGCGGACGGCTGGTTGCGCAGCTCAACGACCTTGTGGAAAGCGTCCGTGGCCTGGCTCGCGAACCCCAGCCGGTACAACCGGCGCCCTGGGACGAGTTGTTGGCTGGATTGCGCCAGCTCGGCCAGGGTGCGCCGGCGCTGAACGTCGAGGTGACGGCGCCTGCGCAGCCGGGCGTGCAGCAGGTGCTGGAGAGCCTTGCCGCCTGCCTGCAGGACAGTTTCCTGCCGCTGATCAAGGTGATGGACCGCAAGATCGACGTCGACCTGCGCACGCACAACCGCATCAACGAGATATCCAGCCGCCTCGACGAACTGGGCCGGTTGCTGGGCGGCGAGCAGAGGCCGCTGGAGAACGATCAACCCTGAGGACACGAGGAGCGGGAAATGGACTTCGACGGATTGGACCGCCAGCTGCGCGACAGCCTGGCCGATCTGAAGCTGAGCAACGAGGAGCGGGACGAACTGCGCCAACTGGGCAGCGAGCTGGCACCCGACCAGGTGCGTTTCCTGCGCAACCGTGCCTTCGACCTGGTGCGTGAGCTGGTCCTCCTGGAGGAGCAGGGCGAACGGATAGCCGCCCTGAAGTGGCTGGAGCAGGTGGTGCGCACCCTGGAGGTTACCGCGGCGCCGCCGCGCAGCCGCGCCAGCGCCTATTTCAGTCCCGGCGAGGAGTGTCGGCGGAAGATCCGCGAACTGTGCCGGCAGGCCAGGCAGAGCCTGGACATCTGCGTGTTCACCATCTCCGACGACCAGCTCAGTGCGGAAATCCTGGCCTGCCATCGGCGCGGCGTTCCGGTGCGGATCATCAGCGACGATGACAAGCAGTTCGACGAAGGCAGCGACATCCATGCGCTGCGCGAGGCCGGCGTACCGCTGCGAATCGACGACAGTCCCTTCCACATGCACCACAAGTTCGCCCTGGTGGATGGCGCCTGGCTGCTCAACGGCAGTTTCAACTGGACCCGCAGCGCCAGCGTCAACAACGAAGAGAACCTGCTGGTAACCGACGACGCCGTGCTGATCGGCGCCTATCGGCGCGAGTTCGAGGAACTCTGGGGCCGCTACGCCCCGCGCTGAGCGGCAGCGACGCGAGAAAGGCAGGGCAGGCGGTCGGCCGGCGGACCGCACGCGGGCGGGTTTCAGGTTAGACTTGCGCCCTTTCGCTTCCCACGCCGGTATTCCCATGGCCCTGCAATCCACGCCCTATAAAGCCGATATTTCCCTCACCGACCTGGACCGCGGGGTCTACGAGACGTTGCGCCTGACCGTGGCCCGGCACCCCTCCGAGACCGAGGAGCGCCTGGCCGTGCGCTTGCTGGCCTACGTGCTGTGGTACGGCGAGCAGATCGCCTTCGGGCGTGGCCTGTCGGACGTGGACGAACCGGCGCTCTGGGAAAAGAGCCTGGACGGCCGGGTCCTGCACTGGATCGAAGTCGGCCAGCCGGACGCCGAGCGCATCACTTGGTGCTCGCGTCGCTGCGAGCGCTTCAGCCTGCTCGCCTATGGCAACCTGCGGGTCTGGCAGACCAAGGTGCTGGACAGCGTGCGCAGCCTGAAGAACATCAACGTCGCGGCAGTGCCCCAGGAACCCCTGGAGAGCCTGTCCCGCGACCTGCCGCGTTCGATCAACTGGACCGTGATGATCAGCGAGGGCACCCTGTTCGTCACCGACGAGAACGGCCAGCACGAGTTGCAGCTGGAGTGGCTGCAGGGCGAGCGTTGATCGCCGCCGCCGTTTCCTTCCGTCGAGCCGAACGAGTGACCTGATGCGTATCGAACCCCGCCCTCTGCCCGAAACCCTGCCCGATCTCGGCGACCTTCCGCCATTGCTGGCGCGCCTGTACGCGGCTCGTGGCGTGCGTTGCGCCGAGGAGCTGGACAAGGGCCTGGCGCGGCTGATTCCCTACCAGCGGCTGAAAGGCATCGAAGAGGGCGTGGCGCTGCTGGTGGACGCCCTGGAGGGCGGCCAGCGGATTCTCATCGTCGGCGACTTCGACGCCGACGGCGCCACCGCCAGCAGCGTCGGCGTGCTGGCCCTGCGCATGCTCGGCGCGGCCTGGGTCGATTACCTGGTGCCGAACCGCTTCGAGTACGGCTACGGCCTGACCCCGGAGATCGTCGGCGTGGCCCTGGAGAAGCGTCCCGACCTGCTGGTGACGGTGGACAACGGCATCTCCAGCGTGGACGGCGTCCAGGCGGCGAAAGCCGCGGGGCTCAAGGTGCTGGTCACCGACCACCACCTGCCTGGCCCGGAACTGCCGGCGGCGGATGCGATCATCAACCCCAACCAGCCGGGCTGCGAATTCCCCAGCAAGGCCATGGCCGGGGTCGGGGTGATCTTCTATGTGATGCTGGCGTTGCGGGCGCGCCTGCGCGAGCTGGACTGGTTCGCCCGGCGCGGGCTGAAGGAACCGAACCTCGCCGAGCTGCTCGACCTGGTGGCGCTGGGCAGCGTCGCCGATGTGGTGCCGCTCGATGCCAACAACCGCATCCTGGTCCACCAGGGCCTCGCGCGCATCCGCGCCGGCCGCGCCCGGCCGGGCTTGCGCGCGCTGCTGGAGGTGGCCGGGCGGCCTCCGGTACGGATCACCTCCACCGACCTGGGTTTCATCCTCGGTCCGCGCCTGAACGCGGCGGGTCGGCTCGACGACATGTCCCTCGGCATCGAATGCCTGCTCTGCGACGACGAAGCGCTGGCCCGCGACATGGCGGTGCAGCTCGACCAGTTGAACCAGGACCGCAAGGCCATCGAGCAGGGTATGCAGCGCGAGGCGCTGGCGCAGCTCAAGGAGCTGAGCCTGGAGCAACTGCCGTTCGGCTTGTGCCTGTTCGACGCCGACTGGCACCAGGGCGTGATCGGAATCCTCGCCTCGCGCCTGAAGGAGCGTTACCACCGGCCGACCATCGCCTTCGCCGATGCCGGCGACGGCAGCCTGAAAGGCTCGGCACGGTCGATTCCCGGCTTCCACATCCGCGACGCGCTGGACGCGGTAGCCGCCCGTCATCCCGGGCTGATCAGCAAGTTCGGCGGCCACGCGATGGCTGCCGGACTATCGTTGCCGCAGGAAAACTTCGGCGCTTTCTCCGCCGCCTTCGATGCCGAAGTACGCCGCCAACTGGCCGAGGAGGACCTGGCCGGGCGCCTGCTCTCCGATGGCCAGTTGAGCATCCAGGAGTTCCACCTGGAGCTGGCGCGCGCGTTGCGCCAGGCCGGTCCCTGGGGCCAGCACTTTCCCGAGCCGATGTTCCACGGGGTGTTCCAGCTGGTGCAGCAGCGGATCGTCGGCGAGCGTCACCTGAAGCTGGTGCTGAAAAGCGAATGCGGCTCGCTGCAACTGGATGGCATTGCCTTCAACATCGACCGCGAGCAGTGGCCCAACCCCACCGTGCGCTGGGCCGAACTGGCCTACAAACTCGACGTCAACGAATTCCGCGGCCAGGAAAGCGTGCAGTTGATGATCGTCCACATGGCTCCTCGCTGAACGCGCCACGGGGCCACGGGCAACCTAGCTGCCCCCTGCTTTTCTGTTAGCTATTCCAGCGAAAACATACAGATTTCCGGCGAAATCAAGGCTACCTGCCAGTTCTGGCAGGTTTGGCCGCGGGTTCTTTTTGGTACACGAAAGCACCGTCGAAAACGGGACCGAGCCAGGGGAGTGCAGTTCCTTCTACCCGAAGGACTGATACGGCTGTTCCGATCAGCCCACAAGGCGGCGGTAAGCGTCGGCCGAGTACTTCGGCCTGAAAAAACCAGGAGAACTGAACAAGATGAAGAAGGTTTCTACGCTTGACCTGTTGTTCGTTGCGATCATGGGTGTTTCGCCGGCCGCTTTTGCCGCCGACCTGATCGACGTGTCCAAACTCCCCAGCAAGGCTGCCCAGGGCGCGCCCGGCCCGGTCACCTTGCAAGCCGCGGTCGGCGCTGGCGGTGCCGACGAACTGAAAGCGATCCGCAGCACGACCCTGCCCAACGGCAAGCAGGTCACCCGCTACGAGCAATTCCACAACGGCGTACGGGTGGTCGGCGAAGCCATCACCGAAGTCAAGGGTCCCGGCAAGAGCGTGGCGGCGCAGCGCAGCGGCCATTTCGTCGCCAACATCGCCGCCGACCTGCCGGGCAGCACCACCGCGGCGGTATCCGCCGAGCAGGTGCTGGCCCAGGCCAAGAGCCTGAAGGCCCAGGGCCGCAAGACCGAGAATGACAAAGTGGAACTGGTGATCCGCCTGGGCGAGAACAACATCGCCCAACTGGTCTACAACGTCTCCTACCTGATTCCCGGCGAGGGACTGTCGCGGCCGCATTTCGTCATCGACGCCAAGACCGGCGAAGTGCTCGATCAGTGGGAAGGCCTGGCCCACGCCGAGGCGGGCGGCCCCGGCGGCAACCAGAAGATCGGCAAGTACACCTACGGTAGCGACTACGGTCCGCTGATCGTCAACGACCGCTGCGAGATGGACGACGGCAACGTCATCACCGTCGACATGAACAGCAGCACCGACGACAGCAAGACCACGCCGTTCCGCTTCGCCTGCCCGACCAACACCTACAAGCAGGTCAACGGCGCCTATTCGCCGCTGAACGACGCGCATTTCTTCGGCGGCGTGGTGTTCAAACTGTACCGGGACTGGTTCGGCACCAGCCCGCTGACCCACAAGCTGTACATGAAGGTGCACTACGGGCGCAGCGTGGAGAACGCCTACTGGGACGGCACGGCGATGCTCTTCGGCGACGGCGCCACCATGTTCTATCCGCTGGTGTCGCTGGACGTGGCGGCCCACGAGGTCAGCCACGGCTTTACCGAGCAGAACTCCGGGCTGATCTACCGCGGGCAATCAGGCGGAATGAACGAAGCGTTCTCCGACATGGCCGGCGAGGCAGCCGAGTTCTACATGCGCGGCAAGAACGACTTCCTGATCGGCTACGACATCAAGAAGGGCAGCGGTGCGCTGCGCTACATGGACCAGCCCAGCCGCGACGGGCGATCCATCGACAACGCGTCGCAGTACTACAACGGCATCGACGTGCACCACTCCAGCGGCGTGTACAACCGTGCGTTCTACCTGTTGGCCAATTCGCCGGGCTGGGATACCCGCAAGGCCTTCGAGGTGTTCGTCGACGCCAACCGCTATTACTGGACCGCCACCAGCAACTACAACAGCGGCGCCTGCGGGGTGATTCGCTCGGCGCAGAACCGCAACTACTCGGCGGCTGACGTCACCCGGGCGTTCAGCACCGTCGGCGTGACCTGCCCGAGCGCGTTGTAAGCTCGGTGGTCCCGGCCGGCACTCCAGGAAGGAATGCCGGTCGGGGTCGCTCAAGCCGTCTTCCGCCAGGAGGGCGGCTGCTTTATGTCGCTTGGGCCGTTGGCCTCCGCGAACCCGGTCTAAAGTTCAGGTGTGAGCACTTATTCCAAGACCGACCGGGAGTCCTGCCATGAGTCTGCTGTTCGAGCCTCTTAGCCTGCGTCAAATCACCTTGCCCAACCGCATCGCCGTATCGCCCATGTGCCAGTACTCGGCGCAGGAGGGCCTGGCCAACGACTGGCATCTCGTGCACCTGGGCAGCCGCGCGGTGGGCGGCGCCGGCCTGGTGATAGTCGAAGCCACCGCGGTGTTGCCCGAGGGGCGCATCACCGCTGACGACCTCGGCATCTGGAGCGACGCGCATGTCGAGCCGTTGCATCGCATCACCCGTTTCATCGAGTCCCAGGGCGCGGTCGCCGGGGTCCAGCTGGCCCACGCCGGGCGCAAGGCGAGTACCTGGCGGCCGTGGCTGGGCAAGCACGGCAGCGTGCCGATCGGCGACGGCGGCTGGATACCGGTGGCGCCGTCGGCGATCCCGTTCGATCCCCAGCACACGACCCCCGAGGCCCTGAGCGAGGCGCAGATCGAGGCGCTGGTGCAGGCCTTCGTACGCGCCGCCGAGCGCTCCCTGGCTGCCGGCTTCAAGGTCGCGGAGGTGCATGCGGCCCACGGCTACCTGTTGCATCAGTTCCTCTCGCCGCTGTCGAACCAGCGTCGCGACCAGTACGGCGGCTGCTTCGAGAACCGCATCCGCCTGCTTCTGCAGGTCACCGCCGCGGTGCGCAAGGCCTGGCCGCAAGAGTTGCCGCTATTCGTGCGGCTGTCCGCCACCGACTGGGTGGAGGATGGCTGGAACCCCGACGAGACCGTGGAACTGGCCCGGCGCCTGAAGGACCTGGGCGTGGACCTGATCGACGTGTCTTCCGGCGGTACCGCGGCGAATGCGGAAATCCCGGTAGGACCGGGCTACCAGACCGAGTTCGCCGAACGGGTGAAGAAGGAGGCCGGCATCGCCAGCGGCACGGTGGGCATGATCACCGAGCCTGTGCAGGCCGAGCATATCCTGCGCACCGGTCAGGCCGACCTGATCCTGCTTGCCCGTGAACTGTTGCGCGATCCGTACTGGCCGTTGCACGCCGCCGACGAATTGCGCAACGAGCAGATGCCCTGGCCGCCGCAGTACCTGCGAGCCGCTCATCGCAGCACGCCGCCGCGCAAATCCCTGGAAATGCAGTGAGCCGTCGGGGCCGTCGGCGCGGCGAGGCGCTGGCGGCCCACCTGATGGAAACCTTTGCCGACCTTGGCGGTCTGCCTGGCATCAGGAAATCAACCTGAGCGTTTCGTGGGAGATATTGCGTAATGGCAATATGATGTTATTCTCCCGCGACGTTCGCTCCGGACCGCACTTCGAGAAAGGATGCTCGCATGCACGCCAACGCCGGTTCTCCCCACGCCTCCCTGCCTGACAGCGATGTCGCCCTGCTGGCCAATATCCTGGTCCTGGCGACACGCAACATGAACAACATGACCACCATGCTGGCGCACCTTTCGGTGGAGCTCAGCCAGAGCGAAGAGCCACGCCTGCAACGGGTCGGTCATCGGGTCCTGAACGAACTCTCGGAGCTGGGGGCCGCCCTGGAGACCCAGTGGGACCTGATCGGCGCGCTGGCGCGTTTCTCACCCCTGCTCGAACGTACCCTGCCGCGCCAGGAACCCCTGGTCACCGAGATCCACCTCACCGAACTGCCGGGCCAGGCGCTGCCGCCCTCCGCCTGATCGGCGCGTCGCTCAGCCCTGCGCGGGGCGCTGCGACAGGTGTTCCAGGTAGCAGGCGATGATGTCCACCGACAGCTTGAGGCGGGTTTCCAGCAGCGCCATGGTCGGCTGGAAGTCGGCCACGCTGAGGGCCTTGAGGAACAGGTCGGCCTTGAGCATCTCGAGAAACTGGCAGGCCACCGCGTAGAGCGTTTCCTCGTCCATGTGAGGAGCGACCGCGGCCAGTCGCTCGCTGAGCAGCAGATAGCTCTGCTGCGGCCCCTGCTCGTAGAAGGACTTGCCGATCGCCGGAAACCGCGGGGATTCCGCCACCACCAGGCGATAGAGGCTCTGGCAGCGGGGATCGAGCAGGCTGGTGAGAAAGCGCCGGCCGAAATGCTCGAGGGTGGCGCTCAGCGTGGCGGCGGGGCGCGGCTGATCGGCGCTGTCGTCGAAGATTTCCTCGATCATGTGGGCGATCACCGCGGCGAACAGGCCCTCCTTGCCGCCGAAGGAGCTGTACAGGGTCCCCCGTGAACCACCGGCCCGTTCTATCACCATGTCCAGGGTGGTGCCTTCGAAACCGTGTTCGAGAAAGGCCTGGGTAGCGGCGTCGAGCATGGCGCGGCGGCGTTGCCTGCCGCGTTCGGTCAGACGGGGAGAAGCATCGTTCATGAGCGGTATCGGGCCTCGCGGGGTGGCGGTCGGAAGGTGCGCATGGTGGGCCGTCGGGACGGTCCGTTCAAGCCTCCAGGCGGTTTGCTGAGAGCGTTTCTCGTTAGGGTTGACGCTGGTCATTTAAGAACTGTATCGTACAGTACTGTTTTGGCAAGCACTTCCGCTCATTCCTCCGCCTTGCCTCCCCGCAGGAGTCCCCCCATGAATGCCCCCGCTAAGAGCCTGTTGGATATCGATGCCTTTCCCTTGGTCCAGGTCCGCGAGATGCCCCGCGAGCTGGCCGATGTCGAGCGCTGGTTGGAGGAGGTCGAGGCGCTGCTGGCCGTCGAGCGCGATTTCGCCCTGGTCTATCCGCCGCTCCCGCAGGAAACAGCTGAAGGCGACCAGCAGGCGCGCAAGCGCCTGGTGTTGTGGCTCAAGGAAAATCGCCAGCGCTTCGTCGAGCATTGCCGGGGCATCCTGCTCAGTGCCAACGGCCAGCCGGACAACCTCGCCGACCTGCAGCAACTGGCGCCGGTGCTGCAGGCTGTCTACGGCCCGCCGGTGAGCGTGGCGCCGGACCTGGCGTCCGCCCGCGGCATGGCGAAGGCACTGCTGAGCGGGCCGGCGACGGGGATGAACTGGTGACGCCGCCATGTCCCTGAACACTCCGCGCAACAAACCGTCCCGCACCGAGACCGAAGCTGTCGCTGCCAGCTCGGGACGATCCGCCGTCGGTCGGCGGGATTACACCGAGCAACTGCGCCGGGCAGCCCGGCGCAATGCCTGGGACCTCTACGGCGAGCACTTCTACTGAGCGGGCGTGCCGGATTGCCATTGGTGCGGGCGATGGAACACATCGTTTGATTCCTGGGCTCTTTACCTCAAGTTAACTTGAGCTATCAGAATCCGCGCAGAGCGTCTGGCGATCTTGCCGGGCGCCACTCCATGCCCGGAGGCAACGATGGATAGCCCGTCCACTCCCGCTCGTCCGCACCCCCAGGCCAGCCCGCGATGGCTGGCAGTTGCCAATGTGATCTTCGCCGGCATCGCCGCTGCCCTGCATGTCGGCAAGGCGACCATCGCCCTGCCGTCGCTGCAACGGAGCTTCGGCGGCGACTTCGCCGCGCTGAGCTGGATCATGTCCGCCTTTCCGTTCGTCGGCGTATTCGGCGGCATCGCCGCCGGCCTCCTGGTGCGTTGCTGGGGAGACCGCCGGCTGCTGACCGGTGGGCTGGCGATTCTCGGCGGGGCGAGCCTCCTCGGTGCGTCGATGCAGGACTTCGCCTGGTTGCTTGCCACTCGCTTCGTCGAGGGGCTCGGTTTCCTCATCGTGGTAGTGGCGGCGCCCGCCGTGTTGCACAGGATCACCAGCGAGACGCGGCGCAGCGTGGTGTTCGGTCTGTGGAGCACCTTCATGGCAGGCGGAATCGCCCTCTCGATGCTGTTCGGGCCGCTGCTCGCGGACTGGCGTGCCGACTGGCAACTGAGCGCACTGCTGGTACTGGTCGCGGCGCTGCTGCTGCCGCTCAGCGTCCCTGCCGACGATGGGTGCAGGGCGGCAGGCGTGAGGCCGGCCGGTCTTGGCACGTTGCTCAAGGTTCCGGCGATCACCCTGCTGGCGCTCGGCTTCACCACCTACAACCTGCAGTTCTTCGCCCTGATGACGTTCCTCCCCGTGTTCCTCATGCAGCGCCTGGGCGTCGCCCTGGAGACTGCGGGACTCATCGGCGCGGCCATCGTCGCGGCGAACGCCCTGGGCAATGTCGCGGCGGGCTTCATCCTTTCCCGCGGCATACGTCCCGGCGCCTTGCTGGCGAGCACCGCGATCCTGATGGGACTCACCGGTGCGGCGTTCTTCCATGCCGCGACGCCGGGGCTCCTGGCGATTGCGCTGGGGTTCGTCTTCTCGGCGGTCGCCGGCATGCTCCCCACCACCGTGCTGGCGACCGCGCCGCTGGCCTCGCCCGCGCCTTCGCTGACGCCACTGGCCATCGGTTGGGTAATGCAGGGCAACTACCTGGGGCAGGTGATCGGCCCCTTGCTGATCGGCCTGATCGTCAGCCGTTTCGACTGGTCGGGCGCGATCGGCCTGATGCTGGTCGCGGGCGCGGCGGGGGCCGTCCTGGGGTTCTGCCTGCTGCGTGCGCTGGACGGCCTGCCTCGCGCCATTGCCACGGGTTCCGCGGCTCGCCCCGCGGATTAGAAGAGAAACCGGCTTCGTGCAGGGCGGGTAGCCGAGCGACTATTCGTCCTGCGCATTGGTTCGGCACGGGCGGCCAGAGGCCGCCGCCGTCCCTCGGCTCAGTCGTCGCGGGTGAGCACTTCCAGCAGTTCGATCTCGAACAGCAGGTTGGAGTGGGGCTTGATGTGCGCGCCGACCTGCCGTTCGCCGTAGGCCAGGTGGGAAGGGACGAACAGCCGTCGCTTGCCACCGACCTTCATGCCCATCAGGCCCTGGTCCCAACCCTTGATCACTCGTCCGGTGCCGATCACGCACTGGAATGGCCGGCCGCGCTCGTAGGAGGAGTCGAACAGCGTGCCGTCTTCCAGGGTGCCCTTGTACTGGGTGGTGATCAGCGCACCCTTCACTACCTCCTTGCCGTCGCCCAGGAGGAGGTCTTCGATCTGCAGTCGGTCGTTCATGGGGCGGTACCTGCGCGGTTTGCGGAAAGCCGCGATTCTGCCAGCAAGCGCGCCGCCTGTCGCCGAGCCGCCGGATCAGGGCATTGCCAGGCGGTCCGCGGCACGGGCATCATGCCCGCGCCTTTCCGTCGGGAAGGCTACCGCGTTCCGCGATGTCGCGCGCATCGCGGCTGGACACATATCTCAGGGATCATACGAGAACATATCCGCATGCAAAGACTGTCGCGTATCGGCCGCAACACCCTCGCCGTCTCCGTTTCAACCTTGCTCCTCAGCGCCTGCAACCAGGGCGACGATGCGCCGAAGCCTGCGGCGGTCGCGCCGCAACCGGCCGCACCGAGCATGGCTGCACTGAGCATCCCGCTATGCCTCAACGGCCAGTGCGCGGTGATCGACCAGGACGCCAAGCTGCTCGTGTCGTTCGACAACGACTACGACAATATCGTCGCCAGCGCCTACCAGGGCACCCTGATGGCGGCGCGCGAGGAGCGCTGGAACCTGATCCAGGCGAAGGACGGCAAGGTGTTGCGCGACGATATCGGCGAAGCCCTGTCGCTGCTCACCCCCAACCTCTATGGCTTCGTCCGCGATGGCAAGTACGGCGTGGTCGACGGCCAGGGCAAGGAAGTCCAGGCGCCGCGTTTCGACGACATCTACCCCAACAGTGCCAACGAATTCATCATCTACGAGATCGATGGCAAGCGCGGCATCCTCGATGCCAAGGGCAAGCAGCTCACCGAGGCGCTCTACGATACCACCCTGGTCAACGGCAGCGTCGCCGAACACGGCGGCTTGATCAGCGCCGAGCGTGGCGAGGAGAAGTGGATCATCAACCTCGCTACCGGCGAACAGAAGGCCGTGGCCTACGAGAGCCTGGGCGACCTCCACGACGGCGTGATGAGCGCCAGCGTCATCGGCAAGGGCTCCCAACTGGTGGATGCCAAGGGCGACGTGGTCGGTGACGGCAAGAGCTACGATTACCTGGGCACCCCGGCCAACGGCCTGGTCGCGTTCCGCGAGAAGTACGACAGCCCCTGTGGCTACCTCGACTACCAGGGCAAGGTGGCGATCGCCGCCCAGTTCGCCGGTTGCGGCGCCTTCGGCAAGCAGGGTGGGCTGGCCCAGCAGCGCATGGAAGATGGCTCGTCGGGCAAGTACGGCCTGATCGATCGCAGCGGCGCCTGGAAGGTGCAGCCGCAGTACGATTCGGCCGACAGCGCCGGCCTCACCGCGCTTGGCTACACCGTCGACGTGCCCGGCCTGGCTGCCGTCGGCGTGAGCACCGGCCTGTTCAGCGCCGACTTCGGCATCTTCAACCTCGACGAAGGCAGCGAGTGGGTGAAGCCGGGTTATGCGCAGATCGGCGCGCTGGGCAACGACCTGTTCGTCGTGGCGAAGAAGGGCGGGCCGCAGAAGACCGTCAGCTTCATGGGTTCGGAAAGCCAGGTGCCGGTGGTGGGCCTGATGGACCGCAGCGGCAAGATGCTGCTGGAGCCGGACGAACTGATCAGCATCCAGTCTGCGTATGACGGTCGTTTCCTGGAAGGTCTCGACGGTATGGACAACGCTGCCCACACCGTGTTGCTCGATCGCCAGGGACGCACGCTGGTTCCAGCGCTCTGGCAGAAGCTGGAGGTGAATCCGCAGCAGGGTTACATCCTGGGCTACGAAGTCAGCGGCACTGGCGACGAGGCGACGGAAACCTTGCGCGCACTGTACGACCTGAACGGCAAGCCGCGCTTCACCGTGGCCACCACCGATTGCGGCGCCGAACAGTTGCTCGACGGCAATGGCAAGGCGATCTGGCCGCAGGACCCGACCCCGTATTGCCAGTCGGACGACGAGCAGGACGACGAAGGCGAGCCGGAGCAGGAGCCGGCGCCCGTCGAAGAGAGCGAGGAAACCAGCGAGAGCTGAGTTCCCCGGGCGCGTCCGTCCCTTGCGGCGGGCGCGCGGTTCCGCTGTTTCGCCGTGGCTGCTGGCCACGGTCTCCCCTCACTGGCGGTGCCAGAAGTCCGAATACTCCTCGAACGGGTAGCGCTCGCCGTCATAGCGCAGCGTGCGCTTCACCGTGCGCAAGGGTTTGCCGTTCTCCGTTTCGCCGTCGCTGACCCGCGAGGTGATGACCAGGTCGGCAAAGCCGTTGGAGCGTCCGCGGCCGAGTTCCAGGGTCAGGTGCGAGACTTCCTGTTCGAACCCGGGCTCGGCGGAGCAGACCGAGCCTTTCAGCGTCCTCCACTGGTCCAGGTAGGTATTGAGCACCGGCCGCAGCTTGCCTTCGCCGGCCGGCACCACCAGGGTCAGCAGGTTGTCGAAGCCGGCTTCCGGACAACTGGCGCCACGCGCCACGCTATGGAATACCACGCCGAAGGCGCGCACCGTCGGGCTCAGGCGATAGCGCGCGGTGTCCAGCCAGAGGCTGTCGCTGCCGACGGCGACGGAGGCGTCTTCTTCGAAGTCGCTGTCGTAGCGTTCGAGCAGCCTGCCGCTGCGGCTGTCGGCCTTGGCCAATAGCAGATGCGGGTGGCGTTCGCCTTCCACGGCGGTGTCGCCCGGATCCAGGTAGGCCATGGCGATCACCGTCTGCGCGGGGTCGTCCGGCCAGGGCTTGCAGGCCACGGCGAGGAACGGACCGGAAGATTCGTACGAAGGGGCTATCCAGCCATCGTGGCCGACCTGCCTGGCTACGGCGTCAAGCAGTCGCGACGCGCAGGGCTGCGGTTCGCGGGCTTCGGCCTGGCTGGCGAGTCCCAGCAGCAGGAGGCAGAGTCGGGCGGAGAGGCGGCGGTTACGGTCCATGTGAAAAGAGTCCTTTGGCGGAGGCGGGCACGGAAGACGCCCGGCGCTGCGGGACATTCTAGCGGCTGCGCGGACCTTGCGAAGCGGGCTGGCGGGGCGGACATATCGCGGCCGCGCTGCTCAGGCCAGGCCGTTTTCCCGGATGTAGATAAAGAGTCCGGCATTGCTGTCCAGGCCAAGCTTGCGCATGGCGCTGCTCTTTTGCGCGCTGATGGTCTGCTTGCTGCGGCACAGTCGGATGGCGATTTCCCCGACCGCCAGGCCGCTGCCGTACAGGCGCAGCACTTCCACTTCGCGCGGGGTGAGTTGTTCGAGGCTGGCCAGCGGCTTGCCGTGCTCGGCTTCGCCCACTTCCAGCAGGTGTGCGATGGAGCGCGAGATGAATGGTCGACGGCCGGCGTGGCGGATCGCCTTGGGCAGATCGTCGAGCATGCCGCGTTTGCTCACCAGGCCGTGAATGCCCAGCTTGAGCAGGGATGAAACGAGTGCCGGGTTGCCGAGCATGGTGACGACGATGATCGGCAGGTCCGGATAGCGCCGCCGGACCTTCTGCACCAGGCGCAAGCCGTCGGCCTGCTGGCTGCCGGGCATCATCAGGTCGGTGATCAGCAGGTCGCAGGGGTGCGCTTCGAGCTGCGCCAGCAAGCCATCGGCGTCCTGGGCCTGGGCGACGATCCGCAGGTCGTCGTACGCACTCAGCAGATAGCGCATGCCGATCAGGGTGAGGGCGTGGTCGTCGACGAGGATGACGCGTGTTTTCATGAAATCGAACCCGATCGAGGTGGAGGTTTCCGCAGCGGCTACCGGCAACGCCGGCATGCGGATAATCCGCCAGGAGGCAGCTCCGGACGGGCTCGAATTCTAGCGATGGTGTCTGTCGGTTTAATCAGGACTTTTCTGAATGCTAGTAGGAAATTTCCTATGTGTTTTCCCTAGGTTATTTCGAGGGGAGGCCGAGAAACATAGGGTCTTTGAACGGCTTTCGTGGAGTAGGGGTTGAAATCGCTGTCAGTACATTTCTGTCAGTCTTGCTGGACATCGGAAGGGCGCGACGGCAGCGCGGGTTCCGCTGCCGTCGCCGTCCTTCAACCCAGTTCGCGGACTGCCCGCACCGCCTGGTCGATGGCGGCATGGGCGTAGGCATCCCAGGCCGCATCCGAGTTGGCGATGGCGACATTGCCGACCTTGCTTCGCGCCAGTTCCATCAGCGCTTCGCTTTCCGCCTCGTCGTCGTAGAGGGTATTCATGAAGTAGGAGTAGCCGTGCGACCAGCGGTTCACGGTGATGCCGGTGATGTCGCGGCGGTGGTCGAAGCCCGCCGGGCCGAGCATGGCCTGGAGCTGGTCGCGGATGTCCTTTTCCAGTTGCTCGAAGCTCATCGCGTAGAGCTTGCTGCGGCCTACGCGAGCCTGGGTGCGGGCGTCCATGCCGGCGTTCGGGGTGGTCGGCACGTAGACCATGTGCACGCCGATCGGCTGCCGCGGGTCGCGTGGATGCCGGTAGCTGCCGAGGTCGACCGGGAAGTCCAGCTTGATCCGCGAGTAGGGCAGGGTCGGCGCGTAGATCTCGTGGATGCCGAGGGTCTTCCAGGCCTGCCAGTTGCGCAGCAATACCTTGGTGTACACCAGCGGGAACTTGACGTTCTGGCTCAGCGCGTGGGCCTGCTCCTCGGAGAGGTCGCGCAGCAGGTACGGCACCATCATGTTGTAGCAGGCCATCACGCAGTGCTTGCCGCGTACCCGGTGCAGGCGGCCGGCGCGGCTGTAGCCGACATCGACGCCGCCGGCGCGGTTGCGCACGCTGACGGCGGTGCTGTTCAGGCGCAGGCGCACCGGGTGCCCGGCGAGGTCCAGCTTCGAGTAGTCGAAGCGGGCCATGACGATGTCCTCCATGCCTCGGCCCGGCGCCACCGCGGGGATCAGGTCGCGCACCATGAGCCGAGCCAGCGAGGCGTTGCCGTCGGGGAAATGGTAGATGTACGGCTCGTCCATTTCCGCCTGGGCCTCCTCGCTGGGTTGCGGCAGGCCGAGGGCGTCGAAGCCGGGGAAGCCGGCGGCGTATGCGTCGGCCGCCGGCAGGGCGTCGGCGCCGAGGGCAGAGAAGTCGTTGCTGCGGCCCTGGAAGTACTTCACCGAGGTTTCCGAGAGCCCGACGTTCTTGAGCAGGTAGTCGCGGTAGCTGGTCTTCGCCAGGTAGGTTTCCTTTTCTTCCACGCTCTTGCCGGCAAGATAGTCGCGAGGTGATTCGTACAGCGCGATGAGCGCCTCCCGGTCTTCGCGGCTCAGCGGGAAATCGCCGATGAAGGCGCGCCAGGAGCGGGCATTGAGACGATCGCGGGGGACCTCGTCGGCAACCATCGGCGTTGGGTCGCCGCTGACCAGCTTGTCCACGCCGAAGCTGGCCTTGTCGAAGAACACCGCGCGGGACAGGCCCAGGCCGGGGTAGAAGTCGGTGTCGAAGGCTGTCTCGAAGCGCTTGAGCTCGACGCCCAGGCGTTTCAGCAGGTGTTTGGCGTCTTCGCTGTAGAGGGCGTTCGGCGATTGCAGCGACTCGCTGCCGCCGTAGCCGAGGATGGTGCGCCCGCCGGCCTGGAATTCGTTGCGCTTGGCATGGCCGCCGAAGTCGTCGTGGTTCTCGATGACGAGGATGCGCGCCGCGGGGTGCCGTTCGCGATAGAACCAGGCGGCGGCGAGGCCGCTGATGCCGCCGCCGACCACCACCAGGTCGTATTCCTCTTCGATCGGCAGGTGGTCGACATCGAAGGTCTTCTTCTCCCAGCCCATCTGGTGTGCGACTTCGAAGGCGCCCGGATGGCTACCGCGCAGGCCGGTGAGCGCGGGCGGATAGTAGCGGCCGCCGGGGGCGGCGCGGAGGATCTCGGCGGGGGTCAGGCCTGCGGCGATGGTCAGGGCTACGCCGTTCAGGAAGTCGCGGCGGGAGATGGTCATGGGAAGTCCTTTGCGAGGCAGTGGGTGGCTCGGGGGAGCCATGTTCACAGTTTGCTGTTGCGAATGCGCGCGGAGCGGCTGGCGTTGGACGCCGACCCGCAGTCGCGGGCGGGCGCGGAGTTTAGAGGGCCATGCCGGCGCGTCGAAGGGCTTTCTGCTGGCACTAGGCCTCTATCTGGAGAAATGTGACATGTGTCGCGCTTTGCCACGGTGTCCGGGGAGGCCGGCAATATCTCGAAGCAAACTCCCGGCGGGCAGCGCGGACGCGAAGGGCTAGAGTCGGTCGAATCCGGTTGTTACCGAACGTCCTGGAGGTTCCTCATGAATACCCGTGGTTTGCTCGACCAATTGCTCAAGTCCGGGCAGGAAATGTTGCAGAACAAGTCCGGCGGCAAGCCCGGCGCCAGCGGCGGCGGACAGCTCGGCAGCCTGCTTTCCGGCGCCGGCGGCGGAGCCCTGGCGGCCGGCGCCATCGGCCTGCTGCTGGGAAACAAGAAGGCGCGCAAGTTCGGCGGCAAGGCGATCACCTACGGCGGCCTCGCCGCGCTCGGGGTGATCGCCTACAAGGCCTACAACAACTGGCAGCAGCAACAGAACGGCGCCGCGCCGCAGGCGCAGCCGCAGACCGTCGACCGCCTGCCGGAAGCCCAGGCCGAAGTGCATAGCCACGCGATCCTCCAGGCCATCGTCGGTGCGGCCAAGGCCGACGGCCACATCGACGAGCGCGAACGGCAGATGATCGAAGGCGAGGTGGCCAAGCTGACCAGTGACCGCGAGGTGCAGGGCTGGCTGGAGCGCGAGCTGAACAAGCCGCTGGACCCGGCCGAGATCGCCCGTGCCGCGAGCACCCCGGAGATCGCCGCGGAGATGTACCTGGCCAGCCTGCTGATGGTCGACGAGGAAAGCTTCATGGAGCGCTCCTACCTCGAGGAGCTGGCGCGGCAGCTGCGCCTGGAGCCCTCGTTCAAGCTGGAGCTGGAGAACCAGGCCAGACAGGCGCTGCAACGCCTGGCCTGAGACGGCGGAGTGTCGTTCCGCGGATAACCGCCGCCATCAGGGCGGCGGCGTTGCCGAAGGGCCGAGCAGAACCTCTCGCTCGCGCTGGCACAGCTCCAGCAGGAAGTCCCAGACCACCCGCAGGCGCACCGAGCGGTGCAACTCCCGCCGAGTGCTCATCCAGTACTCGCGCTGGATGCTTTCCTCGGGCAGCACCGGTACCAGCAACGGATCGCGGCTACCCATGAAGTGCGGCAGGATCGCCAGGCCGATGCCGGCCTGTGCCGCCTGCTGCTGGGCGACCACGCTGGTGCTGCGGAACACGACCTGCGGGTGGCGGCAGAAACTGTGGTGGAACATCAGTTCCTGGCTGAACAGCAGGTCGTCGACGTAGCCGATCCACTGGTGCCTGCCGAGGTCGTCGCGGTCGCGCAGCGGCGGCGCCTGTTCCAGGTAGGCGGGGCTGGCGAACAACGCCAGGCGATAGCGGGTCAGCAGGCGGGTGATCACCAGGTCGGCGCTCGGCCGGTCGAGGGAGATGGCGATGTCCGCTTCGCGGTTGGTGATGCTGACGAAGCGCGGCACCGAGACCAGCTCGACCTCCAGGCCCGGGTAGTGGCGCATCAATTGCGCCAGGCGCGGAGCGAGGAAGACGCTGCCGAGGCCTTCGGTGACGCCGATGCGGATCTGCCCCAGCGGCGAGATGCTCTGGCTCATTTCTTCCTGGGCGAGCAGCGCGGTGTTCTCCATCGCCTCGGCGTGCTTGAGCAGCGCCTGGCCGGCCGGAGTCAACTGGTAGCCGCCGGTGTGCTGGGCGAACAGTTGGGTGCCGAGGTCGCGCTCGATGTTCTCGATGTGCCGGGCCACCGTGGCGTGAGTGGTGCCGAGACGCTTGGCGGCGGTCAGCAGGCGACCGCTGCGCTGCAACTCGAGGAAGAAACGCAGGTCATTCCAGTCGAACATGGGGAGCGCCTTCTGCCGGGCCGAGGGGGGCTGTTAGAAAACGAACAATAGCTGCCCCGAAACGTTTGTTTTTTTATCGCGAATGAACGACTAGCCTCAAGCCGTTCGAGACTTGCCGGTCATCCGCAGGTCCGACGGCCCATCACAAGAATGACAAGACGAGGCTCGCCATGCCCGAGGTACTGGATACCTACGACTACCTCATCGTTGGCGCCGGACCTGCCGGCTGCCTGCTGGCCAACCGGCTTTCCGCCGACCCTGCCAACCGTGTCCTGCTGCTGGAAGCCGGCGGCCCGGACAACTATCCCTGGATCCACATTCCCGTCGGCTACCTCTACTGCATCGGCAACCCGCGTACCGACTGGTGCTTCGACACCGACGAGGTCCCCGGGCTCAACGGTCGTTCCCTGAAGTACCCGCGCGGCAAGGTGCTCGGAGGATGCTCCTCGATCAATGGCATGATCTACATGCGTGGCCAGGCCCGCGACTACGACCAGTGGGTGGCCGAAGGCAATCCGGGCTGGAGCTGGAGAGAGCTGCTGCCGCTGTTCCGCAGGATGGAGGACCATTTCGCCGGGACCAGCGAAATGCACGGCGCCGGCGGCGAATGGCGGGTAGAACGCCAGCGGCTCTCCTGGAAGCTGCTCGATGCCTTCCAGCAGGCGGCGGCGCAGACCGGCATCGCCAGCGTCGAGGATTTCAACGGTGGCGACAACGAAGGCTGCGGCTACTTCCAGGTCAACCAGCGCGGCGGGGTGCGCTGGAATGCCTCGAAAGGCTTCCTGCGCGGCATCGCCCAGCGCGCCAACCTGACGGTTCTGACCCATGCCGAAGTCCAGCGAGTGCTCCTCGAGGACGGCCGCGCCAGGGCCCTGTCGGTCCGTTGGCAGGGCCGCGAGCAGCGCTTCGAGGCGCGCCGCGAGATCGTCCTGAGCGCCGGCGCGATCGGTTCGCCGTGCCTGCTGCAACGCTCCGGGATCGGCCCGCGGGACCTGCTGGAGCGGCTCGGCGCCGGGGTCGTCCACGAGTTGCCCGGGGTCGGTGGCAATCTCCAGGATCACCTGCAGCTGCGCATGATCTACAAGGTCGACGGCGTTCCCACCCTCAACCAGATCGCCGGCAGCCTATGGGGCAAGCTGGGCATGGGTCTGCGCTACCTGGCGAGCCGCAGCGGGCCGTTGTCGATGGCGCCGAGCCAACTGGGCGCCTTCGCCCGCTCCGATCCGCAGCAGCCCTCGGCCAACCTCGAATACCACGTCCAGCCGCTCTCGCTGGATCGCTTCGGCGAGCCGCTGCATGCCTTCCCTGCGTTCACCGCGTCGGTCTGCGACCTGCGTCCGCACAGCCGGGGAACGGTGCGCATCCGCTCGCTCGACCCGGGCGAGGCGCCGTCGATCCAGCCCAACTACCTGAGCGATCCGCGCGACCTGAAGGTCGCCGCCGACGCCATACGCCTGACCCGCCGCATCGCCGCCGCACCGGCGCTGGCCGCCTTCCGTCCGCAGGAATACAAGCCCGGCCCGGAATACCGCAGCGAAGAGGATCTGCAGCGCGCTGCGGCGGAGATCGGCACCACCATCTTCCACCCTGCCGGCACCTGCCGCATGGGCCAGGGGCCGCAAGCGGTGGTGGATGCGCAATTGAGGGTGCACGGAATCCCCGGCCTGCGCATCGCCGATGCCTCGATCATGCCCAGCCTGACCTCCGGCAACACCTGTTCGCCGGTGCTGGTGATCGCCGAGAAGGCGGCGCAGATGATTCTCGCCGAGCGCCGCCGCGAGGCCGCGCCGCAGGTCGTCGAAAGCGCCATGGCGGCCGGCGGCAAGGAGGCGGTGGAGGCCTGAGGATCGCTACACCCCGTATCGCGTGGCGCCCGGCGCCGCAGCGGTCGACGCTGAAAACGGAAATGGCAGACAACAATAAGAGCCCCCACAAGGGGCGGGAGAGCCGCAATGACCGAGTACGCAACGACCCCTTCCTACACAGTGCCTGCGACCACGCCCCAGGAGGAGCGCAAGGTGATCTTCGCCTCCTCGCTGGGCACGGTCTTCGAGTGGTACGACTTCTTCCTCTACGGCGCCCTGGCGGCGGTGATCAGCAAGCAGTTCTTCGCCGGCGTCAACGACACCACGGCCTTCATCTTCGCCCTGATGGCCTTCGCCGCCGGCTTCCTGGTGCGGCCCTTCGGCGCGCTGGTGTTCGGCCGCCTGGGCGACATGATCGGGCGCAAGTACACCTTCCTGGTGACCATCCTGTTGATGGGGTTGTCGACCTTCGCTGTCGGCCTGCTGCCCACCTATGCCTCGATCGGGGTCGCCGCGCCGATCATCCTGGTCACCTTGCGCATGCTCCAGGGCCTGGCCCTGGGCGGCGAGTACGGCGGCGCGGCGATCTATGTCGCCGAGCACGCCCCGGCGAACAAGCGCGGTAGCTACACCAGTTGGATCCAGTCCACCGCGACCCTCGGCCTGTTGCTCTCGCTGCTGGTGATCCTGGCCTGTCGCCAGTTGACCGGCGACGAGTTCGAGACCTGGGGCTGGCGCCTGCCATTCCTGCTGTCCATCGTCCTGCTGGGCATCTCCACCTGGATCCGCCTGTCCATGCGCGAGTCGCCAGCGTTCCTCAAGATGAAGGCCGAGGGCAAGGTCAGCAAGGCGCCGCTGCGCGAGTCCTTCACCCAGTGGGGCAACCTGAAGGTGGTGCTGACCGCGCTGTTCAGCATCAATGCCGGCCAGGCGGTGACCTTCTACACGGCGCAGTTCTACGTGCTGTTCTTCCTTACCCAGGTGCTCAAGGTCGATGGCGGCACCGCCAACGGTCTGCTGATCGTCGCCCTGGTGCTTGGCGCGCCGTTCTTCATCGTCGCCGGCTGGCTGTCCGACCGCATCGGCCGCAAGCCGGTGCTGCTGGCCGGCCTGTTGCTCGCCACGCTGTTCTACTTCCCGCTGTTCAAGGGCCTGACCCACTACGCCAACCCGGCCATCGACCAGGCCAGCCGGCAGTCGCCGATCAGCGTGGTGGCCGACCCGGCGACCTGCACTTTCCAGTTCGACCCGGTAGGCAAGGCGACCTTCGACAGCCCCTGCGACAAGGTCAAGACCTTCCTGGTCAAGGCCGGCCTGCCCTACTCGACGGTGGCGGCGCCCGCCGGCAGCGACGTCAGGGTGCGGATCGGCGAGACCGAGATCGCCGGCTTCGACGCCGAAGCGATGGCGGCCGCGGTGAAGACGGCAGGCTATCCGCAGCAGGCCGACGGCAGCCAGGTGAACAAGCCGATGGTGATCGCCATCATCTTCGCCCTGGTACTGATCTCCACCCTCTGCTATGGCCCGCTGGCGGCGCTGATGGTCGAACTGTTCCCGACCCGCATCCGCTATTCCTCGCTGTCCCTGCCGTACCACATCGGCAACGGCTGGTTCGGCGGCTTCCTGCCCACGGTCTCGTTCGCCCTGGTGGTGTACACCGGCGACATCTTCTACGGCCTCTGGTATCCGGTGCTGATCACCGGCGGTAGCCTGGTCTGCGCCTTGCTGTTCCTCCGCGAAACCCGCCATACCGACATCCACCGGTGAAATCGCGCCCCGTTCCCGGCATGGGGACGGGGCGCACATTCCCTCCGTGATGAGCCTGTCTTCTCAGAAAAGTCTGGCTTGCCAGTTTTCTTTCTTTCTCTTTCTGCCACACTTCTGGCGTCAAAAAACGCCTTTCCAGCGCCTACAATAGCGGGAAAACCCTATGGCGCTGCTTGCCGGTGCCGGGGACGGCCTATACAGTCCGCGCGATTGACGGGCCGTTGTGGCGGCAGGAACGAATCCGGACTCGAGTCTTGGGGAAAAATGTGAAGAACTGGACTGTTCGCCAGCGAATCCTGGCAAGTTTCGCCGTGATCATCGCGATCATGCTGCTGATGGCCGCTACTGCGTACGTGAAGATGTTGACGGTGGAAAAGGGCGCCTACCGTGTCCAGGACGACGCCATGCCGGGGATGTACTTCATCACGCTGGTACGCAGTTCGTGGACCGACAACTACTTGCAGACCCAGGAACTGTTCGGCATCACCGACGACCACGAGCTGAGCAAGGCCGAGGCCGACAGTATCCTCGCCAGCGAGGAGCGCCTGGACCAGCAGATCGCCTCCTACCAGAAGACCATGAACCCCGACGAGGCCCGCGACCACGAGTTGCTCGCCGGTTTCCAGGCCGTGCGCAAGGACTACCTGGAGCAGCACGACAAGGTGCTCGAGCTTTACCGCGAGAAGCGCTTCGAGGAAGCCGGCAAGCTCGTCGCCGGCCCGTTGACCGAGCACTGGCGCGAGGGCCGCAAGTACCTCAACGAGATGATCGAGCTGAACAAGGACATCGCCGACCGCGCCTCGGACAACATCGTAAACGCGGTGGACGATGCCGAACTGAGCATGCTGGTGACCCTGCTGCTGGCGGTGGTGGTAGCCGGCATCTGCGGGTTCCTGCTGTTGCGGGCGATCACCCAGCCGATCCAGAAGATCGTCCGCAGCCTCGACCTGATGGCCGGTGGCGACCTCACCGCACGCCTGAACCTCGGCCGGCGTGACGAATTCGGCGCCATCGAGACCGGTTTCAACGGCATGGCCGAAGAGCTCAAGGGCCTGGTGTCGCAGGCCCAGCGTTCTTCGGTGCAGGTCACCACCTCGGTCACCGAGATCGCCGCGACCTCCAAGCAGCAGCAGGCCACCGCCACCGAAACCGCCGCGACCACCACGGAGATCGGCGCCACTTCTCGCGAGATCGCCGCCACCTCGCGCGACCTGGTGCGGACAATGAGCGAAGTCTCCGGCGCCGCCGAGCAGACGTCGACCCTGGCCGGTTCCGGCCAGTTGGGCCTGGCGCGCATGGAGGAAACCATGCACCACGTGATGGGCGCGGCCGACCTGGTCAACGCCAAGCTGGCGATCCTCAACGAGAAGGCCGGCAACATCAACCAGGTGGTCACCACCATCGTCAAGGTCGCCGACCAGACCAACCTGCTCTCGCTGAACGCCGCCATCGAGGCGGAGAAAGCCGGCGAGTACGGCCGCGGGTTCGCCGTGGTGGCCACCGAGGTGCGCCGGCTGGCGGACCAGACCGCGGTCGCCACCTACGACATCGAGCAGATGGTGCGCGAGATCCAGTCGGCGGTATCGGCCGGGGTGATGGGCATGGACAAGTTCTCCGAGGAGGTCCGCCGCGGTATCGCCGAGGTCGGCCAGGTCGGCGAGCAACTGTCGCAGATCATCCAGCAGGTGCAGGCGCTGGCGCCGCGGGTGCAGATGGTCAACGAGGGTATGCAGGCCCAGGCTACCGGTGCCGAGCAGATCAACCAGGCGCTGGTGCAACTGGGCGAGGCCACCGGGCAGACCGTGGAGTCGCTGCGCCAGGCCAGCTTCGCCATCGATGAGCTGAACCTGGTGGCGAACGGGCTGCGCAACGGCGTATCCCGCTTCAAAGTCTGAGGCTGTGACCGTGTCCCGCTCCACCGGCGATCATCGACGCACCAGCAAGCTGTTCCTGCTGTTCCGCATGGAAGGCGACCGCTATGCCCTGGATGCCCGCGAAGTGGTCGAAGTGCTGCCGCTGCTGCGCCTGAAGCGCATTCCGGAGGCGCCGGAATGGGTCGCCGGGGTGTTCTCCCATCGCGGCGTCCTGGTCCCGGTGCTCGACCTCTGCGCAATGGCCTTCGGCCGCGCGGCGCTGGCCCGCACCAGCACGCGCATCGTGCTGGTCGAATACCGCGCCCGCCAGGACCGGGAGCCGGTCTGGCTCGGACTGATCCTCGAACAGGCCACCGATACCCTGCGTTGCGAACCGTCGGCGTTCCGCGACTATGGCCTGGACAACGGCGAGGCCCGCTATCTCGGTCCGGTCTATGAAGGACCACGGGGACTGGTGCAATGGGTGCGGGTCGAGGCATTGCTGCCCGACGAAGTGCGCGCCCTGCTGTTCCCGCCGGAGTGCGGCGAGGGGACGGCATGAACGATCGCTTCGAACGCCTGCTCAAGAGCAGGATCGGCCTGGATGCCAGCTCGGTGGGCAGCGCGGTGATCGAGCGCGCGGTACGCCAGCGCATGAGCGGCCTCGCGCTGCACGACGAGGACGAATACTGGATGCGCCTGAACGGCTCGCCGGGCGAGGTGCAGGCGCTGATCGAAGCGGTGGTGGTGCCGGAGACCTGGTTCTTCCGCTACCCGGAGTCGTTCACCACCCTCGCCAGGCTGGCCTTCGAGCGCCTGCCGAGCCTGGGCGGCGGACGCGCGCTAAGGATCCTCAGCCTGCCCTGTTCCACCGGCGAGGAGCCGTATTCCATCGTCATGGCCTTGCTCGATGCCGGGCTCTCCGAGTACCTGTTCGAGGTCGACGCCCTCGACGTCAGCGCTCGGGTGATCGAGCGCGCCAGCCTCGGGGTGTACGGCAGGAATTCCTTCCGCGGCGACGAACTGGGGTTTCGCGACCGCCATTTCAGCGAGGTTGCCGAGGGCTACCAGTTGGCCGAGCAGGTTCGCCGCAAGGTGCGCTTCCGCTGCGGCAATTTGCTCGATCCCGGGCTACTGGCGGGCGAGGCACCCTACGATTTCGTGTTCTGTCGCAACCTGCTGATCTATTTCGACCGCCCGACCCAGAGCGAGGTGGTCGAGGTGCTCAAGCGCCTGTTGCGGCCGGACGGCGCGATGTTCATCGGACCAGCCGAGGCGAGCCTGCTCAGCCAGCATGGCATGCAGCCGATCGGCGTGCCGCTGTCTTTCGTGTTCCGCCGGACCAGCGAGGCGCCCCGCGGCGCGCGGCCCAAGGCGGTGAGCGACGGAGCGCGCCCGGTGGTTGCCGCCGCCGTGGAGCGTGCGAGTATTCGGCCTTCGCCGCCGCCACCGGCGAAACCGCGCCAGCGGCTGTCCAGCCTGGTTCCACCAGCCAGCGGCCAGCCCCTCGCCAGTCCCGTCGGCGAGTTCGACGAAATCGCCCGCCTGGCGGATGCCGGCCAGCACCGCGAGGCGCGCGCCGCCTGCGAGCGCCAACTGGCCGCGCGTGGGCCGTCGGCCACGGTCTTCTACTGGCTCGGGCTGCTCAGCGATGTCGCCGGGCAGGAGCAGGAAGCCCAGGATTTCTACCGCAAGGCCCTGTACCTGGAGCCGCAGCACGCCGAGGCGCTGGCGCACCTGGCGGCGCTGCTCGCCGCTCGCGGCGACCATGCCGGCGCCCGGCGCCTGCAGCAACGTGCGGCCCGTGGAGTGAACAAAGATGGTTGAGGCGAGCCTGACCTTGCTCGATACCCAACAGGTGGATGACTGCTGGAACCGCATCGGCGTGCATGGCGACAAGTCCTGCGAACGCCTGGCCGAGCATGTCCATTGCCGCAACTGCGAGGTTTACGCTGCCGCGGCGACCTACTTGCTGGACCGCATCGCCCTGCGCCAGGACCAGCTCGACAGCGCCGAAACGATGGACAGCCAGCGCGAACAGAGCGACCTCGGCGAGACGCGTTCGATCCTGGTGTTCCGCCTGGGCGAAGAGTGGTTCGGCCTGGCCACCGGCAGCCTGGTGGAAGTGGCGCCGATGAATCCTATCCATTCCCTGCCGCACCAGCGCTCGCGCGCCCTGCAAGGGGTGACCAACGTGCGCGGCGCGCTGGTCGCCTGCCTTTCCCTCGGCGAACTGCTGGATCTCGAACCCGGCGCCGCGCCGGTCAGCGAGCGCCGGGTGGTTCCGCGCATGCTGATCATTTCCGCCGCCGGCGGTCCGGTGGTGGCGCCGGTGGAGGAAGTCGACGGCATCCATGCGATTCCGCTGGCGCGGATACTGCCGCCCAACCACGCCGACGGCCAGGCCTCGCGCCGGCACGTGGCCGGCGTGCTGCAATGGCGCGAGCGGAGCATCACCCTGCTCGACGAAGGCCCTCTCCTGCAAGCCGTAGCGCGGAGCCTGGCATGACCCCGGACCAGATGAGAGACGCGTCGCTGCTCGAGCTGTTCCGGCTCGAGGCGGAGGCCCAGACCCAGGTGCTCAACGCCGGCCTGATGGCGCTGGAGCGCAGCCCGACCCAGGCCGACCAACTGGAAGCCTGCATGCGCGCCGCGCACTCGCTGAAAGGCGCGGCGCGTATCGTCGGGCTGGACGCCGGCGTGCGCGTGGCGCACGTCATGGAGGATTGCCTGGTGGAGGCGCAGGACGGACGCCTGCTCCTGCAATCGGAACATATCGATGCGTTGCTCCAGGGCTGCGACCTGTTGCTGCGTATCGGCACCCCGCCAGCCGGCGACGCAGGCTGGGCCGAAGGCGCCGGGCGGGAAGAGATCGACGGCCTGGTGCTGCGCCTCGAAGGCCTGGTGCGCAGCGGCCTGCCGCTGGCCCGCGCGGAGCTGCCGGCGACGACTCCCGGTCTGCCGGAAGCGGTCCCCGAGGCGCCGCCAGCGGCGTCAGCGGCCGCCAGCGACGACAACGACGAGGAGCCCGCCGGGCAGGCGGGCGGCGAACAGGCCGAGGAGCGCCGCAGCCGGGTCCTGCGGGTCACCGCCGAACGCCTGGACCGGCTGCTGGATATCTCCAGCAAGTCGCTGGTGGAGTTCCAGCGCATCAAGCCGCTGGCCGATTCCCTGCAACGCCTGCGTCGCCTGCAGTCCAGCGCCAGCCGCGCGCTCGACGTGGTACGCGAGACGGTCCAGGAAACCGCCCTCGACCCGCAGGCCCAGGCCATGCTCGGCGAGGCGCGGCAACTGATTGGCGAATGCCAGCAGATGCTGGTGCAGCACATCGCCGATCTCGACGAGTTCGCCTGGCAGGGCGGCCAGCGTGCCCAGGTGCTCTACGACGCGGCGCTGGCCTCGCGGATGCGGCCATTCGCCGACGTCCTTAGCGGCCAGGCGCGGATGGTTCGCGACCTGGGCCGCTCGCTGGGCAAGCAGGTGCGCCTGCTGGTCGAGGGCGAAAGCACCCAGGTCGACCGGGATGTCCTGGAAAAACTCGAAGCGCCGCTCACCCACCTGCTACGCAATGCCGTCGATCACGGTATCGAGGCGCCGGAAACCCGCCTCGCCGCCGGCAAGCCGGCCGAGGGCAGGATCACCATCCGCGCCCGCCACCACGCCGGCATGCTGGTCCTGGAACTGAGCGACGACGGCGGCGGCATCGATCTGCAGCGCCTGCGCGAGACCGTGCTCAATCGCCAGTTCGCCACCGCCGAGACCGTGGCGCAACTGAGCGAGGAGGAACTCCTGGCGTTTCTCTTCCTGCCCGGCTTCAGCATGCGCGAGCAGGTCACCGAGGTGTCCGGTCGCGGCGTCGGACTGGATGCCGTGCAGCACATGGTCCGCCAGTTGCGCGGCGGCGTGCGCATGGAGCAACGCCAGGGGCAGGGAGCGCTGTTTCACGTCGAGGTGCCGCTGACCCTGTCCGTGGTGCGCAGCCTGGTGGTGGAGATCGGCGAGGAGGCCTACGCCTTCCCGCTGGCGCACATCGAGCGCATGTGCGAGCTGGAAGCGGAGGAGATCGTCCAGCTCGAAGGTCGCCAGCACTTCTGGTACGAGGGTCGCCATGTCGGCCTGGTCTCGGCTGCGCAACTGCTGCAGCGGCCCGAGAGCAGCCGCACCGAAGGGGCCATCCCGGTAGTGGTGGTGCGCGACCGCGATGCGGTCTACGGCGTCGCCGTGGAGCGTTTCGTCGGCGAGCGTACCCTGGTGGTGATGCCTCTCGATCCGCGCCTGGGCAAGGTGCGCGACGTTTCCGCCGGCGCCTTGCTGGACGACGGTTCGCCGGTGCTGATCCTGGACGTCGAGGACCTCCTGCATTCGGTCGGCAAGCTGCTCAGCAGCGGCCGCCTGGAGCGCATCGATCGCAGCCGGCGGCAGGCCGGCGGGGCGCAACGCAAGCGCATCCTGGTGGTCGACGACTCGCTCACGGTGCGTGAGCTGGAACGCAAGCTCCTGCTCGGCCGCGGCTACGACGTGGCAGTGGCGGTGGATGGCATGGACGGCTGGAACGCCCTGCGCTCGGAGCATTTCGACCTGCTCATCACCGATATCGACATGCCGCGCATGGACGGTATCGAACTGGTCACCCTGGTGCGTCGCGACAGCCGCCTGCAGTCGCTGCCGGTGATGGTGGTGTCCTACAAGGATCGTGAGGAGGACCGTCGGCGCGGTCTCGACGCCGGCGCCGACTATTATCTGGCGAAGGCCAGTTTCCACGATGAGGCCTTGCTGGATGCCGTCGTCGTCCTGATCGGAGAAGCACAGGGTTGAGGATCGGAATCGTCAATGACATGCCGTTGGCCGTCGAGGCGCTGCGCCGCGCGCTGGCCTTCGAGCCGCAGCACCAGATCGTCTGGGTCGCCAGCAACGGTGCCGAGGCGGTGACCCAGTGCGCCGCCGATACGCCCGACGTGGTGCTGATGGACCTGCTCATGCCGGTGATGGACGGTGTCGAGGCAACTCGTCGGATCATGGCGGAAAGTCCTTGCGCGATCGTGATTGTTACCGTCGATATCGAGCAGAATGTGCACCGGGTTTTCGAAGCGATGGGATATGGCGCGCTCGATGCGGTGAACACGCCGGCGCTGGGCATCGGCAACCCGCAAACGGCGGCGGCGCCGTTGTTGCGCAAGATTCAGAACGTCGGCTGGCTGATCGGCCAGCGCGATAACCGTGGCAAGGTCCAGGTGGTGCCGCCGAAGGCCGGCGGGGCGCGCCAGCGTCTGGTGGCGATCGGCGCTTCGGCTGGCGGTCCGGCGTCGCTCGCGGTGTTGCTCAAGCAACTGCCGGCCAGTTTCAATGCCGCAGTGGTGCTGGTGCAGCATGTCGACGAGGTATTCGCCGCCGGCATGGCCGAATGGCTGGCCAGCGAATCGAAGCTGCCGGTGCGCCTGGCGCGCGATGGCGAGCCGCCGATACCGGGGCAGATCCTGCTGGCGGGGACCAACAATCACATCCGCCTGCTGCGCAACGGTTCGCTGGTGTACACCGCCGAACCGCGTTCTTTCGTCTACCGGCCGTCCATCGACGTGTTTTTCGAGAGCGTGGCGAACTACTGGCGTGGCGACGCCGTGGGCGTGCTGCTGACCGGCATGGGCCGCGACGGCGCCCAGGGCCTCAAGCAGATGCGCGAGCGCGGCTTCCTCACCATCGCCCAGGACCAGGCCAGTTGCGCGGTCTACGGGATGCCGAAGGCCGCGGCGGCGATCGATGCCGCGGTGCAGATCCTTTCCCTGGAAAAGATCGCCCCGCGCCTGGCGGAGGTATTCGATTAGCCGGGCGCGAGTCCGGCCAGGCGCCAGGGTAGGCGCCGGCGCCCGCCGTGGCGGTGCGTGGAACAGCATTCAATTTGATACGAGGGGCCCCGGTCCCGGAGAGAAACATGCACAACCCTCATGAGAGCAAGACCGACCTGGGCGCCCCTCTGGACGGCGCGGTCATGGTACTGCTTGTCGATGATCAGGCCATGATCGGAGAGGCTGTGCGTCGCTCGCTGGCGAGCGAGGCGGGCATCGACTTCCACTTCTGTTCCGATCCGCAGCAGGCGGTGGCGGTGGCCAACCAGATCAAGCCGACGGTGATCCTCCAGGACCTGGTGATGCCCGGCGTCGACGGCCTCACGCTGCTCGCCGCCTACCGCGGCAACCCGGCGACCCGCGACATCCCGATCATCGTCCTGTCGACCAAGGAAGAGCCGACGGTGAAGAGCGCGGCGTTCGCCGCCGGCGCCAACGACTACCTGGTCAAGCTGCCGGACGCCATCGAGCTGGTGGCGCGGATCCGCTACCACTCGCGTTCGTACATCGCCCTGCAGCAACGCGACGAGGCCTATCGGGCGCTGCGCGAGAGCCAGCAGCAGTTGCTGGAGACCAACCTGGTGCTGCAGCGGCTGATGAACTCCGACGGCCTGACCGGGCTCTCCAACCGTCGTCACTTCGACGAATACCTGGAGATGGAGTGGCGCCGCTCGCTGCGCGAGCAGTCGCAACTGTCGCTGCTGATGATCGACGTGGACTATTTCAAGAGCTACAACGACACCTTCGGCCACGTCGCCGGCGACGAGGCCCTGCGCCAGGTCGCCGGGGCCATCCGCGAGGGCTGCAGTCGCTCCTCGGACCTGGCGGCTCGGTACGGCGGCGAGGAGTTCGCCATGGTCCTCCCGGGCACCTCGCCGGGCGGCGCACGGTTGCTGGCGGAGAAGGTCCGGCGCACGGTGGAGAGCCTGCAGATCAGCCACGACCAGCCACGCCCGGGCTCGCACCTGACCGTCAGCATCGGCGTCAGCACCCTGGTGCCGGGCGGCGGCGGGCAAACCTTCCGGGTTCTCATCGAGATGGCCGACCAGGCGCTCTACCAGGCCAAGAACAATGGCCGCAACCAGGTCGGCCTGATGGAACAGCCGGTGCCGCCGGCCCCGGCGGGCTGAGCGGCGCGCGGCGGCCATGCGTCGCCGGCCGGCATTAAATAGAGGCCGGCGTACTGCCTGTGGGGCGCAAGTGCAGTATACTTCGCAGCTTTTCGACGTTTTCCCGCGAGTGAGCGCCAGCCATGGAAATCAACCCGATCCTCAACAGCATCAAGGACCTCTCCGAGCGCACCCAGACCATTCGGGGGTATCTTTGACTACGATCAGAAGCATGATCGCCTGGTCGAAGTAAACCGCGAGCTCGAAGACCCCAACGTCTGGAACAACCCCGAATACGCCCAGAACCTCGGCCGCGAGCGCGCCCAGCTGGCGCAGGTGGTGGAAACCCTGGACGACCTGACCAGCGGCCTGGCCGACTCCCGCGACCTGCTGGACATGGCGGTCGAGGAAGACGACGAGGGCGCCGTCGACGACGTTGCCAACGAAGTCGAGCGTCTGCGCGAGATCCTCGAGAAGCTGGAGTTCCGCCGCATGTTCAGCGGCGAGATGGACCCGAACAACGCCTACCTGGACATCCAGGCCGGCTCCGGCGGCACCGAGGCCCAGGACTGGGCCAACATGCTGCTGCGCATGTACCTGCGCTGGGCCGACAAGCACGGCTTCGACGCCACTATCATCGAGCTGTCCGAGGGCGAGGTCGCCGGCATCAAGGGCGCCACCGTGCACATCAAGGGCGAGTACGCCTTCGGCTGGCTGCGCACCGAGATCGGCGTGCACCGCCTGGTGCGCAAGAGTCCGTTCGACTCCGGCAACCGTCGCCACACCTCGTTCACCGCGGTGTTCGTATCGCCGGAAATCGACGACAACATCGAGATCGAGATCAACCCGGCCGACCTGCGCATCGATACCTACCGCTCCTCCGGCGCGGGCGGTCAGCACGTGAACACCACCGATTCGGCGGTGCGGATCACCCACGTGCCGACCAATACCGTGGTGGCGTGCCAGAACGAACGCTCCCAGCACGCCAACAAGGACACCGCGATGAAGATGCTGCGGGCCAAGTTGTACGAGCTGGAAATGCAGAAGCGTACCGCCGCGTCCCAGGCCCTGGAGGACTCCAAGTCCGACATCGGCTGGGGCCACCAGATCCGCTCCTACGTGCTCGACCAGTCGCGGATCAAGGACCTGCGTACCGGTATCGAGCGCAGCGACTGCGACAAGGTGCTCGACGGCGATCTAGACGAATACCTCGAAGCCAGCCTCAAACAGGGGCTGTAAAGCTGCTGCGCCTGGCCAGGCCGCGTTGGAAAATGGTTCGGACTGCTCGTTTTTTACGATCGTGAACTCCGTGTCCTCGCCATTTCCCGCCTTGCCTGGCCGGCGTTCGCTACGCTTTTCGCCCCTGTTGCGCAATCCGTTTCCACAGGCAAGAGAGCCTAACCAGGAACCACCAAGACCATGAGCGACCAACAACTCGACCAGCACGAACTGCAACAGGAAGAAAACAAGCTGATCGCCCAGCGCAAGGAAAAACTTGCCGCCGTGCGCGAAGCCCGGGCCATCGCCTTCCCCAACGACTTCCGCCGCGACGCCTACTTCGCGGACCTGCAGAAACAGTACGCCGACAAGACCAAGGAAGAGCTGGAAGCCGCAGCGATCCCGGTCAAGGTGGCCGGTCGGATCATGCTCAACCGCGGTTCCTTCATCGTCCTCCAGGACAGCAGCGAGCGCCTGCAGGTCTACGTCAACCGCAAGACCCTGCCGGAAGAAACCCTGGCCGAGATCAAGACCTGGGACCTGGGCGACATCATCGGCGCCGAAGGCGTGCTGGCCCGCTCGGGCAAGGGCGACCTGTACGTCGACATGACCAGCGTGCGCCTGCTGACCAAGTCGCTGCGTCCGCTGCCGGACAAGCACCATGGCCTGACCGACACCGAGCAGCGCTACCGCCAGCGCTACGTCGACCTGATGGTCAACGAGGAAACCCGCCACACCTTCCGCGTGCGTTCCCAGGTCATCGCCCACATCCGCCGTTTCCTCAGCGAGCGCGGTTTCCTCGAAGTGGAGACCCCGATGCTGCAGACCATCCCCGGCGGCGCCGCGGCCAAGCCGTTCGAGACCCATCACAACGCGCTGGACATGGCCATGTTCCTGCGCATCGCCCCGGAGCTGTACCTCAAGCGCCTGGTGGTCGGCGGTTTCGAGAAGGTCTTCGAGATCAACCGCAACTTCCGTAACGAAGGCGTCTCGACCCGGCACAACCCCGAGTTCACCATGCTCGAGTTCTACCAGGCCTACGCCGACTACGAAGACAACATGGACCTGACCGAGGAACTGTTCCGCGAACTGGCTCAGGCGGTACTCGGTACCACCGACGTGCCCTACGGCGACAAGGTCTTCCACTTCGGCGAGCCGTTCGTGCGCCTGTCGGTGTTCGATTCGATCCTCAAGTACAACCCGGAGATCACCGCCGCCGACCTCAACGACGTCGAGAAGGCGCGGGCCATCGCCAAGAAGGCCGGCGCCAAGGTCCTCGGCCACGAAGGCCTGGGCAAGCTGCAGGTGATGATTTTCGAGGAACTGGTGGAGCACAAGCTGGAGCAGCCGCACTTCATCACCCGCTACCCCTTCGAGGTTTCGCCGCTGGCCCGCCGCAACGACGAAGACCCGAGCGTCACCGACCGCTTCGAGCTGTTCATCGGCGGCCGCGAGATCGCCAATGCCTATTCCGAGCTGAACGACGCCGAGGACCAGGCCGAGCGCTTCATGTTGCAGGTCAAGGAGAAGGACGCCGGCGACGACGAGGCGATGCACTACGACGCCGACTTCATCAATGCCCTGGAATACGGCATGCCGCCGACCGCCGGCGAAGGCATCGGCATCGACCGCCTGGTGATGCTGCTGACCAACTCGCCGTCGATCCGCGACGTGATCCTGTTCCCGCACATGCGCCCGCAGGCCTGAGCGCCGCAACAGTCCATGGAAAAGCCGCCTTCGGGCGGTTTTTTCATGGCCGCGCGGTGTCCCGGCCGCCGGGCCAGGGGCCGATAACCGCCGATCCGCCGGCTGACCACGGAAGGTGCGGGTGGGATCGGAGCTTCCCCGATAGCGGCCGATTGATTCCACGCGAAAAAGTCCGAACAATGCCCCATCGTCCGCGAGCGGAGGAAACACCGTGTCCCGAGTAGCTCCCAGAGACAGCGCCGCGCAGGCCGCCAGCGCGGTAGCCGAAAGCGTTCGTTACCAGGGCCGCAAGGCCAGCCGCCAGGGCAGCGAGCAGCGGCGCCAGGCGATTCTCGATGCCGCCATGCGCCTGATCGTCCGCGACGGCGTACGGGCCGTGCGCCACCGCGCGGTGGCCGCCGAGGCCCAGGTGCCGTTGTCGGCCACCACCTACTACTTCAAGGACATCGACGATCTCATCACCGACACCTTCGCCCTCTTCGTCGAGCGCAACGCAGAGGCGCTGTCGGCGTTCTGGAGCAGCGTGGAGGGCGACCTCCAGGAGATGGCCGCGGTGCTGGCCGACGACCCCGGCGCCCGTGGCTCGCTGGTGGAACGGATCGTCGAGCTGGCCGTGCAGTATGTCCAGGTCCAGCTCACCGAGCGCCGCGAGCACCTGCTGGCCGAACAGGCCTTCCGCCAGGAGGCGTTGCTCAACCCGCGCCTGCGCGAACTGGCCGATGCCCACCAGCGGATTCTCTCCCTCGGCGCCGTGCATTTCTTCCAGGTGCTCGGTTCCGGGCAGCCCGAGCAGGACGCCAAGGTGTTGACGTCGATTATTCTGCAGATGGAATATCAGGGCCTCGTGGACGGGGTCGAGCAACTGGCCGTGGACGAAATGCGCGCCATACTCAGACGGTACCTGAATCTGGTCATGGGCCTGTGACCTGAGCGTCAACCCCGCCATGGCGGGGTTTTTCATACCCGAACCTTCCCTCGGCCAGCCGGTCGCAGGTTGCGGAGGGTTCCTAAGGAGCGTGTGATGAAAGCCTGGCGTTGCCTGGTGGTCCTGAGTTTCCTGCTGTTGGGCGGTTGCCTGGTCACCTTCAAGGAGCCGATACCGCCGCGCGAGGCGGCGCCGAGCCATCTGCTCGGGACCTGGAGCCGCGAGAACGAGTGGAAGGAAGAACAATTCCTGGAGATCACCCGTTCCGGCAGCAATGTCTACCGTGCGCTCAGCTACGTGGACAGCAAGGACAATACCGAGAGCCTGGAAGACTACGGCTTCACCGTCTCCCACCAGGGCAAGCGCTGGTACCTGTCGGCCGGCCTGCCGAAGAGCCTGGGCGGCAACTTCATCATCGCCGGCTTCGAGATCACCGACGGTGACGAGCTGGTGATCTACAACCTCGACGTCGAGCGCATCGTCGAGGACCTCGGCGCCGGCCAGCTCGACGGCGAGACCGTCGACAGCGATCAGGGCAAGGGCGCGCTGGTGCGCAGCCCGTTGGCGAAGGTCTTCGCCTACCTGAACGATCCCGCCAATTCCGACGTGTTCGTCGAGGCCGCCCGCTTCCAGCGGGTCACCCAATGAGATTGCCGATGAGCCAGCGCAAGGCGCAGAACGACTACCAGAAGATCATCCGCTCCCTGTCCGATCGCATCGTCGAGGCGCAGACGCCGATCCGCGTGCTGGATGCGATCAAATGGGACGACGGGATCCGCCAGGACTTCCTCAAGGGCCGCGGCAAGCATGCGCCGAAGGTCGATCGCGGCTACTACGACAGCCGCCCGCTGGCCTTCGACGCCAGCGCCAAGAAGCAGGAATTCCAGAACATCGAGCGCGACATCACCCGCCAGTTGGGCCAGTTCAACCCGGTCGGGCAGATCATGCGGCGGATGTGCAAGGAATACCGGATGGTCATTCGCATGCTCGAGGCGCGCGGCACCCCGGACCTCGGGCTGATCTCCCAGGAACTCTACGGCTCGGCCTCGGACGCCTTCCATGCCGGCGATCCGACCCTGGCCGACCTCGGCCTGATGCTCTCCGACTACCTGAACAACATCGCCGACCGCGGCGATCTCAAGGACGAACCCAAGACCCTGACCGCCAAGGAGGTCGTACCGATCCTCCAGGCGCGGCTGAACACCGTGTTCGGCGAGGAGGAGGGCACCATCCGCGTGTTCGAGTCCGACGGCATCGTCGCCGACGCGGCGGCCGGCGCCGACTACATCAAGGTACGCGCCGACGCCCTGTTCAACGAGCGCGACGTGCGCGCGCTGGAGGTCCACGAGGGCCTGGTGCACGTCGGCACCACCCTGAACGGCCTGAGCCAGCCGATCTGCACCTTCCTCGCCAAGGGACCGCCGTCCTCCACCGTGACCCAGGAAGGCCTGGCGATCCTGATGGAGGTGATCGCCTTCGCCTCCTACCCGACCCGCCTGCGCAAGCTGACCAATCGCACCCGGGCGATCCACATGGCCGAGGAGGGCGCCGATTTCCTCGACGTGTTCCACTTCTACCGCGAGCAGGGCTACAGCCTGGAGGACAGCTACCAGAACGCCAGCCGGGTCTTCCGCGGCTCGACCCCGGATGGCCTGCCGTTCACCAAGGACCTGTCCTACCTGAAGGGCTTCATCCTCATCTACAACTACATCCAGCTCGCCGTGCGCAAGGGCAAGCTCGAACAGATCCCCCTGCTGTTCTGCGGCAAGACCACCCTGGAAGACATGCGCACCCTGCGCCAGCTGGTGGACGAGGGCCTGGTGGCGCCGCCGAAGTACCTGCCGCCGCAGTTCCGCGACCTCAACGCGCTGTCGGCCTGGATGTGCTTCTCGAACTTCCTCAACCACCTCAGCCTGGACCGCATCGAAGCGGACTACGCGAACATCCTCTGACCGTTCCCCGCCGTGCCGGTCTTTCCCGGTGCGCGCGGGCGGTCGGCCGGCAAGCAAGGAGAACGGCGATGGCCAGCCACGAACTCGACTACCGCATCCTCGGCGAATCCATGCAGACCGTGGAGATCGAACTCGACCCCGGGGAAACCGTGATCGCCGAGGCCGGGGCGATGAACTACATGACCGGCGACATCCGCTTCACCGCGCGGATGGGCGACGGCTCCGACGGCAGCCTGCTGGGCAAGCTGTGGAGCGCCGGCAAGCGCAAGCTCGGTGGCGAGTCGGTGTTCATGACCCACTTCACCAACGAAGGCCAGGGCAAGCAGCACGTGGCCTTTGCCGCGCCCTATCCGGGCAGCGTGGTGGCGGTGGACCTGGACGATGTCGGCGGGCGCCTGTTCTGCCAGAAGGACTCGTTCCTCTGCGCAGCCTATGGCACCCGGGTCGGCATCGCCTTCACCAAGCGCCTGGGCGCCGGTTTCTTCGGCGGCGAGGGCTTCATCCTGCAGAAGCTCGAGGGCGATGGCCTGGTCTTCGTCCACGCCGGCGGCACGCTGATCCGCCGCCAGTTGAATGGCGAGACGCTGCGGGTCGACACCGGTTGCCTGGTGGCCTTCACCGACGGCATCGACTACGACGTGCAACTGGCCGGCGGCCTGAAGAGCATGCTGTTCGGCGGCGAAGGATTGCTGCTGACCACCCTCAAGGGCAGCGGCACCGTCTGGCTGCAGAGCCTGCCGTTCTCGCGCCTGGCTGGGCGCATCTACGACGCCACCTTTCGCGCCCGCGAAGAGGTAAGGACCAACAACGGATGAAGCGCCTGCTGATCCCGCTGCTGGTACTCGGCGCGCTGTTCCTCGGTGGCTGCAGTTCGCTGCTGTTCTATCCCGAGCCGGTGGTGCAGATCACTCCGGCGCGCGCCGGGCTGGAGTACCGCGACGTCACCCTGACCACCGCCGACGGCGTGCGCCTGCGCGCCTGGTGGCTGCCGGCGAAGAAAGGCGTGCCGGTGAAAGGCACCGTGCTCTACCTGCACGGCAACGGCGGCAACCTGTCCTGGCACCTCGGCGGCACGTGGTGGCTGCCCGCCGAGGGCTACCAGGTGCTGATGCTCGACTATCGCGGCTACGGCCAGTCGGAGGGCCAGCCGGGACTGCCGGAGGTCTACCGCGACATCGACGCGGCGTTCGCCTGGCTCGACCAGGCGCCGGAGGTGAAGGGCACCGAGCGCGTGCTGCTGGGGCAGAGTCTCGGCGGCGCGCTGGCGATCCACTACCTGGCCGAGCATCCGCAGCGCCAGGGCCAGTTCAAGGCGCTGGTGTTCGACGGGGTACCGGCGAGCTACCGCGGCATCGCCCGGCACATGCTGGACGGTTCCTGGCTGACCTGGCCACTGCAGGTGCCGCTGTCCTGGCTGGTGCCCGACGACGACAGCGCCATCCATTCGGTGGCGCGGCTTTCTGGCGCACCCATGCTGTTCTTTCACAGCATCGACGATACCATTGTGCCCCTCGAGAACGGCATCGCCCTGTACCGCCAGGCGCGGCCGCCGAAGGTCCTGCAACTGACCCGAGGCGGCCACGTGCAGACCTTCGCCGAAGCGACCTGGCAGGAAGTGATGCTGCGCTTCCTCGACGATCCCCATGGCTTCACCGGCCTGCGCCGGCTGGCCGAAATCCCGAACCGCGAATCCGCGAAACCCGAAGGCAATCCATGAGCGACCGTAACGTACTCCCCTGCATCCTGACCGGCATCGGTACCATCTTCGTCACCGTCGGCGTGCTCTGGTACTACGGCTACCTGCATTTCGCCAAGCCGCAGGACGCCCTGTTGCTGGCCGACTTCACCATGCTGAAGAGCCTGCCCGGCGAAGATGTGAAGCTGTCCCTGGAGCCGGCCAAGCAGGTCGCGCAGTGCATCGATGGCGTCCTGGTGCTGTTCGACACCGAGCAGAAGGGCCTTTCCGGCGTGCTGGTGGACAACAGGAAGCACGCCGTGCGCTGCGCCGGACAGGAAGTCCCGCAGGAAGTGAAATGACCGAGGTCCGCGTCTGGCAGGGAGACATCACCCGTCTTGCGGTGGATGCCATCGTCAACGCGGCGAACTCCTCGCTGCTCGGTGGGGGCGGTGTCGACGGCGCCATCCACCGCGCCGCCGGTGCCGAACTGGTGGCGGCCTGCCGCCTGCTGCACGGTTGCAAGACCGGCGAGGCGAAGATCACCCGTGGGTTCCGTCTGTCGGCGGCCCACGTGATCCACACCGTCGGCCCGGTCTGGCGCGGCGGCGACAACGGCGAAGCGGAGCTGCTGGCCAGCTGCTACCGGCGCAGCCTGGCGCTGGCCGAGCAGGCCGGGGCGGCCAGCGTCGCGTTCCCCGCCATCAGCTGCGGCATCTACGGCTATCCCTTGGAGCAGGCCGCGGCCATTGCCGTCGAAGAGGTCTGCCGGCAACGCCCGGCGCACAGCAGCCTGGAGGAAATCGTCCTGGTTGCCTTCGATAGCTCGATGGCCGAGCGCTACCAGCGCTTGCTCGGCGAGCGGCCTGTGGCCCGCTGATACCTGGAAAGCTCAAGCCCCGCCCATGAAAAAGCCCCGCCGGATGGCGGGGCTTTTGGGCTTCCGTAGGGCTTATCAGCCGCTGACGGAGGAGCGTGGCGCGACCGGCTTGGCGTCGTTGGAAATGGTGACTTCCACCCGACGGTTCATGGCACGGCCGGAGCTGGTGCCGTTGCTGGCCACCGGATATTCCTTGCCGTAGCCACGGGTGGCTACGCGTTCCGGGCTGATGCCGCGGCTGAGCAGGGCCATGCGCACCGAGTCGGCACGACGCTCGGACAGGCGCTGGTTGTAGTTGGCGGAACCGGTGCTATCGGTGTAGCCCTCTACGATCACCTGGCGCTCCGGGTTCTGCTGGAGGAACTCGGCCAGTTGCTGGATGTTGCGCATGGCGCCGGGCTTCAGGTCGGACTTGTCGAGATCGAACAGAACGTCGCCGAAGGTCACCATGGTGCCGCGCGAGGTCTGCTTGGCATTCAGTTGGCTACGCAGCTTGTCCAGTTGCGCGGTGCGCGCGTCGAGGCGGGCCTGGGCGCGCTGGGCGGAGGCGTTCTGCAACTGCGCCTCGGCATTGCGCAGGACGATGGTCTGCTTGGCCAGTTCGATGCGCTGGTTGGTCAGGTAGGCCAGTTGGTCCACGTCGCGCTGGTCTTCGCCATCCTGGTAGGCCTTGTCGGCCTTGGCCAGCCAGTCGCCGGCGTCCTTGGTTTCCAGGGCCGCGACCTTGGTCGCGTCGGGCTGCGACTGCAGCGCGGAGAAGTTGCTGCGGGCCTGTTCCAGGTTGGCGTTCGGCGGCGTGGAGCAGGCGGCCAGCGCCAGGGCCAGCAGGGATACGGCGGGGAGGGCAATGTACTTACGCATAGGGGTCATCCTTAATCACGAATCGACGAAAGAAGGGCGGAATCCGGCTTAGTGCTGCGTATCGCGCATGCCTTCCTCACGCAGTTCCATGACGCCCTGCTGGGCATCCTTCACGGCTTTCTGCGCCTTGGCGGCCTGGGTCTTGCGCTCGGCGACCCGGGCGTCCCACTCGGCCTGCTGCGCCAGGCGCTTGGCCTGGTCGTATTCCTTGTCGTTCATGGCGATGCGCGCCTGGCTCAGCTTGTCCTGAGCGGACTTCATCTCGACCGGGGCATATTCCGGGCCGCCGGCGCTCACCGCGTTATTCACCGCGGATTCGGTCACGGCGAACTGCTCGGTCGGCGGGTTGCCGGCGCAGCCGGCCAGGACCAGGCTGCTGCCTACGGCCAGCAGGGCCAGCTTGAGGCCACGCAGGGAACCGGTGTGTTGCTTGCTCATCGCTTTTTGCTCCATGGGAAATTTCCTCTGACAGGGATGCTGATTCCTTGGCTTTCATCTCTGGCCATTACCGTGGGCGCGTTTCCGGCCCTCCGGTCTTTTCTTCCTGCTCACTGAGCAAGCCTCTGCCAGGCCTCTGTTTCAGGGGCTTGGCGATTGGCCATGTACTTTTAGTGACTCCCCCGCTGGTTCAGGGGTTCAAAAAAAAATCTGAAATTTTCTGACTGAACAGTCGGCTTCCGGCGTGGTCGCAGAACGCCACCTCTGCTCACTAAAGCCCGTCCTACAGGGCTCTAGTCCACGAAACGCACAACTGCCGCAGCGCTCCAGGACGGAACACTCGGGCAGAAAAAAGCCCCACCTGAGTGGGGCTGGAGGAGGCCAGTGGGGCCTTTTAGAAACGCTTGCGCAACAGTCGCAGACCGTTGAACACCACCAGCAGGCTGGCGCCCATGTCGGCGAATACCGCCATCCATAGGGTGCCTTCGCCTGCCAGGGTAAGGGCGAGGAACACCGCCTTGATGCCCAGGGCCAGGGTGATGTTCTGGACCAGGATCGCGTGGGTGGTGCGCGACAGCCGGACGAATTGCGGCAACTTGCGCAGGTCGTCGTCCATCAGCGCGACGCCGGCGGTCTCGATGGCCGTGTCGGTGCCCGCCGCGCCCATGGCGAAGCCGATGTCGGCGCGGGCCAGGGCCGGCGCGTCGTTGATCCCGTCGCCGACCATGCCGACCCGCGAGCCGTCGGCCTGGCGCGCTTCCACTTCACGCAGCTTGTCCTCCGGCAGGAGGTTGCCGCGAGCTGCGTCGATGCCTACCTGGGCAGCGATGGCGGCTGCGGTGTGCGGGTTGTCGCCGGTGAGCATCAGGGTCTTCACGTCCAGCGCGTGCAGCTCGCGGATCGCCTCGCGGCTGCTGTCCTTGACCCCGTCGGCGACGGCGAAGAGGGCCCGCACGCGCTGCGGATCACACAGCGCGATGACCGTCTTGCCCTGGCGCTCCAGGGCGTCCAGGCGCTCTTCCAGGGCCGGCGAGCAGAGGCCCAGTTCCTCCACCAGGCGATGGTTGCCGAGGTGGTAGAGGACGCCGTCGATGCGTCCGCTGACGCCTCGTCCCGGCAAGGCAGCGAGGTCCTCGACCACGCCCAGGGCAAGGCCGTCCTCTTCCGCTGCGTTGGCCACGGCGCGCGATACCGGGTGGTCGGAACGCGCGGCCAGGCTGGCGGCGAGCAGGCGCGCATCCGTCCCGTCAGCCTCCGCGATCGGCAGGTAGTCGGTCTGTTGCGGTTTGCCATGGGTGATGGTGCCGGTCTTGTCGAGGGCGACCCAGGACAGCTTGCGCCCGAGTTCGAGGAACACCCCGCCCTTGATCAGGATGCCCAGGCGCGCCGCGGCGGAAAGGCCGCTGACGATGGTCACCGGGGTGGAGATCACCAGCGCGCAGGGACAGGCGATCACCAGCAGCACCAGGGCGCGGTAGATCCAGTCCAGCCAGGCGCCGCCGAACAGCAGCGGCGGCAGCACCGCGGTGGCGAGGGCGATGAGGAATACCACCGGGGTGTAGACGCGGGCGAAACTGTCGACGAAACGCTGGGTCGGTGCGCGGGAACCCTGGGCTTCCTCCACGGCGTGGATGATCCGGGCCAGGGTGCTGTCGTCGGCGCGGCGGGTGACGCGGTACTCCAGCGCGCCCTCGCCGTTGATGCTGCCGGCGAACACCGGCTCGCCGACCTCCTTCTCCACTGGCAGGCTTTCGCCGGTGATCGGCGCCTGGTTGACGCTGGAGCGGCCGCTGGTCACCTCGCCGTCGAGGGCGATGCGTTCGCCGGGCTTCACGCGCACGGTGGCTTCCAGTTCCACTTGCTTGGCCGGCAGCTCCTTCCATTCGCCGCCGACCAGCACGGTGGCCTGTTCCGGAGCCAGTTGCAGCAGGCCGCGGATGGCGTTGCGCGCGCGATCCAGGGACTTCGCCTCGATCAACTCGGCGATGGCGAACAGCACGCTGACCATCGCCGCTTCCGGCCACTGGCCGATGAGCACGGCGCCGGTCACGGCGATGCTCATCAGGGCGTTGATGTTCAGGTTGCGGTTCTTCAGTGCGATCCAGCCCTTGCGGTAGGTCGGCAGGCCGGCGCCGAGGATGGCCAGCAGGGCGAGGCCGGCGACCACCCAGTCCGGCGCCAGGCCGAACCATTCGACGATCTCCGAGGCCAGCGCCATCGCGCCGGCCAGGGCCAGCGGCCACCAGGGTTTCGCCGGCGCTTGCGAGGGGCCGTCGGTATTTTCGCCGGCATCCAGCGGCACCGCTTGCATGCCGAGGCCGGCGATCAGCTTCTGCAGCGGCTCGACGCTGTCGAAGCGATGCTGGACGCGCAGCAGGCGCTGCATCAGGTTGAATTCCAGCGACTCCACTGCCGGCTGGCGACCGAGGGCGTCGCGGATCAGGCGCTCCTCGGTCGGGCAGTCCATCGCTTCGATGCGCAGGTCGCTCCAGCGCAACTCGGCGTTGCCGGCCAGGGTTCCGATGGCGGCCACCGCCGGGCGAGGCGCGTGGCGGTGCCCATGATCATGTCCGTGACCGTGACAGCAAGTGTCGGCGTGTTCGTGGCTCATGGAAACAATTCCCGTTTGACGTGTTGGGTGCGATTGCACACCCTGTAGCAACTACAGAGTCAAGCGGTACTGCCAATTCGGGTAGCCGCGTCGGCGATTGGAGGAGGGTTGGCATGAAGATCGGTGAGCTGGCGAAGAGAACCGGTTGCCCGGTAGAGACCATCCGCTACTACGAGCGCGAAGGCCTGTTGCCCGAGCCCGCGCGTAGCGAAGGCAACTATCGGCAATACACCCTGGCGCATGTCGAGCGCCTGTCGTTCATCCGTCACTGCCGCTCGCTGGACATGACCCAGGAGGAAATCCGTACCCTGCTGGCGTTGCGCGACCGTCCCGAGGCGGATTGCGGCACCGCCAACCGGTTGATCGACGAGCACCTGCATCACGTCGAGGTGCGCATCGCCGAACTCCAGGCATTGCGCGAGCAACTGCGGGATCTCGGCTCACGCTGTACGGTCGCCGGCAACAGCCAGGCCTGCGGCATCCTCCGCGAACTGGAGCAGCCCGCGCCGCTGTCGCCAATCGCCGAGGAATGCGCCGAGGCCGGGCACATGCACGTCCCCGGCGTGCACCGCCGGCATGGCTGAAGCCGCGCTCAGTGACTGGAGGTGTCCTGTTGCGCGACCAGTTCGTGCAGGTACTTGCGCGAGAGCGACAGGAAGCGTGGGGTAGGGCCGACATCCTCATACAGCGGATCGCCCTGTTCGTCGGTGGCCACCACCTGACTCCCCTTCACGTAGGGAAAGCTCGCCTCCAGTTCTTCCAGGGCGGCGCCGACCAGCTCGCCCAGTAGTTCCTCGACGCTGCGCCGCGGATACATCTCGTGCAGCGCGGCGAGGCGCGCGGCGCTTTCGACGTCCAGCGGGATGCTGTAGTGGTTGCGGGCCATGCGGCCCTTGGCGGTGTGTTCCCAATGGCGGACAAGCTCACGGATCTTCATGCTGACCTCTTCAGCCCGGTCGTGGCGGGCGTGCTGGGGGGCCCTCGTGGGGCCGTGCCTCGGTGCGGGCACTTCCTTCAGACTAGACCCGATCGGCGCCGGCAGCCTCGCTTCCGGCCCGGCGGCGCCGTACTGGCACCCTGCGGGCTTGTAAGCGCGGGGGCGCCTGAGCCAAGCTGGTTTCCCACCCGCAGTGGAGACAGGTCATGCCGGAAATCGATGCGCGCCTGCGCGAGGACGTCCACCAACTGGGCGAATTGCTCGGCGACACCATCCGCGAGCAGTACGGCCCGCGGTTCCTCGACAAGATCGAGCTGATCCGCAAGGGCGCCAAGGCTGCCCGCCGCGGTTCCGCGGAGGGCGCCCAGCAGCTCACCGCCACCCTCGACGGGCTCGAGGAAGACGAACTGCTGCCGGTGGCGCGGGCCTTCAACCAGTTCCTCAACCTGGCCAATATCGCCGAGCAATACCACCGTATCCGCCGGCGCCGGCCGAACGAGCCGGAACCCTTCGAGAACCTGGTGCTGGAAGAGCTGCTGGGGCGTCTCAAGGACGCCGGGCATGCCCCCGGGCAACTGGCTCGCCAGCTCGCCGGGCTGGAGATCGAACTGGTGCTGACCGCCCATCCCACCGAGGTGGCGCGGCGCACGCTGATCCAGAAATACGATGCGATCACCGCGCAGCTGGCGGCCAAGGACCATGCCGACCTGCTGCCGGAGGAGCGCAGTCGCATCCAGCAGCGCCTGCAGCGGCTGGTGGCCGAGGCCTGGCATACCGACGAGATCCGCAAGGTCCGGCCGACCCCGGTGGACGAGGCGAAATGGGGCTTCGCGGTGATCGAACATTCTCTCTGGCAGGCCTTGCCGAACGTCCTTCGGCACGTCGACGAGGTACTCCTGCGCAGCACCGGCGAACGCCTGCCGTTGACCGCCGCGCCGCTGCGCTTCGCGTCCTGGATGGGGGGCGACCGCGACGGCAATCCCAACGTCACCGCCAGCGTGACCCGCGAGGTCCTGCTGCTGGCGCGCTGGATGGCCGCCGACCTGTACCTGCGCGATATCGACCGACTGGCCGCCGAGCTGTCCATGCAGCAGGCCTCGCCGCAGCTGCTGGCGCGGGTCGGCGATAGCGCCGAGCCCTATCGCGCCCTGCTCAAGCAATTGCGCGAGCGCCTGCGCGTGACCCGCAACTGGACCCACCAGGCCCTGGCCGGCGAGGTGCCGGCCGCGGAGGGCGTCCTGGAGCACAACCGCGACCTGGTCGAGCCGCTGCAACTGTGCCACGAGTCGCTGCACGCCTGCGGCATGGGCGTGATCGCCGATGGCGCGTTGCTCGACTGCCTGCGCCGCGCCGCCACCTTCGGCCTGTTCCTGGTACGCCTGGACGTGCGCCAGGACTCGGCCCGCCATGCCGCCGCGCTGAGCGAGATCACCGAGTACCTGGAGCTGGGCAGCTACGACGAGTGGGACGAGAAGACCCGCCTGGAATTCCTTCTCGAGGAACTGAACAGCCGCCGCCCCCTGCTGCCGGCGCACTACCAGCCTTCGGCGGATACCGCCGAGGTGCTCGCCACCTGCCGGGCGATCGCCGCCGCACCACCGGCGTCGCTGGGGTCCTACGTGATCTCGATGGCCGGCCAGCCGTCCGACGTGCTGGCGGTGCAACTGCTGCTAAAGGAAAGCGGCGTCGACTGGCCGATGCGCGTGGTGCCGCTGTTCGAGACCCTCGACGACCTGGACAACGCCGGCCCCTGCATGGAGCGCCTGCTGACGCTGCCGGGCTACCGTTCGCGGCTGTCCGGGGTGCAGGAAGTGATGATCGGCTACTCCGATTCGGCCAAGGACGCCGGTACCCTCACGGCGGCCTGGGCGCAGTACCGGGCGCAGGAGAAACTGGTGGAGATCTGCCGCCAGCACGAGGTCGAGTTGCTGCTCTTCCACGGCCGCGGCGGTACCGTCGGTCGCGGCGGCGGGCCGGCCCACGCGGCGATCCTGTCGCAGCCGCCGGGTTCGGTGGCCGGGCGCTTCCGGGTCACCGAACAGGGCGAGATGATCCGCTTCAAGTTCGGTCTGCCGGACATCGCCGAACAGAACCTCAATCTCTACCTCGCCGCGGTGCTGGAAGCGACCCTGATGCCGCCGCCGGCTCCGGAGCCGGCCTGGCGCGCGCAGATGGACCGCCTGGCGAAGGACGCGCTGCTGGCCTACCGCAGGGTGGTGCGCGACGATCCGCAGTTCGTCGAGTATTTCCGCCTGGCCACGCCCGAGCAGGAACTGGGTCGCCTGCCGCTGGGCAGCCGCCCGGCCAAGCGCCGCGAAGGCGGGGTGGAGAGCCTGCGGGCGATTCCCTGGATCTTCGCCTGGACCCAGACGCGCCTGATGCTGCCGGCATGGCTTGGCTGGGAGACCGCCTTGCTGAACGCCATCGAGCGTGGCGAGGGCGCGCTGCTCGGGCAGATGCGCGAGCGATGGCCGTTCTTCACCACCCGCATCGACATGCTGGAAATGGTCCTGGCCAAGGCCGACGCGGATATCGCGCGGCTCTACGACGAACGTCTAGTGCCGCTCGAGCTGCGTCCGCTGGGGCGTCGTTTACGCGACCTATTGTCGCAGGCGGTGCGCGTGGTGCTGGGACTGACCGGGCAGTCGCTGCTGCTCGCCCACGCCAGCGAGACCCGCGAGTCGATCAGCGTGCGCAACAGCTATCTAGACCCGCTGCACCTGCTCCAGGCTGAGCTTCTGGCCCGTTCGCGGCGCTGCCGGGGCGACGCCTGCGGCGGCCTGGAGCAGGCGCTGCTGGTGACGGTCGCGGGGGTCGCCGCCGGACTGCGCAACACCGGATGAGGGAAGGCGGGGGGCAACTTTCGGTGTCTTGTGCGGTGGGGGGGCGCTGTGTATCTTGGACAGCCTTTTCGGCGCCATACAGTGCCGTTTCCTGCAAATACGAGATTGGCCCCACGAGGCGGATCCAGACTTTCGCTTACCAATTCTAAGGAGCATATCGATGCGTGTGATTCTGCTCGGGGCACCCGGTGCCGGCAAAGGCACCCAGGCACGGTTCATCACCGAGAAGTTCGGCATTCCGCAGATCTCCACTGGCGACATGCTGCGCGCCGCAGTCAAGGCCGGCAGCCCGCTCGGCCAGCAGGTGAAAGGCGTGATGGACAGCGGCGGCCTGGTATCCGACGACATCATCATCGCCCTGATCAAGGAACGCATCACCGAGGCCGATTGCGCCAAGGGCTTCCTGTTCGACGGCTTCCCGCGGACCATCCCGCAGGCCGAAGCGCTGAAGGACGCCGGTGTGACCATCGACCACGTGGTCGAGATCGCCGTCGACGACGAGGAGATCGTGTCGCGTATCGCCGGTCGTCGCGTGCATCCGGCCTCCGGCCGCGTGTACCACACCGAGCACAACCCGCCGAAGGTCGCCGGCAAGGACGACGTTACCGGCGAAGAGCTGATCCAGCGCGAGGACGACAAGGAAGAGACCGTGCGTCACCGCCTGTCGGTCTATCATTCGCAGACCAAGCCGCTGGTCGACTTCTACCAGAAGCTGTCGGCCGCCGAAGGCACCCCGAAATACCACAGCATCGCCGGCGTCGGCTCGGTCGAGCAGATCACCGCGAAAGTGCTTTCGGCCCTGAGCTGATCCGCAGCGCTGTAGCACCGACGGCCCGCTTGCGGGCCGTCGGCGTTTCCGGGGCGGCGAAGGCTGGTACAATCGGCGTCTTTTTCACCACGCGGAACCGTCGATGTCCACTCTGTTGGCCCTGGATACCTCCACCGAAGCCTGCTCCGTCGCCCTGCTCCACGAGGGGCGGGCGCTCAGTCACTACGAGGTGATCCCGCGCCTGCACGCCCAGCGCCTGCTGCCGATGGTCCGCGACCTGCTCGACGAGGCCGGCGTCGCCCTGTCCGCGGTGGACGCCATCGCCTTCGGGCGCGGTCCGGGCGCCTTCACCGGCGTGCGCATCGCCATCGGCGTGGTCCAGGGCCTGGCCTTCGCCCTGCAGCGCCCGGTACTGGCGGTCTCCGACCTGGCGATCCTGGCCCAGCGGGCCTACCGCGAGCAGGGTGCGGAGCGGGTCGCCGCGGCCATCGACGCGCGGATGGACGAGGTCTACTGGGGTTGCTACCAGTTGCAACAGGGCGAGATGCGCCTGGCCGGCAGCGAAGCGGTACTGCCGCCCGAGCGGGTCGCCGTACCGTGGGACGCCGCTGCCGCGGACTGGTTCGGCGCCGGCACCGGCTGGGGCTACGTCGAGCGCATGCCGCAGCGCCCGGCCGCGCTGGACGCGAGCCTGCTGCCGCATGCCGAGGACTTGCTCAGCCTGGCCGGCTTCGCCTGGGCGCGCGGCGAAGGCGTGGAGGCGGAACAGGCGCTGCCGGTGTACCTGCGCGACAACGTGGCGACGCCGAAAAAAGCGCCCTGAAAATGCCGCGCAGCGGTAATTGCCAAGCCTTTCGGGGCTGGCTAGAGTGTGGAGACTTCCCCGGGTTTTGATCATGCGTATCGACGGACTTTCTTCCTCTTCGTTGCCGCTGGAGCGCAGCGCCCGACCGGGCTCCGCGGTCACGCCGTATCGCGACATGCAGCGCGAGGTCGAGGCGCGGCGCGAGCAGCCGGCGCCGGTTTCCGGCAGCCAGGGCTTCGAGCAGGCGCCGCAGGCGCGCAAGGTCCAGGCCAGTTCGGCGGGCGGCGACAGCCTGCCGGTCAGCGCCCGCGACCTGCTGGCGTTCCAGCGCCCGGTAAGCAGCCATGCGGCGATGGCCCTGGCCAGCTACAACTCCACCGCCAGCCTCAACATCGACGCCGGCGCCGAGGATGTCCTCGGCCTCGACCTCTACGCCTGAGCGGTTCCCTGCGCTCCCGTGGTTTCCCTTCCTTATTTCCTCGGTTGTCCATCCTGGAACGAGGCGGCCTGGCGCGGCAGCTTCTATCCGCGCGAATTGCGTTCCGCCGACTACCTCGGACACTACGGCGGCATCTTCAACGCGGTCGAGGGCAATACCACCTTCTATGCCCGGCCTTCGGCGGAAACCGTGCGGCGCTGGGCCGAGACGATGCCGGCGGGGTTCCGCTTCTGTGCCAAGTTTCCCCGCGATATCAGTCACGAAGGCGACCTGCGCGAACGGCTCGAGGCCGCCGGCGACTTCCTCGAACTGCTGGCGCCGCTTGGCGAAAGGGTCAGCCCGCTGTGGCTGCAACTGTCGGCGGCGTTCACCCCGCAGCGCCTGGGCGAACTGCTGTATTTCCTCGATGAGCTGAGTCCGCGACGGATTGCCGTGGAAGTACGCCACCCGGCGTTCTTCGACAAAGGCGAGGACGAGCGCCTGCTCAACCGCCACCTGCGCGAGCGTGGCGTGGAGCGCATCTGCCTGGATTCGCGGGCGCTGTTCAGTTGCCGTTCGGACGATCCGGCGGTGCTCCACGCCCAGTCGAAGAAGCCGCGCCTGCCGATCCGTCCGGCGGCCTTCAGCGATACGCCACAGGTGCGTTTCATCGGCGGTCCCGACCTGCCGGCCAACGAGGTGTTCCTTTTGCCCTGGGTCGACAAGGTGGCCGACTGGATCGAGGCCGGCCTGACTCCATACGTATTCCTGCATACCCCCGACAATCACCTGGCGGCCCAGCAGGCCCAGCGTTTCCATGCGCTGCTGGGCCAGCGCCTGCCAGGCTTGCCGGCGCTACCCGAGCCGATCCCGGCCCCGGAAGTGGAGCAACTGGGCCTGCTCTGAGCGCGGCGCTCGACGCTCCGCCGGCCTGCGCCTAGGCTAGGGAGTCCTTTCCCCGCCACGGAGCCCGCCGCCATGACCAGCCAACGCCAACGCGCCGAACGTTTCCGCGACCTGCACCAGGGGCCCGGCATGCTGGTCCTGCCCAATCCCTGGGATGCCGGTTCGGCGAAGATGCTCGCCAGCCTCGGCTTCGATGCCCTTGCCACCACCAGCGCAGGCCTGGCGTTCTCCCTGGGCCGGCGCGACGCGGAAGGCGCGGTGAGCCGGACCGAGGCGCTGGAAAACGCCCGGGCGATCGTCGCCGCCACCGATCTGCCGGTCGCCGCCGACCTGGAAAACGGCTACGGCGATGCTCCGCAAGACTGCGCCACGACCATCCGCCTGGCCGCCGAGGCCGGTCTGGTCGGTGGTTCCATCGAGGATGCCAGCGGGCGCGCCGGACAGCCCATCTATGAGTTCTCCGCCGCGCTGGAGCGGGTCGCTGCCGCGGTCGAGGCTGCCCGTGCGTTGCCATTTCCGTTCACCCTCTGCGCCCGCGCGGAGAACTTCCTGCATGGTCGGGAGGATCTCGACGACACCCTGCGGCGTCTGCGCGCCTACGCCGATGCCGGCGCCGATGTGCTCTACGCGCCCGGTTTGAACCGCCGCGAACAGATCGTCGCGGTGCTCGAAGCGGTGGCGCCGAAGCCGATCAACGTGCTGGTCGGTTCGCCGCGCCTGGAGCTGTCGCTGGACGAGCTGGAAGCCCTCGGCGTCAAGCGCGTGAGCCTGGGCTCGAATCTTGCCCGGGTCGCCTTCGGCGCTTTCCATCAGGCGGCGCAGGCGCTGGCGCGGCGCGACCTGGAAGCGACCCGTGCGGCGATGCCTTTCGACCGCATCAACGACCTGTTCCGCTGAACCCGTGCGCCGCCTGGCCTGGTTGCTGCCATTACTGCTGCTGGCGGGGGCCGTCGGCGCCCTGCGCTACCAGTGGCTCGATCTGCCGGCGCGCTGGAATCCCTGGCTGCCGCTGGACGTGCGCGAACCGCCGAACCTGCTGACCCGCTACAAGCTATGGCGGCTGGCCGACGACCGGAGCCTCTGCGACGCCGCCCTGGCCTCCTCGCAACTGCGCTACCAGCGGGTAGCCGACGACCCGCCATCGGCTACCTGCCCGTTGAGCAACAGCCTGCGCGTGCGTGGGGCGGCGCTGGAGTTGAGCAGCAGCTTTCTCGCCAGTTGCCCGCTGGCGGTGAGCTATGCGTTGTTCGAGCGGCACGTGCTGCAACCGGCAGCCCTGGACATCTATGGCCAGCCGCTGGCGCGGGTCGAGCATGTCGGCAGCTTCGCCTGCCGCAACGTCTACAACCGCGAGGACGGTCGGCGCAGCCAGCATGCCTCGGCCAATGCCCTGGACATCAGCGGCTTCCGCCTGGCCGACGGGAGGCGGATCCGCCTGGCCACGGACTGGGCCGGCGAGAGCGCCGACGGGCGCTTCCTGCGCCGCGTGCGGGACGGCGCCTGCGCCAGTTTCAATGCGGTGCTGGGGCCCGACTACAACGCCGCCCACCGGGATCACTTCCACCTCGACATGGGCCTATGGCAGGTCTGCCGGTGAGCGCGCGCGGGCCAACTCTGGCAAAATCCGCGCTTTCCCCGACGATTGCCCGACCATGACCGATTCCGCCGCTCCTCGCCTGCATGTCCAAGCCCTGTCCGCCGGTTGCGCCGAGGCTGCGCGGCGCTGGGCGGAGCGGCTCGGCCTGCCGCTGGCGGCGGACGACGAGGCGGAGTTCGCCGTGCAGGTCGGCGAGCAGGGCTTGCAGGTCTTGCAACTGGGGGCGGACTCCCCCGGTCCGGTGCGGGTCGATTTCGTCGAGGGCGCCAGCGCCCACCGGCGCAAGTTCGGCGGCGGCAGCGGACAGATGATCGCCAAGGCGGTCGGCGTCCAGCCAGGCATCCGTCCGCGGGTCCTGGACGCCACGGCCGGCTTGGGCCGGGATGGGTTCGTCCTCGCCAGCCTGGGCTGCGAGGTGACCCTGGTCGAGCGCCAGCCGCTGATCGCCGCCCTGCTCGAGGATGGCCTGGAGCGCGCCCGGCGCGATCCCGACGTGGCGCCGATCGCCGCGCGGATGCGTCTGCTCGGCGGCAACTCGGCGGACCTGATGCGCGTCTGGGATGGCGAGGCGCCGCAGGTGATCTACCTCGACCCGATGTTTCCCCATCGCGACAAGAGCGCATTGGTGAAGAAGGAAATGCGTCTGTTCCGGCCGCTGGTGGGCGACGATCTCGACGCCCCGGCGCTGTTGCAGGCGGCCCTGGCCCTGGCCAGCCACCGGGTGGTGGTGAAGCGCCCGCGCAAGGCGCCGATCATCGAAGGGCCCAAGCCCGGCTATAGCCTGGAAGGCAAGTCCAGCCGCTACGACATCTATCCGAAGAAGGCCCTGGGCAAGGGCTGAGTGTCGACACCGCAGGGAGGCGGCGAGCATGCAGCAGACCATCGATTGTCCGATTCGCCGGCGCCTGGCGCACCTGCCCTGGGCCAACGACGGGCGTGCCGGTGTCCGCCACTGGCTGGAGATGCAGCGCGATCCGCTGGCCTGGTTGCAGAAGATGCACGTCGCGCAGCCGGACCTCGCGGTTGCCCGCATGGGCCCGCAGCGCCTCTGGTGCCTGTTCCATCCGCAGGCGGTGCAGGAATTGATGGTCGATCGCCGCGATGACCTGCAACGCTGGCAGCCGGCGCTGTGCATGCTGAAACAGTGGAACGGGCGCAGCTTCATGATGCGCGAGGGCGCCCCCGCCCAGGCCCGGCGCAAAGAAGTACGGCCGCACCTGGCGCCGCCGCCGGCCAGCGAGGTTCGCCGCCTGGCCGCGGAGTGGGGCGAGCGGGTGGAGGAGGGGCGCGAATACGACCTCGACCTGGAAATGGCTGCGTTCAGCGTCACCCTCAGCGGTCACGCGCTGTTCGACGTCGACCTGCAACCGTCGGCCTATCGGATCGCCAAGGCGGTGCGCCTGCTGTCACGGGTGGCATTGCTGGAAATGAGCACCGGCCTGCCGCTGGGCCACTGGTTCCCGAGCAAACTGTGCCCGCGCAAGCGCTGGGCGCTGGGCCAGTTGCGCGAGGCGGTGGGCGAGGTGGCGGAGCGCTCGCCGCGGCCGCTGGCGGACCTGCGCGATGAACTCTGCACCCTGCTCATGGCGTCCCACCAGTCCACCGGCGTGACCCTGACCTGGAGCCTGTTGCTGCTGGCCCAGCGTCCCGAGTTGCTCGCGCGGCTACGCGCCGAGCTGGCGCGAGTGAATTGGACGGCGATCCGCTCGGTCGCCGACCTGCGCGATTGCGCGCTGCTCAGGGCGGTCCTGCAGGAGTGCCTGCGCCTGTACCCGCCGGCCTACGGCCTGGCGCCGCGGCAGGTGACGGCGGACATCGAGGTGTTCGGCCAGCGGCTGAAGCGCGGCGACGTGACCATGGTCTCGAGCTGGATCACCCAGCGCGATCCCCGTTGGTTCGAGGCGCCGCTGGAGTTCCGTCCCGAGCGCTTCCTCGAACCGGCGCGCTGGCCGCGCGGCGCCTACTTCCCCTTCGGCCTCGGCGACCGCGCCTGCCCCGGCACCGCGATGGCGATGATCGATCTGGCGGCGGCGCTGGCCTACTGGGTCGAGCACTGGGACATCATGCACGACGGCGACCTGGCGCCGCGCGGCTGGTTTTCCCTGCGTCCGCAGCGAGCGCGGGTGCGTTTCCGCCGTCGCGCCTGAGCTGCCTCAGCCGCCCGCGGCGAAGGCGCGCAGGAACAGCGCCACCACTTCTTCCACGTGCCGCTCGCCTTCGGCCTCGTCCAGCGGTTCGGCGCAGCCGATCAACAGACGGTAATTGGCGCAGCCCTTGACCAGCATGAAGAAGTGTTCGGCGGCGTGGCGCGCGTCCGGGAACGCCAGCTTGCCGCTGCGGCGGGCCTGCTCGAGGAGGCGTTCCATCTCGTCGATCACCTGCTTCGGCCCGGCCTCGAAGAACAGCTCGGAAAGCTTGGGGTTCTGCCCGGCCTGCGCGGCCATCAGGCGGGTCAGGGCGATCGCCTCGTGGCTGTTGATCAGCCGGTGGAAGCCGCGGGCGATATTCAGCAGGACCTTTTCCAGTGGCGCGCCTTCGGCCAGCTGGAAGTACAGGGCGGGAAGCTGCTCGGCGCACTTGGCCTTCACCGCTTCGCTGAACAGGGTTTCCTTGTCGGTGAAGTGGCTGTAGACGGTGAGCTTGGAAACGCCGGCTTCCGAGGCGATGGCTTCCATGCTGCTGCCGTCGTAGCCGTTGCAGAGGAACAGGCGCTTGGCCGCCTCGAGAATGGCTTCCCGTTTGGCCGGGTCCTTGGGCCGGCCGGGACCGACGGAGGAGGTGGATTCTGACATGCGCTTATACAATTGAAATACTGGACTGATGGGTTCTGTATTTTTACTATACCGCCCAGTATAAGAACTCGAACGCAGTTTGCGGAAGGTGTCACATGTACCGCCATATCCCGCTCGTCGCCCTGTCCCTGTTTTCCTCCCTGTTCCTCGCCGCCTGCGGCAACGGCACGCCGCCGCCAGCCGCGGCGCGTCCGGCGATCGTCGTCCAGCCCCAGCCGGCGGGGGAGGTGAGCCAGGCCTTTCCCGGCGAGATCCGCGCCCGCCACGAGCCGGAGCTGGCCTTCCGCATCGGCGGCAAGGTCATCCGCCGGCTGGTGGAAGTCGGCGAGCGGGTAAAGAAGGACCAGCCCCTGGCCGAACTCGATCCCCAGGACGTGCGCCTGCAACTGGAGGCGGCGCGGGCCCAGGTCAGTGCCGCCGAGGCCAACTTGCAGACCGTGCGCGCCGAGTACCGGCGCTACCGCACCTTGCTCGACCGCAACCTGGTCAGCCATTCCCAGTTCGAGAACATCCAGAACAGCTACCGCGCCGGCGAGGCGCGGCTGAAGCAGATCCGCGCCGAATTCAACGTCGCCGACAACCAGGCCGGCTACGCCGTGCTGCGCTCGCCCCAGGATGGCGTGATCGCCAGCCGGCGCGTCGAGGTGGGCCAGGTGGTGGCGGCCGGACAGACGGTCTTCAGCCTGGCCGCCGACGGCGAACGCGAGGTGCTGATCGGCCTGCCGGAACACAGCTTCGAACGTTTCCGCATCGGCCAGCCGGTGTCGGTCGAACTCTGGTCGCAACGCGACAGACGCTTCGCCGGGCATATCCGCGAGCTCTCGCCCGCGGCCGATCCGCAATCGCGTACCTTCGCCGCCCGGGTGGCCTTCGACGACCGCGCGACTCCGGCCGAACTGGGCCAGAGCGCGCGGGTCTACGTCGCCGCCGCCGAGGCGGTGCCGTTATCGGTTCCCTTGTCGGCGCTGACCGCAGAGGCCGGCCAGGCGTTCGTCTGGGTGGTCGAGCCGGGCAGCTCGACCCTGCGCCGGCAGGCGGTGCGCACCGGTCCCTATGCCGAGGACCGGGTGCCGGTGCTCGAAGGCCTGAAGGCTGGCGACTGGGTGGTGGCCACCGGGGTCCAGGTGCTTCGCGAAGGGCAGCAGGTGCGTCCGATCGACCGGGCCAACCGCACGGTGAAACTGGCGGCCAAGGAGTAGTCGCATGTCCTTCAACCTTTCCGCCTGGGCGTTGCAGAATCGCCAGATCGTCCTGTACCTGATGATCCTGCTTGGCGCGGTCGGCGCGCTGTCCTACAGCAAGCTGGGGCAGAGCGAAGACCCGCCGTTCACCTTCAAGGCCATGGTGGTGCAGACCAACTGGCCGGGCGCCAGCGCCGAAGAGGTGGCCCGGCAGGTCACCGAGCGTATCGAGAAGAAGCTGATGGAAACCGGCGACTACGATCGCATCGTGTCCTTCTCCCGCCCCGGCGTCTCGCAGGTGACCTTCATGGCCCGCGAGGACATCCATTCCAGCGAGATCCCCGAACTCTGGTACCAGATCCGCAAGAAGATCAGCGACATTCGCGCCACCTTGCCGCAAAGCATCCAGGGCCCGTTCTTCAACGACGAGTTCGGCACCACCTACGGCAACATCTATGCGCTCACCGGCAAGGGCTTCGACTACGCGGTGATGAAGGACTATGCCGACCGCCTGCAACTGCAATTGCAGCGGATCAGGAACGTCGGCAAGGTCGAGCTGATCGGCCTGCAGGACGAGAAGATCTGGATCGACCTGTCCAACACCAAGCTGGCCACCCTCGGCCTGCCCCTGGCGGCGGTACAGAAGGCGCTGGAGGAACAGAACGCGGTGGCCTCCTCCGGGTTCTTCGAGACCGCCAGCGACCGCGTGCAGTTGCGCGTTTCCGGGCGTTTCGATTCGGTGGAGGAGATCCGCGACTTCCCCATCCGCGTCGGCGACCGCACCTTCCGCATCGGCGACGTGGCCGAGGTTCGCCGCGGCTTCAACGATCCGCCGGCGCCGCGCATGCGCTTCATGGGCGAGGACGCCATCGGCCTGGCGGTAGCGATGAAGCCGGGCGGCGACATCCTGGTGCTGGGCAAGGCCCTGGAAACCGAGTTCGCCCGCCTGCAGCAGTCGCTGCCGGCCGGACTGGAACTGCGCAAGGTGTCCGACCAGCCGGCGGCGGTACGTACCGGGGTCGGCGAGTTCATCCGGGTGCTGGCCGAGGCGCTGGTGATCGTCCTGCTGGTGAGCTTCTTCTCCCTCGGCCTGCGCACCGGCCTGGTGGTGGCGCTGTCGATCCCGCTGGTGCTGGCGATGACCTTCGCCGCCATGCATTACTTCGGCATCGGCCTGCACAAGATCTCCCTCGGCGCCCTGGTGCTGGCGCTGGGATTGCTGGTGGACGACGCGATCATCGCGGTGGAGATGATGGCGGTGAAGATGGAGCAGGGCTACGACCGTCTCAAGGCGGCCGCCTTCGCCTGGACCAGTACCGCCTTCCCGATGCTCACCGGCACCCTGATCACCGCCGCCGGCTTCCTGCCGATCGCCACCGCGCAGTCCGGCACCGGCGAATACACCCGCTCGCTGTTCCAGGTGGTGACCATCGCCCTGGTGGTCTCCTGGTTCGCCGCGGTGGTCTTCGTTCCCTACCTGGGGGCCAAGCTGCTGCCGGACCTGGCCAGGTTGCACGCGCAGAAGCACGGCGGCAGCGCCGATGGCTACGATCCCTATGCTACGGCCTTCTACCAGCGCTTCCGGCGTCTGGTGGAGTGGTGCGTGCGCTACCGCAAGACGGTGATCGTCCTGACCCTCGCCGCCTTCGTCGGCGCGCTGCTGCTGTTCCGCCTGGTGCCGCAGCAGTTCTTCCCGCCCTCGGCGCGCCTGGAGCTGCTGCTGGACATCAAGCTGGCGGAGGGCGCCTCACTGCGCTCTACCGGCGAGGAAGTCCAGCGCCTGGAAAAAATGCTGCAGGGCCATGACGGCATCGACAACTACGTGGCCTACGTCGGCACCGGCTCGCCCCGCTTCTACCTGCCGCTGGACCAGCAATTGCCGGCGGCCAGCTTCGCCCAGGTGGTGGTGCTGGCCAAGGACCTGGAGAGCCGCGAGGCGCTGCGCAAGTGGCTGATCGAGCGGATGAACGAGGACTTCCCGCACCTGCGCAGCCGCATCAGTCGCCTGGAAAACGGGCCGCCGGTGGGCTATCCGGTGCAGTTCCGGGTTTCCGGCGAGGACATCCCGCAGGTTCGCGAACTGGCACGCAAGGTCGCCGACAAGATGCGCGAGAACCCGCACGTGGTGAATGTGCACCTGGATTGGGAAGAGCCGAGCAAGGTGGTGTACCTGAGCATCGACCAGGAGCGCGCCCGTGCCCTGGGGGTGAGCACCGCCAGCCTGTCGCAGTTCCTGCAGAGCGCGCTGACCGGCTCGCACGTGAGCTTCTTCCGCGAAGACAACGAGCTGATCGAGATCCTCCTGCGCGGCACCGAGCAGGAGCGTCGCGACCTGTCGTTGCTGCCGAGCCTGGCGGTGCCGACCGAGAATGGCCGGAGCGTGGCGCTGTCGCAGATCGCTACGCTCGAATACGGCTTCGAAGAGGGCATCATCTGGCACCGCAACCGCCTGCCGACGGTCACCGTGCGCGCCGATATCTACGACGATTCGCTGCCGGCGACCCTGGTCGCGCAGATCGCCCCGACCCTGGAACCGATCCGCGCCGAGCTGCCGGACGGCTACCTGCTGGAGGTGGGCGGCACGGTGGAGGACGCGGCGAAGGGCCAGAGTTCGGTGAACGCCGGCGTGCCGCTGTTCATCGTGGTGGTGTTGAGCCTGCTGATGGTGCAGTTGCGCAGCTTCTCGCGGATGGCGATGGTATTCCTCACCGCACCGCTGGGCCTGATCGGCGTGACCCTGTTCCTGCTGCTGTTCCGCCAGCCGTTCGGCTTCGTGGCGATGCTCGGGACCATCGCCCTGGCCGGCATGATCATGCGCAACTCGGTGATCCTGGTGGACCAGATCGAACAGGACATCAGCCATGGACTGGATCGCTGGCACGCCATCATCGAGGCTACCGTGCGGCGTTTCCGGCCCATCGTGCTGACCGCGCTGGCGGCGGTGCTGGCGATGATCCCGCTGTCGCGCAGCGTGTTCTTCGGGCCGATGGCGGTGGCGATCATGGGCGGGCTGATCGTCGCCACCGTGCTCACCCTGCTGTTCCTGCCGGCGCTCTATGCCGCCTGGTTCCGCGTGAAGAAGGACGAGGCGCGGGCCTGACGGGAGAAGGGGACGGGGCGATCGCGCCCCGTCCGTCGGCTCACCTGGCCGCGCCGAAGACCTTCTTGGCCAGGCCGGTGGCGGCAGCCGCCGGGTTCTGGCGGATGCTCTTCTCCTGCCTGGCGATCATCTCGAAGAGCCCGTCGAGGGCCTGCTCGGTGACATAGCCCTCGACGTTGGCGCTCTTCGCATCGACCACCCCAAGGGTCGCCGCCTGGCTGGCGAAGGCGTTGTACTGCTTGACCAGGCCGACCTCGTCGGTGGCCTGCTTGACGATCGGCAGGAACTTCGCGCGCAGCTGTTCGCGGCTGGACTTGTCCAGGTATTCGGTGGCGGCGTCGTCACCGCCCTTGAGGATGCCCTTGGCGTCGGCCACGGTCATCTTCTTCACCGCCTCCACCAGCAGGCCCTGGGCCTGCGGCACGGCAGCCTCGGCGGCGCGGTTCATGCTCGCCTCGAGCTGGTCGACCTGGGCGCCCATGCCGAACTGCTTCATCAGCTTCGCCGCCTTGCCCAGCTTGCCGGGCAGTTCGATGCGCACGTCCGGGTTGTTGTTGAAGCCGCCCGGCTGGCCAAGCTGGCGGACGGCGATCTGCGCGCCCTGGGTCAGGGCGTCCTTCAGGCCGCTGGAGGCGTCGTTCTGCGACAGGTCGGCGAGGGACAGGGCGAGGGCGTTGGCCGAGAGCAGCAGGCCGGCGCAGAGGGCAGTGAGTCGGAACATGACAGCGTCCTTGATGTGGAACGTACGGGGTATCCGGCCGCTCGTCGTGAGGTGGATCGGCAACCGGTAGCGAATAGGAGGTGGAGTGTACTGGAGGGAACCGCCGGTTCGCACCGGCGGCATGCCGCGGTGTGCTTCAGCGCGCCGATTCGACCTGCACGCGATAGGGCTGCGGGTCGCTGCCGTCGAGTTTCACCGAGTGGCGGGTGGTGTTGATGAACAGCAACTGGCCGTTCAGCTCGATGCGCGCGCTCACCGCATAGCTGTGGCCCGGCTTGACCTGCTTCGGGTCGTACTCCAGGTGGAACGCCAGCGGCACCTGGCTGGTGATCTCGCGGGTCTGGCTGGCCAACTGCACCGAGGGGGCGTCGGCCAGGGACACGTCTTCCAGGCTCACGCTCAGGCGCGCCGAGGGCGGCAGGGCGATACGCTCGCGGTAGAAGACCTCACCATCGAAGCTGGCGTTCGAAGTCGATTGCTGGGTACCGCAGCCGGCGAGAATGCTGGCGGCGAGCAGCAATGGCAGTTTTTTCATGGGAGCCTCCTTTCAGACGGAACAAAAAAACGAGCGGGCCTCTGACCCGGGAAACCAGCATAGGTTGCCGGGCCGGAACAGGGAAAGGTCGCAGGATATTTCAGCGGAGCGACGCCCGTCCCTCGCGGGGCGGGCGCCGGGCTTCAGTTGGCGGCCGCGTCGTTGCTTTCGGCGGCGGCTTCCTCGGCGGGGCGCTCCAGCGCCACCTGGCGGATCGACAGACGGATCTCCGCCGGCAGCACGCGCTTGGCGGCGCCTTCGGCCAGTTCGCCGAGCAGTTCGTGGTAGCTCAGCTTGCCGGCCTCGTCCTTGCGCAGCACGCGCAGGTCGAGAAGGGTCTGGATGAAGTGGCGGAACAGGCTCTTGTCGAAGAACTCCGGGGCGTTCAGGCCATGCAGGATCGACAGGCGTTGGGCCATCACGGTGCAGAGGTTCTCCAGTTCCTCGGCGGTCAGGGCGTTCTGCCCGGCGTTGAGCAGCAGGGCGATGGCCATGTAGAAGCGCTGCAGGGTCTGGGTTACCGAACGAGCGAGGAGGATCAGCAGCACGTATTGCCGCGAGCTTGGCGCCGGGCGGATGAAGGTGTCGTTCTCCTGGCGCAGCAGGTCCTGTTCCACCAGGGCCGCCAGCCACTGGTCGATCACCGCGTCGAGTTCGTCCAGGCTCCAGCGGATGAACAGTTCCGCCTGCAGGTAGGGATAGAGCGCGCGGGCGAAGCGCAGCAACTGTTCGCGGCTGATCCGCGAGTTGCTCTGGAAGAAGCTGGCGATCAGCGCCGGCAGGGCGAAGACGTGGAGGACGTTGTTGCGGTAGTAGGTCGCCAGCACCGCGTTCTGTTCGTCGAGATAGAGGATGCGGCCCAGCGCGTCCTTCTGCTCGGCCAGCAGGTTCATGCTCTTCACGTATTCGATCAGGGCCTGGCCGTCGCCGTCCGGCAGGGTCGCGCTGGGCGAGTAGGGCACCTTGCGCAGCAACGCCAGGTAGAGGTCGAGGATTCGCGCCAGGGCGCTTTCGTCGAGGGCCTGGCGGCTGGTGGAGAGCAGCGCCAGGGCGACCAGGTTGACCGGGTTGATCGCCGCCGCGTCGTTGAGGTGGCGGGCGACGTCCTTGGCCAGCAGGTTGGTGGTCTGCGGCAGCCAGTCGGGGCGGTATTCCGGGCCGAGGTCCTGGTCCTGCCAGTCGGGCTGGTGGCGGTCGAGGAACTGGTCGAGATGGATCGGCTCGCCGAAGTTCACCCAGACCTGGCCAAAACGCTGCTTCAGGGCGCCGACCACCTTGAACAGGTCGAATATCGACTCCTTCTTCTTGGTCGCGCCGCGCAGTTCGCCGAGGTAGGTGCGGCCTTCCAGCACGCGCTCGTAGCCGATGTAGACCGGCACGAAGACGATCGGCCGGCGCGAGTCACGGAGGAAGCTGCGCAGGGTGATGGCGAGCATGCCGGTGCGTGGGTGGAGCATGCGCCCGGTGCGCGAACGGCCGCCCTCGACGAAGTACTCGGTGGAGAAGCCGCGGGAGAACAGGGTGTGCAGGTACTCGTTGAACACCGCAGTGTAGAGCTGGTTGCCCTTGAAGCTGCGGCGCATGAAGAAGGCCCCGCCGCGGCGCAGGATCGAGCCGATCACCGGCATGTTCAGGTTGATCCCGGCGGCGATGTGCGGCGGGGTCAGGCCGTTGCGGAACAGCAGGTAGGAGAGCAGCAGGTAGTCGATGTGGCTGCGGTGGCAGGGCACGTAGACGATCTCGTTGCCCTGGGCCACGTCCTGCACCCGCTCGATGTGGTTGACCTTGACACCTTCGTACAGCTTGTTCCAGAACCAACTGAGGATGACTTCGAGGAAGCGGATCACCGGATAGGAGAAGTCCGAGGCGATTTCATTGGCGTAGCGCAGTGCGATGCCTTCGGCCTTTTCCTGGGATATCCGTTCGCTCTCGCATTCCTCGCTGATCGCCTGGCGTACCAGCGGCGCGCGCAGCAGGCCTTTGACCAGGTTGCGGCGGTGCGACAGGTCGGGACCGATCACCGCGGTCTTCAGGTTGCGGAAGTGCACCCGGAGGATACGGTTGACCATGCGCAGCGTGCGTTCGTGGCCCTTGCCCTGTTCCACCAGCTCGCGCAGGTGGATCGGCGCGGAGAACTGCACGCGGGTCTTGCGTCCGAGGATCAGGATACGCGCCAGCTTGCGCAGGCGCCCGGTGACCGCCCAGTTGTCGGCGAACAGCAGCTTCCAGGGGCTCGATTCGCTGTCCGGCGATTGTCCCCAGAACACGCTGACCGGAATGATCTGCGCGTCGTCGAGACCGTTCTGGCCGACCGCGGCGAGCATGCGCACCAGGGTCGGCGAGGCGCCGCGCTTATCCTGGCGGCCGAGCCAGTCGGGTTCGGGCGTCAGGTAGAAGAACGCCGCCGGCTCGATGGCGTCGCCTACCGCTACCGGCATCACCGGACGCGGCAGCCCGGCCTTGCGGCATTCGGTATCCACTACCGCGAGATCGCTGACCGAAGGCTGTTGCAGCACGTAGAGCACCGGCTTGCTGCGGTCGATCTTCAGGGTGAAGGCCGATTGGTTGATGGTTTCCGAGCGTACCCAGAGGTACAGCAGGCGGCGCAGGGCGCCAAAACCAAAGCGGCGGAAAGGGTAGCGGGGCATACGGTGTCTACTGGCAGTTGATCGGGACCCGGCGTGACGGGCGCGGCTAGTTTGCCGCAATCCCCGGAGGGCCGCAAAAGAACGCAACGCGTCCTACGGCGAACGGCGGCGAACAGGTTGCGAATGTAGAACCTTCGGCAGGCGTTCGGGTTCTGTCACGTTTTGCCAAGGTTCTCCCGATGCCCCGTATTGCCAGGCGGCGGGGCGCTTCGGCTATAGTCCCTGCGCGTTTTTCGCGGCCCTGGCCGGACATGGCGGCGGCCGCCGGAACAGGTAGGGGACCATGATCGAAACAAGAAACCTCGGCAAACGCTTCGGCTCGCGGGTGGCGGTGGACGACCTGTCCTTCCAGGTGGAGACGGGGGAGGTACTGGGCTTCCTCGGTCCGAACGGCGCCGGCAAGTCCACCACCATGAAGATGCTCACCGGCTTCCTGGCGCCCAGCGCCGGCACCGCGAGCATCTTCGGCTTCGACATCCGCAACCGCACGCTGCAGGCGCAGCGGCTGATCGGCTACCTCCCGGAAGGTTCGCCCTGCTACGCGGAAATGACCGTGCAGGGCTTCCTCGATTTCATCGCCGAGATCCGTGGCTACCGTGGTGCCGGCAAGCGCGAGCGGGTCGCCCGGGCACTGGGGCTGCTGGAACTGGACGAGGTGCGCCGGCAGACCATCGAAACCCTCTCCAAGGGCTTCCGCCGGCGTGTCGGCCTGGCCCAGGCGATCCTCCACGAACCGCGGGCGCTGGTGCTCGACGAGCCCACCGACGGGCTCGATCCGAACCAGAAGCACCAGGTCCGCGAACTGATCCGCGGCCTCGCGCAGGAGCGCATCGTGATCATCTCCACCCATATCCTCGAGGAAGTCTCGGCGCTGTGCAGCCGCGCCCTGGTGATCGGCGGCGGGCGGCTGCTGGCGGACAGCACGCCGCTGGAGCTGGCCAGCCGCTCGCGCTACCACCAGGCGGTGACGCTCTACAGCGACGAGCCCCTGGATGCCGTGGCGCTGGCGGTGCTGCCGGGCGTGGCGGGCATCGAGGAGAACCCCGCCGAAGGCAGCCTGACCGTCCTGGCGCAGCCGGGCGCGGTGATCTTCCCCCAGGTCAGCGGGCTGGTCGCCGAGCGCGGCTGTCGGATCCGCGAACTGGACGTGGAGCGCGGCCGGCTCGACGAGGTATTCCGCAACCTGACCCGGGGGACGGAGGCATGAAGCAACTGCCGGTGATCTTCAAGCGCGAGCTGGCGAGTTATTTCGCCACGCCGCTGGCCTATGTGTTCATCGTGATCTTCCTGGTCCTGGCGGGTGTGTTCACCTTCTACCTGGGCAACTTCTACGAACGCAACCAGGCCGACCTGGCCTCCTTCTTCGCCTTCCATCCCTGGCTCTACCTGTTCCTGGTTCCCGCGCTGGCCATGCGCCTTTGGGCGGAGGAGCGCAAGTCCGGCTCGATCGAGCTGCTGATGACCCTGCCGCTGACCCGCTTCGAAGCCGTGGCCGGCAAGTTCCTGGCCGCCTGGGCGTTCGCCGGAATCGCGCTGCTGCTGACCTTCCCCATGGTGCTCACGGTGAACTACCTGGGCGAGCCGGACAACGGTGCGATTCTCGCCGGCTACCTGGGCAGTTGGCTGCTGGCCGGCGGCTACCTGGCCATCGGTTCGTGCATGTCGGCCCTGGCGAAGAACCAGGTGATCGCTTTCATCCTCGCCGTGGCCGCCTGCTTCCTGTTCATGCTCAGCGGCGTTCCGCTGGTGCTCGATGCGTTCAGCCAGTGGGCGCCGCAGTGGTTGCTCGATGCGGTGGCCTCGCTGAGCCTGCTGACCCGCTTCGATGCCGTCAGCAAGGGCGTCATCGACCTGCGCGACCTGCTGTATTTCGTCAGCCTGATCGTCGCCTGGCTGGCCGCCACGGCGGTGGCGGTCGAGCTGAAGAAAGCCGAATGAGGGGGAGTCGATGAAACGCGTGTTGTCCTCTGGCGCCGGGCTGTTGCTGATCGCGCTGGCGTTCCTGGCCTTCAACATGGTCTCCGGCCTGCTGTTCAGCGGCGCGCGGCTCGACCTGACCGAGCAGAAGCTCTACACCATCAGCCCCGGCACCAAGCGGATCCTGGCCGGCCTCGACGAGCCGATCAACCTGTACTTCTTCTATTCGGATAGCGGTGCCCGGGAACTGGTGCCGCTGCGCAACTACGCCAGGCGCGTCGAGGAACTGCTGCGCGCCTACGAGCGCGAGGCGAATGGCAGGATTCGCCTGCAGGTGATCGATCCCGAGCCGTTCTCCGAGAACGAGGACAAGGCCGCCGAGTTCGGCCTGCAAGGAATTCCCCTGCAGCAGGGCGGCGACAACCTGTACTTCGGCCTGGCCGGCAGCAACGCCCTGGACGGAGTCCAGGTCATACCCTTCTTCCCGCTCGATCAGGAGGAGTTCCTCGAATACGACATCAGTCGCCTGGTGCAGACCCTGGCCCAGCCGCAGCGGCCGGTGGTCGGCCTGATGTCGTCGCTGCCGCTCAATGGCGGCTTCGACATGGCCAGCCGGCAGCCGACCTCGCCGTGGATGGTCATGGAGGAAATCCGCCAGCAATTCGACCTGCGCAGCCTCAAGAGCGATGCCACGGAAATCCCGCCGGAGGTCTCGGTGCTGCTGCTGGTGCATCCCAAGCAGTTACCCGAGCAGACGCTATACGCCATCGACCAGTTCGTCCTGCGCGGGGGCAAGCTGCTGGCGTTCGTCGACCCCTTCAGCGAGGCCGACAGCGGCAGCGATTTCGCCGCTACGCTGGATGGCGACAAGTCGTCCGACCTCGCGCCGCTGTTCGAGGCCTGGGGGCTGCGGCTGCTGCCGGGCAAGGTGCTCGGCGACGGCGCCTATGCGATGTCCATCAGTCTTGGCCGGGACCAGCGTCCGGCCCGGCATCCGGCCTGGCTCAGCTTGCCGCGCGAGGCGCTGGACCAGGACGACATCGCCACTGCCGGCCTGGAAAGCCTGACCCTGGCGACGCCCGGTATCCTCGAAAGGCTCCCCGGAGCGAGCACCAGCTTCACCCCTTTGCTGCAAAGCTCGACCCAGGCGATGCCATTCGACGCCTCGCGCTTCGGCCTGCTGCGCGACCCCGGCGATCTGATGCGCGAGCTGCGCCCGAGCGGCCGACGGCATACTCTCGCCGCCCGTATCCAGGGGCCGGCGAAGAGTGCCTTCGCGGAGGGCATTGAGGGGCATCGGGAAGGCCTGAAGGAGGCGCGCAACATCAATGTCATCGTCGTGGCCGATACCGACCTGCTCAGCGATCGCATGTGGGTCCAGGTGCAGGACTTCTTCGGCCAGCGCGTGCCGCAGCCCTGGGCCGACAACGGCGCACTGGTGGTCAACGCGCTGGACAACCTGTCGGGCACCGACGCGCTGATCAGCGTGCGCTCCCGCGGCCGGTTCAGCCGGCCGTTCGTGGTGGTCGAGCGCCTGCAGCGCGAGGCCGAGACGAGCTTCCGGCAGAAGGAGGAGCAGCTCAAGCAGCGCCTCGCCGATACCGAGCAGCAACTCGCCGCCCTCCAGCAGGGTGCCGACCCGGAGAAGGCCGTCGAACTGACGCCCGATCAGCAGGCCACGGTGCGCCAGTACATGCAGGAGAAGCTGCGCATCCGCAAGGAGCTGCGCGAGGTGCAGTACCAGTTGAACGCCGATATCGACGCACTGGGCCGCACCCTGAAGCTGGTCAATATCGCCCTGGTTCCCTCGTTGCTCACGGTCGGCGTGCTGCTCGGCTGGCTCTGGCGGCGCCGGCGCATGGCCCGGGGAGGGCATTGACGCATGCGGCGCAATACGCTGATCGTCCTGCTGGCGCTGGTGGCGGCGCTGGCCGGAACCTTCGCCTGGCTGCAGCGCGAGCGCGCAGCCGAGGTACCTGCCTTGCCGGCGGCAGAGCGCTGGCTGCCGGAACTGGACAGCGCGACGCTGAGTGGCCTGCACATGCAGTTTGCCGACGGTTCGCCGGATATCCGGGTCGAGCGGCGTGCGGGCGCGTGGGTCCTGCCGGCCAAGGCCGACTATCCGGCCGACCGGCTACGCTTGTCGGCGCTGCTCGAGGCGTTGGCAGAGGCGCGCAAGGTCGAGGCGAAGAGCGCCAACCCGAAGAACCACGCGCTGCTTGGCCTGGCGGAGCGTGGCGAGGGGCAGGCGCTACGCCTGAGCCTGCATTGGCAGTCCGGCGAGCCTCTGGTGCTGCTGGTGGGCAAGGATGCGCAGCATGGCGGTAGCTTCGTACGACGACTGGGCGACCCGCAGGCCTGGCTGATCGACAAGCGCCTGCCGTTGCCGAACAACGAGCTGGAGTGGCTCGACCGGCGGATCGCCACGCTGCCCTTCGCCCGGGTGCGCGAACTGCAACTGCGCTATCCGAAGGGCGAGCGCCTGGATCTCTATCGCGACGACGCCGGGCAGCCGAACCTGCAGGTTCGGCAATTGCCCACAGGGCGCAAGCTGGCCTATGAGGCAGCGGCCAACGGCGCGGCGACGCTGTTCGCCGACCTGCGTTTCGCCGATGTAGCGCCGCTGGCGCAGGTGGGATTCAGACAGGCGCCATTGCTCCTGGCGTTCAGCCTGCGGACGTTTTCCGGCGCGCGCCTGGATGGCGAGATTCGGCGCCAGGGCGAGCAATACTGGTTGTTGCCGAAGAGCGTCGAGGGCTTCGCCGAGGGCGAGGTCGCCGCCCATCCTGACTGGGCCTATCGGATCGAAGAGGATCGCTACCGCGCCCTGGCCCGGCACCTGCCGGAGCTGCTGGCGCGCTGAGCGGGCTCAGCCGGCGGTCTGGCCGGCCAGTTCGCGCATGCGTTGCAGCACGGCGTTCAGGCCGTTGCTGCGCGAGGGCGACAGTTGGCGGGAAAGACCCAGGCAGGTGAACCAGTCGTTGAGGTCCAGGCGCGCCAGTTCGCGGGTCTCGATGCCGTCGACCCGTGCCAGCAGCACCGCCAGCAGGCCGCGGATCAGGCGCGCGTCGCTGTCGGCACGGAAGCGCCAGTGGCCGTCGCGCTGCTCGCCGAGCAGCCAGACCAGGCTTTCGCAACCGTGCACGCGATGCTCTTCCTGGCGTTCGTGTTCCGCGAGCGGCGCCAGGCGCTCGCCCCATTGCAGCAGCAGACGCGCACGCTGTTCCCAACTGGCGGTGTGACCGAAGGCGTCCAGTGCCTCCTGGGCCTGTTCGGGGAGAACCGGGTTCATCGCAGCAACTCCAGTGAGCGGTCGAGGGCCAGGAAGAAGCGCTCCAGGTCGTCGGCATCGTTGTACAAGCCCAGCGAGACACGCAGGGCGCCGGGTACCTCGAGGCGTTGCAGCAGCGGCATCGCGCAATGGTGGCCGGCGCGCACCGCGATGCCCTGTTCGCCGAGCAGGTGGGCGAGATCGGCGACGTGCACGCCGTCGACGCAGAAGCTGGCCAGCGCCGCCTGTGGTTCGCCGAGCAGGCTGACGCCGTCGCGCGCCAGCAGGCCGGCGAGCAGGCGGGCGTGGAGGGCGCCTTCGTGGGCGGCGACTTCGGCTTCGTCCAGGGTGGCCAGCCAGTCGATGGTCGCGCCTAGGCCGATCGCCGCGGAAACCGCCGGGGTGCCCGCCTCGAAGCCGAGCGGAGCGGCATGGAAGCTGGCTTCGTGGAAGCCGGTGTGGCGTACCATCTCGCCGCCGAACTGCCAGTGCGCCAGTTGCTCCAGGGCCTGTGGGCGACCCCAGAGCACGCCGATGCCGTCGGGGCCGTAGAGCTTGTGGCCGGAGAATGCGTAGAAGTCGCAGCCCAGGCCCGGCAGGTCGTGGCGTCCGTGGACGCTGCCCTGGGCGCCGTCGACCAGGGTCCAGGCACCGCGCTCGCGGGCCAGCTGGATCAACTCCACCACCGGTTGCCAGGTGCCGAGAACGTTGGACAACTGGCTGATCGCCAGCAGGCGGGTACGCTCGCCGATGATATGGCGGGCCTGCTCCAGGTCGATCACCCCGCGCTCGTCCAGCGGCAACACGCGCAGGACCAGGCCGCGGCGCAGGGCCAACTGCTGCCAGGGAAGCAGGTTGGCATGGTGTTCCAGGGCACTGACCAGCAGTTCGTCGCCAGGCCGGAAATGCCGCTCCAGGCCATAGGCCACCAGGTTGATCGCCTCTGTGGTGCCGCGGGTGAACAGTACCTCGGCCGGGTTGCCGGCGTGCAGCCAGTGGGCGACGCGGCTGCGCGCGGCCTCGAAGGCCCGGGTGGCACGCTCGCCGGGGACATGTTGGGCGCGGTGGACGTTGGCGGCGCCGCCGAGGTAGTAGCCGTTCAGGGCGTCGAGTACGGCCTGTGGCTTCTGGGCGGTGGCGGCGCTGTCGAGGTAGGTCAGGCCTTCCGCGGCGAAGGCGGAAAAGGCCGGAAAGTCGGCGCGCCAGGGAGACGGCAGGGACATGGCGGACACTGTGCGAGGACGGTTACAGGGGAAAGGGTAGCGCACCCGGCGGCGCTGGCGAGCACCGTCGGGCGAGCGGGGAGGCGAGCTGGGCTCAGTTGTGCGCGTGCAGCGCTTCGTTCAGCTCGATGGCGGTCTTGTTGGTCTTGCACTCCACCGCACCGTTCTGCGAGTTGCGGCGGAACAGCAGGTCGGGCTGACCGGCCAGGTCGCGGGCCTTGACCACTTTCACCAGGGCGTTCTGCTCGTCGAGCAGGGCGACCTTGGTGCCGGCGGTGATGTACAGGCCGGCCTCGACGATGTTGCGATCGCCCAGCGGGATGCCGATGCCGGCGTTGGCGCCGATCAGGCAGCCTTCGCCGACGCTGATGACGATGTTGCCGCCACCGGAAAGGGTGCCCATGGTCGAGCAGCCGCCGCCCAGGTCCGACCCCTTGCCGACGAACACGCCGGCGGATACGCGGCCTTCGATCATGCCCGGGCCTTCGGTGCCGGCGTTGAAGTTGACGAAACCTTCGTGCATCACCGTGGTGCCTTCACCGATGTAGGCGCCCAGGCGCACGCGGGCGGTGTCGGCGATGCGTACGCCGGCCGGGACCACGTAGTCGGTCATCTTCGGGAACTTGTCGACGGAGAAGACTTCCAGCAGCTTGCCCTTCAGTCGCGCTTCCAGTTGCAGTTCGGCCAGTTCGGCCAGGTCCACCGCGCCGATGTTGGTCCAGGCCACGTTCGGCAGGAGCGGGAAGATGCCGCTCAGGTTCACAGCGTGCGGCTTGACCAGGCGGTGGGAGAGCAGGTGCAGCTTGAGGTAGGCCTCCGGGGTGGAGGACGGCGCGGCGTCTTCCGCCAACAGGGTGGCGACCAGCGGCTTCTGGCTTTCCGCCAGGCGCGAGAGCAGGGCCGACTGAGCGGCGTCGATACCCTTCAGGGCGTCGGCCAACTGGTAGGCCTGCTGCGAAGTGAAGGTCAGCGCCTGGTTGCCGGCTGCGTAGCCAAGGATCGGTGCGACGGCGGCGACGATTTCGCTCGAAGGCTTGAGCAGCGGCAGCGCGTAGAACACTTCCAGCCAGGCTTCCTGGCGGTTCTGGGTGCCGACGCCGAAGGCCAGGCTGAACAGGGATTGCGACATGTGGGTTTCCTCGAAACGGAGTGGAACGGTCAGGCCGGACGGCGGCTGAGCAGCAGGCCCAGTCCCGCGCTGCCGAGCAGCGCGGCGCAACCGCGGTTGAACAGACGCCGGGCCCGCTGGCCGGCGAGCAGCCGGCCGAGGTGGAGCCCGGCATAGGAATAAAGAGCGATGGCCAGCCATTCGAGCAGCAGGAATGCCGCTCCGAGCTGGGCGAACTGGGCGCCCAGCGGTTGGCCGGGATCGACGAACTGCGGCAGGAAGGCGGTGAAAATCAGGATCGCCTTCGGGTTGCCCGCCGCCACCAGGAACTCCTGGCGCCCCAGGCGCCAGAGGCTGGGACGCGCCGGGCTGGCTTCGTTCACCAGTGGCTGCGCATCGGTCCGCCACAATTGCACCGCAAGCCACAACAGGTAGGCAGCGCCGAGCACCTTGATCGCCAGGAACAGCCAGGCCGAGGTGTGCAGCACCAGCGCCAGCCCGGAGGCGGCCAGGGCGAGCATGCCGGCGAATGCCAGCAGGCGCCCGCCGCCGGCCAGCGAGGCGGTGGCGAAACCGTGCCGGGCGGCGTTGTTCAGCGACAGCAGGTTGTTCGGCCCCGGCGCCAGGTTGAGGGCGAAGCAGGCGGGTACGAACAGGGCCCAGGCGACACTCATGCGGCCTCCCGCTCAGGCCAGGGCGGCGGCGTAGGCGTCGGGCTTGAAGCCGACCAGCGTCCTGCCGCCCAGCTCCAGCACCGGGCGCTTGATCATCGACGGCTGGGCCAGCATCAGCTCGATCGCCTTGGCTTCGTCGAGATCGGCCTTCTGCGCTTCGTCGAGCTTGCGGAAGGTGGTGCCGGCGCGGTTGAGGACGGTTTGCCAGCCGTGCTCCGCGCACCAGCGCCGCAGGTGTTCGCGGTCGATGCCGACGGCCTTGTAGTCGTGGAAGTCGTAGGCGACCTTGTGCTCGTCGAGCCAGGTCCGAGCCTTCTTCATGGTGTCGCAGGCTTTGATGCCGTAGAGAACGTAGGTCATTGCTTCTCCCGAGGCCCGGGTCTTCCCGGGCCCTGCCGATAGGTCGCCGAAAGGTGATCGCCGGATTATGCCACGTCGTTCCGCCCCTGTGCGGTCTCGGGGCTACCGCGCTCGGGAGCGGCGTGACGGCAGATAGCCGTGGACGGGCGGGTGGACAGGGAGCCGGGCTGTTTCCCTGGCCGGGAACGGAGAGAGCGCAGGTTGAACAGGTCGATTCGGCTCGCTGGAGAGCATCCTTACCGGTACTTTCGGAATGCTCCGGTCCGCGCTGTACAATCCTTCCCCCGCCGAGGAGATTTCCCATGAGTTGCATCGGTCGCCAGATAGACCAATTACGCCTGCAGATACCGGGCTTCGCCTGCAAGCCCGGCTGCCACGATTGCTGCGGGCCGGTTACCGCCTCGTCGGAAGAGATGGCCCGCCTGCCGCTGAAGAGCGAGGCCGAACACGACGCCGCCCTGGCCGAGTGGAACTGCGTCCATCTCGGACCGAACGGCTGCGAGGCCTATGAGGAACGTCCGCTGATCTGCCGGCTGTTCGGCACCACGCCGAACCTGCCCTGCCCGGAGGGGCGGGGGCCCGAAGTGCCGGTGGCGGAGCAGGTGGAGCGACAGGTGCATGCGCTGATCGCCAGCACTCGCCAGGTGCTGGTGTAGCGGCCTGCCCGCCGCTAGGTTTCCGCGGTCTCGGTGGCGCGGGACTGCAGGGCCGGTTCGAAGGCTGGTTCGGGCGGCGTTTCCTCTAGGGGCATCGGCTCGTCCGCAGAGAGTTTCTGGAGAACCGCGGCGATCCGCTCGATGCTCTCTTCGAGCTCGAGCACCCGGTTGACCATGTACAGGATCATCTCCGGCGAACTCAGGTGCGCCAGCCGCATGGTCGCCTGCAAGTCGTCGTGGCGGTTGTCCCGGTCGGCCATCAGTGTTTCCGCCAGGCTCTTCAGCAACAGCATCTCGGCGCGCCTCATGGGCCGCTGCTCCGCGATTCCGCGGTAGGGGAAAAAGCTCGTTCCATCTCGCGACCTACCCGAAACGACTACATCCAAAGGTGTAATTCTACATTGCCATCACTTCGATCGTCGGACAATAGCCGCGTTCCAGACGCCTTGCACAGGTGACGAACGGGACTCGAAGCGGCCTGGTCTGCATGGCCGGGTGATGGGCGAGTTCCTTGATGCGGGGCGGCGGCTGTTTGGCGCAGGACAAAAAAAGCCCCGCCGGGTAGGCGAGGCTCAGGGGGAGAACAGCGTGCGGGGGCTCGCTGTCCGGGATGAATCGTCGTGGTGCGCTTAGCCGCAGGGCTGCTGCGGACCGCCGGTCATGCTCTCGACGCTGTCCAGCACGGCATGGCCCTTGCCGACCTTCTGCACGTCGTCGACGTCGCGCAGGATGCTGCCGCCGTCGCTCATCTGGTTGCGGGTCTTGATCAGGTTGGTGGTGATGTCCAGCAGGCTGCGACCGGTAGCGATCAGGTCATTGGTGGCGCTGGGGGTGCAAGGGGTGTTGGCGGAGGCGACCTGGGCCTGGCCGGGTTGCCCGGGCTGGGTGGTGCGGTAGCCCTGGGTCAGTGCGTTCTGCTGGAGGCAGCCGGAGGTGGCGGCGAACATCGAGGCGAGCAGCAGTGCGGAAGTAAGTCCCTTGCTTGTCATGGCGGCATTCCTTTGTCTGAGTGGGCGCTGCACCCCGTACTCCTTCGGGGCGTCGTCCTGGCCGACGCTACGGCGGGCCTGGACTGAAGGGGAGTGTAGGAGCGTCTCGCACCGCTATGAAATAGCTCGGATGTACTAGTGCGGGAACCTTGGCCGGGCGCCCCGGTCGTCGCCGCGGAGGGGGCGGACGCGCGGGGTAGAGCGGCGGGGCTAGGAAAGACCGTACGGATTGTGCGAATGTCGGATAGCTGCCTACCGATCGCGATGGTGCAATCGGCGCAGTCGCATCGTCCAGGGACGAAGCCGGAGATCCCCGCCCTCATGCAAACCGTGTACACCGTTCTGACCCTGCTGCTGGTCGTCGGCGCCACCCGCCTGGCTGCCCAGTTGCTGCCCTTGCCGCTACCGCTGATCCAGATCGCCGCCGGGGCCCTGCTGGCCTTGCCGTCCCTCGGGCTGCACATTGCCCTCGACCCGGAGCTGTTCCTCTTCCTGTTCATTCCGCCGCTGCTGTTCGTCGATGGCTGGCGTATTCCCAAGCGGGAAGTCTGGCGGATGCGCTGGCCGATCCTGATGATGGCGTTCGGCCTGGTGTTCTTCACCGTGGTCGGCGCCGGCTATTTCATCCATCTGCTGATCCCGGAAATTCCCCTGGCGGCTTCCTTCGCCCTCGCCGCCGTGCTGTCGCCCACGGACGCCCTGGCGGTCTCGGCGATCACCCAGGGGCGGCTGCCCAAGCGCCTGATGCACCTGCTGGAGGGCGAGGCGCTGATGAACGATGCCTCTGGCCTGGTGGCATTCAAGTTCGCCATCGCCGCGGCGATGACCGGCGTGTTCTCGCTGGTGGACGCCAGCCTCAACTTCCTCCTGGTCGCGGTCGGCGGCCTGGCCATCGGGGTGTTCCTCAGCTGGTCGCTGGGCCGCATCCGCGCCTGGATGATCTCCCGTGGCTGGGACGACCCGGCGACCCACGTGGTACTGATGCTGTTGCTGCCGTTCGCCTCCTACATGGTGGCGGAACACCTGGGCGTCTCCGGGATTCTCTCGGCGGTGGCGGCCGGCATGATGCAGAGCTGGGTCGACCTGCTGCCGCGGCAGACTTCCACGCGCCTGCTCAACCGCAGCGTCTGGTCGATGCTGGAGTTCGCCTTCAACGGCGTGGTGTTCCTGCTGCTCGGCCTGCAGTTGCCGGACATCATGAAGTCGGTGGCCAACCACCACGGCGACCTGCTCTGGCGTTCCTCGCTGCTGCTGGCCTACGTGGCGGCGATCACCGCCGTGCTGATGCTGATCCGCTACGGCTGGGTCTATGGCTACTGGAAGCTGTCGCTGCGCATCGATCGCTGGCGCGGCAAAAGCCCGCCCGGGCTGAGCGGCATCTCCCTGCGCCGTCTCTCCGCCCTCAGTGCATTGAGCGGCGTGCGTGGTGCGGTGACCCTGGCGGCGGTGCTGTCGGTACCGATGAGCCTGATGGATGGCAGCGCCTTCCCGCAGCGCGACCTGATCATCTTCATCGCCACCAGCGTGATCCTGATTTCCCTGATCGGCGCGACCATCGGCCTGCCGCTGCTGCTGCGCGGGCTGCCGGCGAGCAACAATGGCGCCCACGAGCGCGAGCGGCGCGAGGCCTGGCGCAAGACCGCGGAGGCGGCGATCCGGGCCCTGGAGAGCGAGGAACTGCCGCAGGTGGAAGGCAACGATGCGGCGAATACTTCGCGGGTCGCCGAGGCGCGTGCGCAGATCATGGCCGAATACCGCCAGTCGCTGGATACCGCACCGACCACCGATGAGGCCCGCGACCAGGCCCAAGCCCTGGAGATCGCCGACAAGGCCTTGCGCCTGAAGGCGTTGCGCGCGCAGCGCCTGGAACTGTACCGGCAGCGGCGTAACAACGAGATCGACGACGAGACCCTGGGCGACATCCTGCGCGAGCTGGACCAGCAGGAAAGCTGGCTGACCAATCGCTTCGCCCGCTGGGTGTGAACGAAAAGGGATCGCCGCGGCGATCCCTTTTCGTTTCTCCGCGCAGGCTTTAGCGCGCCCGCAGGTAGTCGCGGATGCGCTCGGCGGCTTCGACGCACTCGGCCAGTGATGCCACCAGGGCCATGCGCACGCGGTTGGCGCCGGGGTTCTCGCCGTCCACCTCGCGCGACAGGTAGGAACCCGGCACCACCGTCACGTGCTGCTGCTCGAACAGTTCGCGGGTGAATACGGTGTCGTCCACCGGGGTACGTGCCCACAGGTAGAAACTGCCGTCCGGGCGCTGTACGTCGAGCACGCCGTCGAGGATCGCCAGCACGGCGTCGAATTTCTCGCGGTAGAGGCTGCGGTTGGCGCGCACATGGACCTCGTCGTTCCAGGCGGCGATGCTCGCCAACTGGGTCTGCACCGGCATGGCGCAGCCGTGGTAGGTGCGGTAGAGGAGGAATTTCTTCAGGATCTCCGCGTCGCCGGCGACGAAGCCCGAGCGCAGGCCGGGCAGGTTGGAGCGCTTGGACAGGCTGTGGAACACCACGCAGCGGCTGAAGTCCGTGCGGCCCAGCTCGGCGCAAGCGTTGAGCAGGCCGGGCGGCGGGGCGTTTTCGTCGAAGTAGAGTTCGCTGTAGCACTCGTCGGCGGCGATCACGAAGTCGTAGCGGTCGGCCAGGGCGATCAGCTTCTTCAGGGTCTCCAGCGGTACCAGGGCCCCGGTGGGGTTGCCTGGCGAGCAGAGGAAGAGAATCTGGCAGCGCTGCCAGGTCGCCTCGTCGACCGCGTCGAAGTCGGGGTTGAAGCCGTTTTCCTCGCGGCAGGGCAGGTAGTGCGGCACGGCTCCGGCGAGCAGCGCCGCGCCTTCGTAGATCTGGTAGAACGGGTTCGGGCTGACCACCAGGCCGGGCGCCTCGCCGGGCTCGCTGCGGCGGACCACGGTCTGGGTGAAGGCGAACAGCGCCTCGCGGGTACCGTTCACCGGCAGTACGTGGCGCGCCGCATCCAGCCAGCCGGCCGGCACCGAGAAGCGCCGCTCGCACCAGCGCGCGATGGCTTCGCGCAGGGCTGGCAGGCCGAGGGTGGTCGGGTAGACCGCGAGTTGGTCCAGGTTCTCCGCCAGGGTTTCGGCGACGAAGCTCGGCGAGCGGTGCTTGGGCTCGCCGATGGACAGTGCGATCGGCTTCAGCGTCGCGGGCGGCCGGGCGCCGCCGAGCAGGGCGCGGAGCTTCTCGAAGGGGTAGGGTTGGAGGTTGTCGAGTGCGGTATTCATGGCGTTGGCAAGGCTTCTCAGAAGTTTATCCGGGTAGGCAGGGTGTCCCGTCCGTTGTCTTGTGACAGCTGCTCGACCAGGGCGGCCTGCAGGCGTTTGCACAGGTCGGGGTCGGCGAGTGGCTGGTTGCGCGCATCGGTGATGTAGAAGACGTCCTCCACGCGCTCGCCGAGGGTGGCGATCTTGGCGTTCTGCACCGACAGGTCGAAATCCAGGAAGATGCCGCCGATCCGCGCCAGCAGGCCGGGGCGGTCGGGGGCGATGACTTCGAGCACCGAGACCTGGCGCAGCGCGTCGGTGGAGATGGTCACCTGCGGGGCGAAGGCGAAGTGCTTGAGCTGGCGCGGCACCCGGCGCTGGATGATGGTCGGGTAGTCGTCGGGGTTCTTCAATGCGTCGATAAGCCCCTCGCGGATCTCGGCGATGCGCTCCGGGTTGTTGCCGATGGAGTCGCCGTCGGCGTCGAGCACGATATAGGTATCGAGGGTGAACTGGCTGGTGGAGGTGATGATCCGCGCGTCCTGGATGCTCAGGTTGAGCTGGTCCATGGCGGCCACGGTGACCGCGAAGAAATCGTGCTGGTCGGCGGCGTAGATGAAGATCTGCGAACCGCTCTCGAACTCGCGCTGGGTGGTTTCCTTGATCAGCACCAGCGGCGTGCCGTCGTCCGGGTGCTGGAGGATCGCCTCGGTGTGCCAGGCCACGTCGCCGGCGGTGTGGCGCAGGAAGTAGTCGTCGCCGAGCTGGCTCCATAACTGCTCGGCATCGTCCTGGTCGATGCCGTTGCGTACCAGTTGGTCGAGGGCCGCGGTCTGCGTCTGGCGGATCTGCTCCTCGCGGTCCACCGGGTTCTCCAGGCCGCGGCGCAGGGCGCGCTTGGTCTCGGTGTAGAGCTGCCGGAGCAGGCTGGCGCGCCAGGAGTTCCAGAGCGTCGGGTTGGTGGCGTTGATGTCGGCCACGGTGAGCACGTACAGGTAGTCGAGGTGGGTCTGGTCGCCGACCAGTTGGGCGAAATCGAAGATCACCTGCGGGTCGGAGAGGTCCTTGCGTTGCGCGGTGGTCGACATCACCAGGTGGTTCTGCACCAGCCAGGACACCAGTTGGGTGTCCCAGAGCGGCAACTGGTGGCTCTGGCAGAAGGCCTCGGCGTCCACCGCGCCGAGTTCCGAGTGGTCGCCGCCACGGCCCTTGGCGATGTCATGGTAGAGACCGGCGATGTAGATCAGTTCCGGCTTGGGCAGACGATCGATGATCTTGCTCGCCAGCGGATATTTCTCGGCCATCTCCGGCCGATTCAGCTTGCGCAGGTGCTTGATCAGGTTGAGGGTGTGGGCGTCCACCGTATAGATATGGAACAGGTCGTGCTGCATCTGCCCGATGATATGGCCGAACTCCGGCAGGTAGCGGCCGAGGATGCCGTAGCGGTTCATCCGCCGCAGGTTGCGGTGGATACCCTGGCTGCTCTTGAACAGCTCGATGAACAGGCTGGTGTTGCGGATGTCGTGGCGGAACTCGTCGTCGATCAGGTGTCGGCTGTCGCGCAGCAGGCGAATGGTGTCGGCGCGCACGCCCTTGATTTCCGGGTGCTGGGCCATCAGCACGAAGATTTCCAGGAGGGCGAACGGGGTGCGCTTGAAGACGTTCGGGTGCGTCACCTCGATGTAGCCGTCGCGCAACTGGAAGCGACTGTTCAGCGGTTGGATCTGCACCGGCTGCTCGCAGGGCAGGATGACTTCCTCGAAGTGCTGGATGATCAGGTCGTTCAGCTCGGAGATCGCCATCACCACCCGGTAGTACTTCTGCATGAAGCGTTCGACCGCCAGCTTGACGTCGTTGTCTTCGTAGCCGAACAGACGGGCGATGCTGCGCTGGTGATCGAACAGCAGGCGATCCTCGGCGCGCCCGGCGAGCATGTGCAGGGCATAGCGGACCCGCCAGAGGAACTCCTGGCTGGAAGCCAGCATGCTGCACTCGCTTTCCACCAGGAAGCCTTCGCGCACCAGGGCGTGCAGGTTGAGGCTGCCGAACTGGCGGCGGGCCATCCAGAGGATGGTCTGGATGTCGCGCAGGCCGCCGGGGGAGCCCTTGACGTTGGGCTCGAGGTTGTACTCGGTGTCGTTGTACTTGGCGTGGCGGCGCTGCTGTTCGTGGCGTTTGGCCAGGAAGAACTCCTTGCTCGGCCACATGTGCGCGCTGCCGGTAACCCGCAGCATGCGCTGGCGCAGGCTGTCAGGGCCGCAGATGGTGCGGCATTCCATGAGGGTGGTGATCACCGTCAGGTCGGCGCGTGCTTCCTCCGCGCACTGCTGCACCGAGCGCACGCTCTGGCCGACTTCCAGGCCGATGTCCCAGAGCAGGGTGAGGAAGCCTTCGATCGGCTCGCGGAAGCTCTCCTGGTCCTCGCTGTCGAGGAGGATCAGCAGGTCGACGTCGGAGTAGGGGTGGAGTTCGCCGCGGCCGTAGCCGCCCACGGCGACCAGGGCGATGTCGGCGTCGTCTCCCCAGTCGAAGCGCTGCCAGGCCTGTTGCAGGATCTGGTCGACGCACCAGGCGCGATCTTCGATCAGGCGGCGGATGTTGCGGCCGCTGTTGAAGCGGTTGTCGAGCACTTCGCGGAATTGCCGGATGGCCTTCTTGAAGGCGGCGATCGGGCTGGACTTCAAGGCCAGTTCCGCCTGGAACTGCCCGCGATCGAACAATTCGGGATCCACCTGCGGCATGCGGCCTTCCTTTATCTGCTAGCGGTTGGGTTCGATACGCGAGCGCCCCGTCTTGGTGCGTTTTTGCGCTGTATTGGTGCGCGCGTTGCGCCGAATCGGGGCGTCGGCCCCGCCGGAATGGGGCGGGGCGTCGAGGCGCACGGCTGGCAGCAAAAGCCGGGCCGGATCAGGCTGCCGAGGTGCGCGGGAAGGTTTCGTCGTTGCGCAGGGTGAGGATCTCGTAGCCATCGGCGGTGACCAGCACGGTGTGCTCCCATTGCGCGGACAGCTTGCGGTCCTTGGTGATCGCGGTCCAGCCGTCGCCGAGCAGGCGGGTCTCCGGGCGGCCCTGGTTGATCATCGGCTCGATGGTGAAGATCATGCCTTCCTTCAGCTCGATGCCGGTACCCGCACGACCGTAGTGGAGGACCTGCGGCTCCTCGTGGAACACCTTGCCGATGCCATGGCCGCAGTATTCGCGGACCACCGAGAAGCCGTTCTTTTCCGCGTGCTTCTGGATGATTTCGCCGATATCGCCCAGGTGCGCGCCCGGACGCACCACGGAAATGCCCTTGTACATGCATTCCTGGGTGATCTGGCAGAGGCGGTCGGCCCATTCCGGGGTCTTGCCGACCAGGAACATCTTGCTGGTGTCGCCGTGGTAGCCGTCCTTGATGACGGTGATGTCGACGTTGAGGATGTCGCCTTCCTTCAGCGGCTTCTCGTTGGGGATGCCATGGCAGACCACATGGTTGATCGAGGTGCAGATCGACTTGGGAAAGCCCTTGTAGTTCAGCGGGGCGGGAATCGCCTTCTGCTCGTTGACGATATAGTCGTGGCAGATGCGATCCAGCTCCTCGGTGGTCACGCCGGGCTTGATGTGTTCGCCGATCATTTCCAGCACTTCGGCGGCCAGGCGGCCGGCGATGCGCATCTTCTCGATATCGTCGGGCGTCTTGATGGTGACGGTCATGCGAATTCTCTTCGGGCGTGCAAGCACGCATGAATAATAAGGAATACGCGATTCTAGCAGACCTGACCGACCGATCTACTCCCGCCCGGCCATCCGCGGCGGGTTTCACTGCGTCCACGGTTATGGTATAAAGCGCCCCGCTCCGAGGCTGCGGCCTTTTCCGGAGCACAAACCCACACATGCATCGACACGATGGCCTGGGTGCCCGCAAGGGTTGGTCATTGGGATGCGTGGAGGCCTAACCCGACTTATCGAGGAACTATCATGTCCCAAGTCAACATGCGCGATATGCTGAAGGCCGGTGTGCACTTCGGCCACCAGACCCGTTACTGGAACCCGAAAATGGGCAAGTTCATTTTCGGCGCGCGCAACAAGATCCATATCATCAACCTCGAAAAGACCCTGCCGATGTTCAACGAGGCCCTGACCTTCGTTGAGCGCCTGGCCGCTGGCAAGAACAAGATCCTGTTCGTCGGCACCAAGCGTTCCGCCGGCAAGATCGTTCGCGAGGAAGCCGCTCGTTGCGGCATGCCGTACGTCGACCATCGCTGGCTGGGCGGCATGCTCACCAACTACAAGACCATCCGTCAGTCGATCAAGCGCCTGCGCGACCTGGAAACCCAGTCCCAGGACGGCACCTTCGACAAGCTGACCAAGAAAGAAGCCCTGATGCGCAGCCGTGACCTCGAGAAGCTCGAGCGCAGCCTGGGCGGCATCAAGGACATGGGCGGCCTGCCGGACGCTCTGTTCGTGATCGACGTCGACCACGAGCGCATCGCCATCACCGAAGCCAACAAGCTGGGCATCCCGGTCATCGGCGTTGTCGATACCAACAGCAGCCCGGAAGGCGTCGACTATGTAATTCCCGGTAACGATGATGCCATCCGCGCCGTGCAACTCTACCTGAACTCGATGGCCGAAGCGGTAATCCGCGGCAAGCAGGGCGCTGCCACCAGCGCCGACGAGTTCGTCGAGGAAGCGCCGGCCGAATCCGCCGAAGGCTGATTCCGGGGCGTTCAGACGTCCGACGGTGCGCAGGAAGGGGGCTAGGCCCCCTTTTTGCCACCTTTGAGTTTCTGTCCGGCAGGCCGGGCACAAAGGTTTTTTGAGAGCTACCACTCAAGAGGATTTCGAAATGGCAGAAATTACTGCAGCCATGGTTAAAGAACTGCGCGAGCGTACCGGCTTGGGCATGATGGAGTGCAAGAAGGCGCTGACCGCCGCTGGCGGTGACATCGAGAAGGCCATCGACGACATGCGCGCTGCCGGTGCGATCAAGGCTGCCAAGAAGGCCGGCAACATTGCCGCCGAAGGCTCGATCGCCGTCAAGATCGCTGCCGACAACAAGGCCGCCGTGATCATCGAAGTCAACTCCCAGACCGACTTCCTGGCCCTCCAGGACGACTTCAAGGGCTTCGTCGCCGAGAGCCTGGAAAAGGCCTTCAACGAGAAGCTGACCGACGCCGCTCCGCTGGTCGAAGCACGTGAGGAAGCTCGTCTGGCCCTGGTCGCCAAGACCGGCGAGAACGTCAACATCCGCCGCCTGACCCGCGTCGAGGGCGACGTGGTCGGCGCCTACCTGCACGGCCACCGCATCGGTGTCGTGGTCAACCTGAAAGGCGGCAACCCGGAACTGGCCAAGGACATCGCCATGCATGTCGCCGCCAGCAACCCGCAGTTCCTGAACGCTTCGGAAGTTTCCGAAGAAGCGATCGCGAAAGAGAAGGAAATCTTCCTGGCGCTGAACGCCGACAAGATCGCCGGCAAGCCGGAGAACATCGTCGAGAACATGGTCAAGGGTCGCATCAGCAAGTTCCTCGCCGAAGCGAGCCTGGTCGAGCAGCCTTTCGTGAAGAACCCGGAAGTGAAGGTCGGCGACCTGGCCAAGCAGGCCGGCGCCGAAATCGTTTCCTTCGTTCGTTACGAAGTGGGCGAAGGCATCGAGAAGGCCGAAGTGGACTTCGCTGCCGAAGTTGCCGCTCAAGTAGCCGCCACCAAGCAGTAACAAAGACGGTTTCGACTGTCGCCCCGGAAGAGGCTGCCCGCTGATGCGTGCGGCCTCTTCGTCAAATGGGGAAGCGTTCGGGGCAGCTTCCGCGTTGCCGGCCCGCTCGGCGGGCTCGCACGCAACGCAGGCGCAAAGTCGTCTCCGCCCACGACGGCCCGGCCGTCACGTATTTTTATCGCCGCAGGAGAAAAGGTCATGGCTCAGCAACTGAGCGCTCGTCAACCTCGCTATAAACGCATTCTTCTAAAGTTGAGCGGCGAAGCCCTGATGGGCTCGGAGGAGTTCGGCATCGATCCCAAGGTGCTGGACCGCATGGCGCTGGAAATCGGCCAGTTGGTCGGGATCGGCGTGCAGGTCGGCCTGGTCATCGGCGGCGGCAACCTGTTCCGCGGCGCGGCCCTGTCCGCGGCCGGCATGGACCGGGTGACCGGCGACCACATGGGGATGCTGGCCACCGTGATGAACGGCCTGGCGATGCGCGATGCGCTGGAGCGCTCGAACATCCCCGCGCTGGTGATGTCGGCGATCTCCATGGTCGGTGTGACCGACCACTACGACCGCCGCAAGGCCATGCGCCACCTCGGCGGTGGCGAGGTGGTGATCTTCTCCGCCGGTACCGGCAACCCGTTCTTCACCACCGACTCGGCGGCTTGCCTGCGCGCCATCGAGATCGACGCCGACGTGGTCCTTAAGGCTACCAAGGTCGATGGCGTGTACACTGCCGACCCGTTCAAGGACCCGAATGCCGAGAAGTTCGAGCGCCTGACCTATGATGAAGTGCTCGACCGCAAGCTCGGCGTGATGGACCTGACCGCCATCTGCCTGTGCCGTGACCAGAACATGCCGCTGCGGGTGTTCAACATGAACAAGCCGGGCGCATTGCTGAATATTGTTGTTGGTGGTGCCGAAGGCACCCTGATCGAGGAGGGTTGAGAATGATCAACGAGATCAAGAAGGAAGCGCAGGAGCGCATGGGCAAGACCCTGGAAGCGCTGGGCCATGCCTTCGCGAAGATTCGTACCGGTCGCGCGCATCCGAGCATCCTGGATAGCGTGATGGTTTCCTATTACGGGGCCGATACGCCGCTGCGCCAGGTCGCCAACGTCACCGTGGAAGACTCCCGTACCCTGGCCCTGGCCGTGTTCGACAAGAGCATGATCCAGGCGGTCGAGAAGGCCATCATGACCTCCGACCTGGGGCTCAACCCGGCCACCGCCGGCACCACCATCCGCGTACCGATGCCGGCCCTGACCGAGGAGACCCGCAAGGGCTACACCAAGCAGGCGCGTGCCGAGGCCGAGCAGGCGCGGGTTTCCGTGCGCAACATCCGTCGCGATGCGCTGGCCCAGTTGAAGGACCTGCAGAAGGAAAAGGAAATCAGCGAGGACGAAGAGCGCCGCGCCGGCGACGACGTGCAGAAGCTGACCGACAAGTTCATCGGTGAGATCGAGAAGGCACTGGAAGCCAAAGAAGCGGACCTCATGGCTGTCTGAGGCCGGGCTGACGTCATGGAAAAGACCCGGAAGGATGTGTGCGTGCCACGCCACGTGGCCATTATCATGGACGGTAACAATCGCTGGGCGAAGAAGCGTCTTCTGCCCGGCGTCGCCGGCCACAAGGCCGGTGTCGATGCCGTCAGGGCGGTGATCGAGGTCTGCGCCGAGGCAGGGGTCGAGGTCCTCACCCTGTTCGCGTTCTCCAGCGAGAACTGGCAGCGTCCGGCGGACGAAGTCAGCGCGCTGATGGAGCTGTTTCTCGTGGCCCTGCGCCGCGAGGTGCGCAAGCTCGACGAGAACGGCATCCGCCTGCGCATCATCGGCGATCGCACGCGTTTCCATCCGGAGTTGCAGGCGGCCATGCGCGAAGCGGAAGCCGCCACTGCCGGCAATACCCGTTTCCTCCTCCAGGTCGCCGCCAACTACGGCGGCCAGTGGGACATCGTCCAGGCCGCACAGCGCCTGGCGCGCGAGGTCCAGGGCGGGCACCTGGCGGCGGACGATATCTCCGCCGAGCTGCTCCAGGGCTGCCTGGTGACCGGCGACCAGCCGCTGCCCGACCTGTGCATCCGCACCGGCGGCGAGCATCGCATCAGCAATTTCCTTCTCTGGCAGCTGGCCTACGCCGAGCTGTATTTCTCCGACCTGTTCTGGCCCGACTTCAAGCACGCGGCGATGCGGGCTGCCCTGGCGGATTTCTCCAAGCGCCAGCGCCGCTTCGGCAAGACCAGCGAGCAAGTCGAGGCCGAGGCCCGTCCGTCATGCTGAAACAACGGATCATCACGGCGCTGGTGCTTTTGCCCATCGCGCTGGGTGGTTTTTTCCTTCTCGAAGGGGCGTTCTTCGCCCTGTTCATCGGCGCGGTGGTGAGCCTGGGGGCCTGGGAATGGGCGCGCCTGGCCGGCTATGAACAACAGTTCGGCCGCGTTGCCTACGCGGCGACGGTCGCCGTGCTGATGGTCGCTCTCTACCATCTGCCGCAGCTTGCCGGAGCCGTGCTGCTGCTGGCGCTGGTCTGGTGGACGCTGGCCACCGTGCTGGTGCTCACCTACCCGGAAAGCGTCGGCTACTGGGGCGGCCGCTGGCGCCGCCTGGGCATGGGCCTGCTGATCCTGTTGCCGGCCTGGCAGGGGCTGGTCCTGCTCAAGCAGTGGCCGCTGGCCAATGGCCTGATCATCGCCGTGATGGTGCTGGTCTGGGGCGCGGATATCGGCGCCTACTTCTCCGGCAAGGCCTTCGGCAAGCGCAAGCTGGCGCCGCGGGTCAGCCCCGGCAAGAGCTGGGAAGGCGTTTACGGCGGCCTGGCGGCCAGCCTGGCGATCACCCTGGCGGTCGGCCTCTACCGCGGCTGGTCCCTCGGCGCGCTGCTCCTGGCCCTGCTCGGTGCGGCGCTGGTGGTGTTCGTCTCGATCGTCGGCGACCTCACCGAAAGCATGTTCAAGCGCCAGTCCGGAATCAAGGACAGCAGCAACCTGCTGCCCGGCCACGGTGGCGTGCTGGATCGCATCGACAGCCTGACGGCAGCCATCCCGGTGTTCGCGGCCCTGCTCTGGGCCGCCGGCTGGGGTGCGCCATGAGTCGACCGCAGCGGATCAGCGTGCTCGGCGCGACCGGCTCGATCGGCCTGAGCACCCTGGACGTCGTCCAGCGTCATCCCGATCGTTACGAAGCCTTCGCCCTGACCGGCTTCAGCCGCCTGGCCGAACTCGAGGCGCTGTGCCTCAGGCACCGCCCCGTCTATGCGGTGGTGCCGGAGCAGGCCGCGGCGATCGCCTTGCAGGGCTCGCTCGCCGCGGCGGGTATCCGCACCCGGGTGCTGTTCGGCGAGCAGGCGTTGTGCGAAGTGGCCAGCGCGCCCGAAGTGGACATGGTAATGGCGGCCATCGTCGGCGCCGCCGGGCTGCCGTCGACCCTGGCGGCCGTCGAGGCCGGCAAGCGCGTACTGCTGGCCAACAAGGAAGCGCTGGTGATGTCCGGCGCGCTGTTCATGCAGGCGGTCAAGCGCAGCGGCGCGGTGCTCCTGCCGATCGACAGCGAGCACAACGCGATCTTCCAGTCGCTGCCGCGCAATTATGCCGATGGCCTGGAGCGGGTCGGCGTGCGCCGGATCCTCTTGACCGCCTCCGGCGGCCCGTTCCGCGAGACGCCGCTGGAGCAACTCGCTTCGGTGACGCCGGAGCAGGCTTGTGCGCACCCGAACTGGTCGATGGGGCGGAAGATTTCCGTCGACTCCGCCAGCATGATGAACAAGGGGCTCGAACTGATCGAGGCGTGCTGGCTGTTCGACGCCCAGCCGAGCCAGGTCGAGGTGGTGATCCACCCGCAGAGCGTGATCCACTCGATGGTGGACTACGTCGACGGTTCGGTGATCGCCCAGCTCGGCAATCCGGACATGCGCACGCCGATTTCCTATGCCATGGCCTGGCCGGAGCGAATCGATTCCGGCGTTTCGCCGCTGGATATGTTCGCCGTCGGTCGCCTGGATTTCCAGCGCCCCGACGAGCAGCGCTTCCCCTGCCTGCGCCTGGCGAGCCAGGCCGCGGAAACCGGCGGCAGCGCCCCGGCCATGCTGAATGCCGCGAACGAGGTGGCCGTGGCCGCATTTCTCGAGCGGCACATCCGCTTCAGCGACATCGCGGTTATCATCGAGGACGTGCTGAACCGCGAGGCGGTGACCGCAGTCGAATCGCTCGATCAGGTCCTGGCTGCCGATCGCCGCGCGCGTTCGGTCGCCGGGCAATGGTTGACCCGGCACGCCGGCTAGTCTTCGGACGGCCTGGAGGTAGGAGATGAGTGCGCTTTACATGATCGTCGGCACCCTGGTAGCCCTGGGTGTGCTGGTGACGTTCCACGAATTCGGCCACTTCTGGGTCGCGCGACGCTGCGGGGTGAAGGTCCTGCGCTTCTCCGTCGGCTTCGGCACGCCGCTGGTGCGCTGGCACGACCGGCACGGCACCGAGTTCGTGGTGGCGGCCATTCCGCTGGGCGGCTACGTCAAGATGCTCGACGAGCGCGAGGCGGAAGTACCGGCCCATCTGCTCGAACAGTCCTTCAATCGCAAGACGGTCCGTCAGCGGATCGCCATCGTCGCGGCTGGTCCCATCGCCAATTTCCTACTGGCGATTCTGTTCTTCTGGGTCGTCGCCCTGCTCGGTAGCCAGCAGGTACGCCCGGTCATCGGTTCCGTGGCGCCGGAGAGCCTGGCCGCCCAGGCCGGCCTGGAGGCCGGGCAGGAGCTGCTGGCGGTGGATGGCGAGCCCGTCACCGGCTGGAACGGGGTCAACCTGCAGCTGGTTCGCCGTCTCGGCGAGAGCGGTACGCTGGAAGTGCGGGTGCAGGAAAAAGGCTCGAATGTCGATTCCACCCACCAGGTGCGTCTGGATGGCTGGCTGAAGGGCGAGGACAATCCCGATCCCATCGCCTCGCTGGGCATCCGGCCCTGGCGGCCGGCCTTGCCGCCGGTGCTGGCCGAACTCGACCCCAAGGGGCCGGCGCAGGCCGCCGGACTGAAGCTCGGCGACCGCTTGCAGAGCATCGATGGCATCGCCGTCGACGACTGGCAGCAGGTGGTGGACAGCGTCCGTGCCCGTCCCGGGCAGCGCGTCCAGCTCAAGGTGCTGCGCGACGGCGAAGTGCTGGATGTTGCCCTGGAGCTGGCGGTGCGCGGCGAGGGCAAGGCCCGGAGCGGCTACATGGGGGCGGGGGTCGCCGGTACCGAATGGCCGGCGGAAATGCTCCGCGAAGTGAGCTACGGACCGCTGGAGGCGGTGGGTCAGGCGCTTTCCCGAACCTGGACCATGAGCCTGCTAACGCTCGACTCCATAAAGAAAATGTTGCTCGGCGAGCTCTCGGTAAAAAACTTGAGCGGGCCGATAACCATTGCTAAAGTGGCGGGCGCTTCAGCCCAGTCTGGCGTGGGGGATTTTCTCAATTTCCTGGCCTATCTGAGCATTAGCTTGGGGGTTCTCAACCTGCTGCCGATCCCTGTCCTCGATGGCGGGCATCTGCTGTTCTATCTGGTTGAGTGGGTGCGCGGGCGCCCATTATCCGAACGGGTACAGGCTTGGGGGATGCAGATCGGCATCAGTCTGGTCGTTGGCGTGATGTTGCTCGCTCTGGTCAACGATCTGAGTCGTCTGTAGTCATGTTGAATTCGAATCTGCCGCCCTTTGCGGCAGATTCTCTATTTGTCAGTTGGAAAAAAAGGACTCCATGAAACGCTTTCTGCTACCCGCGCTGCTGTCAGCGCTGATGATCGCCGAGGTTCACGCCGAGTCCTTCACTGTTTCCGATATCCGGGTCAATGGCCTGCAGCGCGTGTCCGCCGGTAGCGTGTTCGCCGCCCTGCCGCTGAACGTCGGCGAGACCATCGACGACCAGGCCCTGGTCCAGGCCACCCGCTCCCTGTTCAAGACCGGTTTCTTCCAGGACATCCAGCTCGGCCGCGATGGCAACGTGCTGGTAGTCACTGTAGTCGAGCGCCCGTCGATCTCCAGTATCGAGATCGAGGGCAACAAGGCGATTTCCAAGGAAGACCTGCTCAAGGGCCTGAAACAGTCCGGCCTGGCCGAGGGCGAGATCTTCCAGCGCGCCACCCTCGAAGGCGTGCGCAACGAGCTGCAACGCCAGTACGTGGCCCAGGGCCGCTACTCGGCCGAGATCAACGCGGAAGTGATCCCGCAGCCGCGCAACCGCGTCGCGCTGAAGATCAACATCAACGAAGGCACGGTCGCCGCGATTTCCCACATCAACGTGGTGGGCAACACCGTCTTCTCCGAAGAAGACCTGACCGACCTGTTCGAACTGAAGACCACCAACTGGCTGTCGTTCTTCAAGAACGACGACAAGTACGCCCGCGAAAAGCTCTCCGGCGACCTCGAGCGCCTGCGCTCCTATTACCTGGACCGCGGCTACATCAACATGGATATCGCCTCCACCCAGGTATCCATCACCCCGGACAAGAAGCACGTCTACATCACCGTCAACATCAACGAGGGTGAGAAGTACACCATCCGCGACGTGAAGCTGACCGGCGACCTGAAGGTGCCGGAAGAGGAAGTGAAGCGCCTGCTGCTGGTACAGAAGGGCCAGGTGTTCTCGCGCAAGGTGATGACCACCACCTCCGACCTAATCACCCGTCGCCTGGGCAACGAGGGCTACACCTTCGCCAACGTCAACGGCGTGCCGGAAGCCCATGACGACGACAAGACCGTCTCGGTGACCTTCGTCGTCGACCCGGGCAAGCGCGCCTACGTCAACCGCATCAACTTCCGCGGCAACACCAAGACCGAAGACGAAGTGCTGCGCCGCGAAATGCGCCAGATGGAAGGCGGTTGGGCCTCCACCTACCTGATCGACCAGTCCAAGGCCCGTCTGGAGCGCCTCGGCTACTTCAAGGAAGTCAACGTCGAGACCCCGGCGGTTCCCGGCACCGACGACCAGGTCGACGTCAACTACAGCGTCGAAGAGCAACCGTCCGGCTCGATCACCGCCAGCGTCGGCTTCGCCCAGAGCGCCGGCCTGATCCTCGGTGGCTCGATCAGCCAGAACAACTTCCTGGGTACCGGCAACAAGGTCAGCATCGGCCTGACCCGCAGCGAATACCAAACCCGCTACAACTTCGGCTTCGTCGACCCCTACTGGACCGTCGACGGCGTCAGCCTCGGCTACAATGCCTTCTACCGGAAGACCGACTACGACGAACTCGACGTCGACGTCGCCAGCTACTCGGTGAACAGCCTGGGCGCCGGCATGAGCATCGGCTACCCGATCAGCGAGACCTCGCGCTTGACCTATGGCCTGAGCGTGCAGCGCGACCAGATCGACACCGGCCGCTACACCGTGGACGAGATCTACGACTTCCTCGACAAGGAAGGCGACAACTTCACCAACTTCAAGGCTTCCATCGGCTGGTCCGAATCGACCCTGAACAAGGGCGTACTGGCCACCCGTGGTCACTCGCAGAGCCTGACCCTGGAAACCACCCTGCCGGGCAGCGACCTGTCGTTCTACAAGATCGACTACCGTGGCCAGGTCTTCGCCCCGCTGACCGACAACTACACCATGCGCTTCCACACCGAGCTGGGCTATGGCGACGGCTACGGATCCACCGAGCGCCTGCCGTTCTACGAGAACTACTACGCCGGCGGCTTCAACTCGGTGCGGGGCTTCAAGGACAGCACGCTGGGGCCGCGCAGCACGCCATCAGTTGCGCGTGATGGCAAAGGTAACCAGATCGTTGGCCCTGACAGCAAAGGCCGCTACACCGACCCGGACCAGGATCCCGAAGCCTTCGGTGGTAACATCCTGATCACCGGCGGCGCCGAGCTGCTGTTCCCGCTGCCGTTCGTCAAGGACCAGCGCCAGTTGCGTACCGTGCTGTTCTGGGACGTGGGTAGCACCTTCGATACCGACTGCCCGACCAAGACCACCACCAACTGCGACGGCATCAAGACCGACAACCTCGCCAGTTCCGTGGGCGTCGGCCTGACCTGGATCACCGCGCTGGGCCCGCTGAGCTTCAGCCTGGCGACGCCGATCAAGAAGCCGGACAACGCGGAAACCCAGGTCTTCCAGTTCTCCCTGGGCCAGACCTTCTGATTTGTACGTAGTACCGAGTAACGAAACCATGCTTTGTGCAGGAGTGCATCGTGCGTAAGTTCACCCAGTTCGTCCTGATCACCGCAGCCATCATGGCGGCTCCTTCGGCGTTCGCTGAAATGAAGATCGCGGTGCTCAACTACCAGATGGCGCTGCTCGAGTCCGATGCCGCCAAGCAATACGCCGTGGATGCCGAGAAGAAGTTCGGCCCCCAGCTGAACAAGCTGAAGAACCTCGAGCGCGACGCCAAGGCGCTGCAGGACAAGCTGGTTTCCAACGGCAGCAAGATGTCCCAGGGCGACCGCGAGAAGGCCGAGCTGGACTTCAAGCAGAAGGCCCGTGACTTCCAGTTCCAGTCCAAGGAATTGAACGAGTCGAAGGCCGCCGCCGACCGCGACATGCTGAAGAAACTCAAGCCGAAGCTGGACCAGGCCGTCGAGGAGACCATCAAGAAAGGTGGTTACGACATGGTCATCGAACGTGGCGCCGTGGTCGACGTCAAGCCGCAATACGACATCACCCGCCAGGTGATCGAGCGGATGAACCAGCTGCGTTGATGATGAGTACCTTGTCCTACACCCTGGGCCAGCTGGCCGCGCATGTCGGCGCGGAAGTCCGTGGCGACGCGGACCTGCCGATCCAGGGCCTGGCGACCTTGCAGGAGGCCGGACCGGCTCAGCTGAGCTTCCTGGCCAACCCGCAGTATCGCAAGTACCTGCCCGAAAGCCGTGCCGGCGCCGTCCTGCTGACGGCTGCCGACGCCGACGGGTTCGCCGGTACCGCGCTGGTGGTGGCCAACCCCTACCTGGCCTATGCCAGCCTGTCGCACCTGTTCGATCGCAAACCGAAGGCGGCCGCCGGTATCCATCCTACCGCCATCGTCGCGGCGGACGCCGAGGTCGATCCGAGCGCCAGCGTCGGCGCCTATGCGGTGATCGAGAGTGGCGCCCGCATCGGCGCTGGCGTCAGCATCGGCGCGCACTGCGTGATCGGAGCCCGTAGCGTGATCGGCGAAGGCGGCTGGCTGGCGCCGCGGGTCACGCTCTACCACGACGTCACCATCGGCGCGCGGGTGAGTATCCAGTCGGGCGCGGTGATCGGCGGCGAAGGTTTCGGTTTCGCCAACGAGAAGGGCGTCTGGCAGAAGATCGCCCAGATCGGCGGGGTGACCATCGGTGACGACGTCGAGATCGGCGCGAACACCACCATCGACCGTGGAGCACTGTCCGATACGCTGATCGGCAACGGTGTGAAGCTGGACAACCAGATCATGATCGCGCACAACGTGCAGATCGGCGATCATACCGCCATGGCCGCTTGCGTCGGCATTTCCGGCAGCGCCAAGATCGGCAGGCATTGCATGCTCGCCGGCGGCGTTGGCCTGGTCGGCCATATCGAGATCTGCGACAACGTTTTCGTGACCGGCATGACCATGGTGACCCGCTCGATCACCGAGCCGGGATCGTATTCCTCCGGTACCGCCATGCAACCGGCGGCCGAATGGAAAAAAAGCGCCGCGCGCATTCGTCAACTGGACGACATGGCGCGTCGACTTCAGCAGCTGGAAAAACGCCTGGCTGCCGTGACCTCAAGCGGTGACGCTTCATCTGATGCGTAATTGACGTTTTTTGCGTCACCCTTTTCTGAACAGGCTCCCCCTAACATGATGGACATCAACGAGATTCGCGAATACCTGCCTCATCGCTATCCTTTCCTGCTGGTGGATCGGGTGGTAGAGCTGGACATCGAGGGCAAGCGCATTCGCGCCTACAAGAATGTCAGTATCAATGAGCCGTTCTTCAACGGACATTTCCCCGAGCACCCGATCATGCCGGGCGTGCTGATCATCGAGGCGATGGCCCAGGCGGCCGGTATCCTCGGTTTCAAGATGCTCGACGTGAAGCCCGCCGACGGCACCCTTTACTACTTCGTCGGTTCGGACAAGCTGCGCTTCCGCCAGCCGGTCCTGCCGGGCGACCAACTGCAACTGCACGCCAAGTTCATCAGCGTGAAGCGCAGCATCTGGAAATTCGACTGCCACGCTACCGTCGACGACAAGCCGGTATGCTCGGCTGAAATCATCTGTGCGGAACGCAAACTATGAGTTTGATCGATCCTCGCGCCATCATCGATCCGAGCGCCAGGCTGGCGGCTGACGTCCAGGTGGGCCCGTGGTCCATCGTCGGGGCGGAAGTGGAGATCGGTGAAGGGACGGTGATCGGTCCGCACGTGGTGCTCAAGGGCCCCACGAAGATCGGCAAGCACAACCGCATCTACCAGTTTTCCAGCGTCGGCGAGGATACTCCCGACCTGAAATACAAGGGCGAGCCGACGCGCCTGGTGATCGGTGACCACAACGTGATCCGCGAAGGCGTGACCATCCATCGCGGAACCGTCCAGGATCGCGCGGAAACCACCATTGGCGACCACAACCTGATCATGGCCTATGCGCACATCGGCCATGACAGCGTGATCGGCAACCATTGCATCCTGGTGAACAACACGGCGCTGGCCGGGCATGTCCACGTGGACGACTGGGCGATCCTGTCCGGCTACACCCTGGTGCACCAGTACTGCCGGATCGGCGCGCACAGCTTTTCCGGCATGGGCAGCGCCATCGGCAAGGACGTCCCGGCCTACGTGACGGTCTTCGGCAACCCGGCCGAAGCCCGCAGCATGAACTTCGAAGGCATGCGTCGGCGCGGCTTCAGCAGCGAGGCCATCCATGCCCTGCGGCGTGCCTACAAGGTGGTCTATCGCCAGGGACATACCGTCGAGGAAGCCCTGGCCGAGCTGGCCGAAAGCGCTGCCCAGTTCCCCGAGGTCGCGGTGTTCCGTGATTCCATCCAGAGCGCAACCCGCGGCATCACCCGCTGAGCCATGGCTGACGGATTACGCGTAGCCCTGGTCGCCGGCGAGGCCTCCGGCGACATCCTCGGGTCCGGACTGATGCAGGCGCTGCGGGCGCGGCACCCGGATATCGAGTTCATCGGCGTCGGTGGGCCGCGCATGGAGGCCGAAGGGCTGTCCAGCTATTTCCCCATGGAGCGCCTGTCGGTGATGGGCCTGGTCGAAGTGCTGGGCAGGCTGCCGGAGTTGTTGCGACGGCGCAAGCGGCTGATCCGCACGCTCATCGAGGCCCGGCCGGATGTGATGATCGGCATCGATGCTCCCGACTTCACCCTCGGCGTCGAACACAAGCTGCGCCAGGCTGGCCTGCGCACCGTGCATTACGTCAGCCCTTCGGTATGGGCCTGGCGGCAGAAGCGGGTGCTGAAGATTCGCGAAGCCTGCGACCTGATGCTGGCATTGTTCCCCTTCGAAGCACGTTTCTACGAAGAGCATGGGGTGCCTGTGCGTTTCGTCGGCCACCCCCTGGCCAACACCATTCCCCTGCAGGCGGATCGCGCTGCGGCCCGCGCGCGGCTCGGATTGCCGGCGGACGGACAGGTGCTGGCGCTGATGCCGGGCAGTCGCGGCGGCGAGGTCGGCAAGCTCGGCGCCTTGTTCCTCGACACCGCCCAGCGTCTGCTCGTCGAACGGCCGGGCTTGCGTTTCGTGCTGCCCTGCGCCAGCGCTGCACGGCGCGAACAGATCGAGCAGATGCTCCAGGGCCGCGAGCCTCTGCCGCTGACGCTGCTCGACGGTGCGTCCCATGAAGCGCTTGCCGCCTGCGATGCGGTGCTGATCGCCTCCGGTACCGCGACCCTCGAGGCGCTGCTCTACAAGCGGCCCATGGTGGTGGCTTATCGGGTCGCCGGGCTGACGTACCGGATTCTCAAGCGCCTGGTGAAAAGCCCGTACATCTCCCTGCCGAACCTGTTGGCCGGACGCCTGTTGGTGCCGGAACTGATCCAGGACGCCGCCACCCCGCAAGCGCTAGCCGCAACCCTCTCGCCGCTGCTGGACGACGGCTCGCAGCAGGTGGAATTCTTCGATGCCATCCATCGGGCCTTGCGCCAGGATGCCTCGGCACAGGCGGCGGAAGCCGTCCTGCAACTGGTGGAGCGCCGCTGATGCAACTGGGTCTGGATTTCAATCTGGTGGAGGATCTGGTCGCGGGCGTCGACGAGGTCGGTCGCGGTCCGTTGTGCGGCCCGGTGGTCACCGCCGCGGTGATTCTCGACCCGAGCCGCCCGATCCTCGGCCTGAACGACTCGAAGAAGCTCAGCGAAGCCCGCCGCGAGGCGCTGTTCGAAGAGATCCGCGAGAAGGCCCTGGCCTGGTGCATCGCCCGCGCCGAGGTCGAGGAGATCGACCGGCTGAACATTCTGCATGCCACCATGCTCGCCATGCAGCGCGCGGTCGAAGGCCTCAGCGTGACTCCGCGGCTGGCCCTGATCGACGGCAATCGTTGTCCGAAACTGGCGGTGCCCTGCGCGCCGGTGGTCAAGGGCGACAGCCAGGTGCCGGCGATCGCTGCGGCGTCGATCCTGGCCAAGGTCAGTCGCGACCGGGAAATGGTCGAGCTGGACCGGGTCTATCCGGGCTATGGCATGGCCGGGCACAAGGGATATCCGACCGCGGTCCATCTCGAGGCGCTTTCCCGCCTCGGCCCGACGCCGATCCATCGACGCTCGTTTGCGCCGGTTCGCGAATTGCTGGACGTCTCTGTTCAATAATTGAACGGATGTCGCGTGACTGACCGTATCTGTCGCCTGGTGACAAGCGGCGAGCGACGTCAATAGCGGAAAGTCCTGCCCCTTCCTGCCAAGTGCCATTCACAGCGAAATTTCCTTCGGCTCGCACGTCATTCCGTGTGTGTCCGAAACACGCGGCCTTCTACCCGGGAGGTCGGCTGACAACAATCCGCCACAAGCGGAACAGGGGAGTTATCCATGCAAGAATTCGCCACTCAGGTCGTCGACCTGCTCAACGGCCTTATCTGGGGCAAGATCCTCATCTGGCTGCTGGTCGGTTGCGGCCTGTACTTCACCGTGCGCCTGGGGCTGATCCAGTTCCGCCACTTCGGTCATACCTTCAGCGTGCTCAAGGGCAGCCGCCAGTCGGACGACTCGGGAATCTCCTCGTTCCAGGCGCTCTGCACCTCTCTGGCGGCGCGGGTCGGTACCGGCAACGTCGCCGGCGTGGCGGTAGCGATCACGCTCGGCGGTCCCGGCGCAGTGTTCTGGATGTGGGCGATCGCCCTGGTGGGGATGGCGACCGGCTTCGTCGAGGCGACCCTGGCCCAGTTGTTCAAGATTCGCGACGACAAGGGCCAGTTCCGTGGCGGCCCGGCCTACTACATGGAGAAGGGCCTGGGCGCGCGCTGGATGGGCATCCTGTTCTCGATCTTCCTGATCATCGCCTTCGGTTTCGTCTTCAACTCGGTGCAGGCCAATACCATCACCGGTGCCATGCAGGGCGCCTTCGGCGTGCCGACCTGGATCAGCGGCATCGCCGTGGTGATCCTCACCGCGTTGATCATCTTCGGCGGCCTGCGTTCCATCGCGCGCTTCTCCGAACTGGCGGTACCCTTCATGGCGGTGGCCTACCTGCTGCTGGCGGTGGGCATCATCCTGTTCAACCTCAGCGAACTGCCGGGCGTCCTGGCGATGGTGGTGAAGAGTGCCTTCGGCTGGCACGAGGCCGCCGCCGGCGGCATCGGCGCGGCGATCCTCAACGGCTTCAAGCGCGGCCTGTTCTCCAACGAAGCAGGCATGGGCTCGGCGCCCAACGCCGCCGCCTCGGCCACGCCCTATCCGCCGCACCCGGCGTCCCAGGGCTACGTGCAGATGGCCGGCGTGTTCATCGATACCCTGCTGATCTGTACCGCTTCCGCCGCCATCATCCTGCTGGCCGGACCGCAGGAAGGCGAGGGCATCATGCTGGTGCAGAATGCCCTGACCAGCCAGGTCGGCGACTGGGGCCGCTATTTCCTGGCGGTGATCATCCTGTTCTTCGCCTTCACCTCGATCGTCGCCAACTACTTCTATGCCGAGAACTGCCTGGTATTCCTCGAGCACAACCACCTGGCGGGCCTGTTGATCTTCCGTCTGATCGTGCTGGCGATGGTGATGTTCGGCGCGCTGGCTTCGCTGCCGTTCGTCTGGAACCTTGCCGACGTGTCGATGGGCCTGATGGCGATCACCAACCTGATCGCCATCCTGCTGCTGTCCAACCTCGCGATCAAGCTGGCCAAGGACTACAACGCCCAGCGCAAGGCCGGCAAGCTGCCGACCTTCGACGCCAGCCAGTTCCCGGAAGTCCAGCAGAAGCTCGAGCCGGGCATCTGGGACGACCGCCGCGCCTGAGCGCGGGGCGGGCGAGGCTTCTCGGCGCAGCCGAGGCGCATCGTCCGCTCTTGAACCTGTAGCTTTGCCACCGGGCCCGGTACAATCCGGGCCTTGTCGTTTTTGCGTTATTTCTGCTCCGGGGCCTTCATGACCGTATCCTTCGTTCACCTGCGTCTGCATACCGAATTCTCCCTGGTCGACGGCCTGGTCCGGGTCAAGCCCCTGGCCAAGGCAGTGGCAGGGCTGGGCATGCCGGCGGTGGCGGTCACCGACCAGAGCAACATGTGCTCGCTGGTGAAGTTCTACAAGACCGCCATGGGCGCCGGCATCAAGCCGATCTGCGGGGCCGACATCTGGCTCGCCAGCCGCGAGGAAGATGGCCCGCTCAGTCGCCTGAGCCTGCTGGCGATGAACGCGAAGGGCTATCGCAACCTCACCGAGCTGATTTCCCGCGGTTGGAGCGAAGGCCAGCGCAACGGCGAGATCATCATCGAGCGCGACTGGGTCAAGGAGGCGGCGGAAGGCCTGATCGCGCTGTCCGCGGCCAAGGAGGGCGAGATCGGCCACGCGCTGCTCGACGGCGAGGAAGCCAAGGCCGAGGCGCTGTTGCGCGAGTGGATGGAGGTGTTCCCCGAGCGCTTCTACGTGGAAGTGCAACGTACCAGCCGGGTCAACGACGAGGAGCACCTCCACGCGGCGGTGGCTTTGGCGTCACGCTGCAACGCGCCGCTGGTGGCGACCAACGACGTGCGCTTCATCAAGCAGGAAGACTTCGAGGCCCACGAGACCCGCGTCTGCATCGGCGAGGGGCGGACCCTCGACGATCCGCGGCGGCCGCGTACCTATTCGGACCAGCAATACCTGAAGTCGCCGGCGGAAATGGCCGAGCTGTTCAGCGACCTGCCGGAAGCGTTGGAAAACACCGTCGAGATCGCCAAACGCTGCAACATCGAGGTGCAGCTGGGCAAGTACTTCCTGCCGGACTTCCCCACGCCCAATGGCATGGGCATCGACGACTACCTGCGGCACGCCTCCTTCGAAGGTCTCGAGGAGCGCCTGGAGGTGCTGTTGCCGAAGGACACCCCGGACTACGAGGCCAAGCGCCAGGTCTATGTCGATCGCCTGAACTTCGAACTCGATATCATCATCCAGATGGGTTTCCCCGGTTACTTCCTCATCGTGATGGACTTCATCAAGTGGGCGAAGAACAACGGCGTACCGGTAGGCCCCGGGCGGGGCTCGGGCGCCGGCTCGCTGGTGGCCTACGTGCTGAAGATCACCGACCTCGATCCGCTGGCCTATGACCTGCTGTTCGAACGTTTCCTCAACCCGGAACGGATCTCCATGCCCGACTTCGACGTCGACTTCTGCATGGAGGGCCGCGACCGGGTGATCGACTACGTGGCCGACGCCTACGGGCGCAACGCGGTGAGCCAGATCATCACCTTCGGCACCATGGCGGCGAAGGCGGTGGTACGCGACGTGGCGCGGGTCCAGGGCAAGTCCTACGGTCTCGCCGACCGGCTGTCGAAGATGATCCCGTTCGAAGTCGGCATGACCCTGGATAAGGCCTACGAGCAGGAAGAAATGCTCCGCGACTTCCTCAAGAGCGACGAGGAAGCCGCCGAGATCTGGGAGATGGCCCTCAAGCTGGAAGGCATCACTCGCGGTACCGGCAAGCACGCCGGTGGCGTGGTGATCGCGCCGACCAAGCTGACCGACTTCTCGCCGATCGCCTGCGACGAGGAAGGCGGCGGCCTGGTGACCCAGTTCGACAAGGACGACGTGGAGGCGGCCGGCCTGGTGAAGTTCGACTTCCTCGGCCTGCGGACCCTGACCATCATCAAGTGGGCGATGGAGATCATCAACCGCGAGCAGGCCAAGAAGGGCCTGGAGCCGGTGAACATCGACTTCATCCCGCTGGACGACAAGCCGACCTATTCGCTGCTGCAGAAGGCCGAGACCACTGCGGTGTTCCAGCTCGAATCGCGCGGCATGAAGGAGCTGATCAAGAAGCTCAAGCCGGACTGCCTGGAAGACCTCATCGCACTGGTGGCGCTGTTCCGCCCGGGTCCTCTGCAGTCGGGCATGGTGGACGACTTCATCAACCGCAAGCACGGTCGAGCCGAGCTGTCCTATCCGCACCCCGATTACCAGTACGCCGGCCTGGAGCCGGTGCTCAAGCCCACCTACGGCATCATCCTGTACCAGGAACAGGTGATGCAGATCGCCCAGGTCATGGCCGGCTATACCCTCGGTGGCGCGGACATGCTGCGCCGGGCGATGGGCAAGAAGAAGCCCGAGGAAATGGCCAAGCAGCGCGGCGGTTTCATCGAGGGTTGCAAGAACAACGGCATCGATGCCGACCTCGCGGGCAACATCTTCGACCTGGTGGAAAAATTCGCCGGCTACGGCTTCAACAAGTCGCACTCGGCAGCCTACGGCCTGGTCTCCTACCAGACCGCCTGGCTGAAGACCCACTTCCCGGCGCCGTTCATGGCCGCGGTACTCACCGCGGATATGCAGAACACCGACAAGGTGGTGACGCTGATCGAAGAATGCCGGCACATGAAGCTGCGCATCGTGGCGCCGGACGTGAACAACTCCGAGTTCCGCTTCACCGTCGACGACGATGGCCGGATCGTCTATGGCCTGGGCGCGATCAAGGGCGTCGGCGAGGGGCCGGTGGAGGCGATCACCGAGTGCCGCGCCGAAGGCGGGCCGTTCAACACCCTGTTCGACTTCTGCGACCGCGTCGACCTGAAACGCATCAACAAGCGCACCCTGGAAGCGCTGATCCGCGCCGGTGCGCTGGATCGCCTGGGGCCGCACTACCACGACGAGCTAAAGGCCTACCAGGCTACTGTCGACCTCAACCGCGCCGTGCTGCTGGCGGCGATGGAGGAAGCGATCCAGGCCGCCGAGCAGACCGCGCGCAGCCACGACAGCGGGCACATGGACCTGTTCGGCGGAGTCTTCGCCGAGCCGGAGGCGGATGTCTACGCCAACCACCGCAAGGTCAAGGAGCTGACCCTCAAGGAACGCCTGAAGGGCGAGAAGGACACCCTCGGCCTGTACCTGACCGGCCATCCGATCGACGAGTACGAAGGCGAGGTGCGGCGCTTCGCCCGCCAGCGCATCGTCGAGCTGAAGCCGGCGCGCGATACCCAGACGGTGGCCGGGCTGATCGTCAACCTGCGGGTGATGAAGAACAAGAAGGGCGACAAGATGGGCTTCGTCACCCTCGACGACCGCTCCGGACGGATCGAGGCCTCGCTGTTCTCCGAAGCCTTCGCCGCGGCCCAGTCGCTGCTGCAGACCGACGCGCTGGTGGTGGTCGAGGGCGAGGTCAGCCAGGACGACTTCTCCGGCGGACTGCGCCTGCGCGCCAAGCGCGTGATGAGCCTGGAGGAGGCGCGTACCGGCCTGGCGGAGAGCCTGCGGATGAAGCTGCACGCCGACCTGTTGAAGGGCGATCGCCTGCGCTGGCTGGGCGAGCTGTTCAACCGCCATCGCGGTTCCTGCCCGATCACCCTGGACTACACCAGCGCCGACGCCAAGGCCCTGCTGCAGTTCGGCGAGAGCTGGCGGGTGGATCCGGCGGACGATCTGATCCAGGCATTGCGTGACCAGTTCGGGCGCGACAACGTCTTCCTCAATTATCGTTAATCGCGATGGGCGATAACGCCGTTGTTCCGCGCTCTGCGGCGGGAAAACGCGGATCGCCCTTGCTCCCGGCTCGACCCCTGGCGCCCGATCCCGTAAGGTAGGGCGCCAAACGGAAACGGCCCACTAGAATCTGCGCACGACGGAAGCCTATGAACCCGAACTTTCTTGATTTCGAACAGCCGATCGCCGACCTGCAAGCCAAGATCGAAGAGCTGCGCCTGGTGGGCAACGACAATGCGCTGAACATCAGCGACGAAATCTCGCGTCTGCAGGACAAGAGCAAGGCGCTCACCGAAAACATCTTCGGCAATCTGTCCAGTTGGCAGATCGCCCAGCTCGCGCGCCATCCCAAGCGTCCCTATACCCTCGACTACATCGGCTACCTGTTCAGCGATTTCGAGGAACTGCACGGCGACCGGCATTTCGCCGACGACCCGGCGATCGTCGGTGGCGTTGCCCGCCTCGACGGTTCCCCGGTGATGGTCATCGGCCACCAGAAAGGCCGCGAAGTCCGTGAGAAGGTCCGGCGCAACTTCGGCATGCCGCGTCCGGAAGGCTATCGCAAGGCCTGCCGCCTGATGGAAATGGCCGAACGCTTCAAGATGCCGATCCTCACCTTCATCGACACGCCCGGCGCCTACCCGGGCATCGATGCCGAGGAACGCGGCCAGAGCGAGGCGATCGCCTGGAACCTGCGGGTGATGGCGCGACTGAAGACGCCGATCATCGCCACCGTGATCGGCGAGGGCGGTTCCGGCGGCGCGCTGGCCATCGGTGTCTGCGACCAGTTGAACATGCTGCAATACTCCACCTATTCGGTGATCTCGCCGGAAGGCTGCGCCTCCATCCTCTGGAAGACCGCCGAGAAGGCGCCGGAAGCCGCCGAGGCCATGGGCATCACCGCCGAGCGCCTGAAAGGCCTGGGCATCGTCGACAAGGTCATCGACGAACCGCTGGGCGGCGCCCATCGCGATCCGGCGAGCATGGCCGAATCGATCCGTGGCGAACTGCTGACGCAACTGAAGATGCTCCAGGGCCTGGAAATGGGTGAGTTGCTGGAGCGTCGTTACGACCGCCTGATGAGCTACGGCGCGCCGTAAGCCATCCGGCGCAATGGTACGATCGACAAGCCCGGCATTCGCCGGGCTTGTCGCATGAGGAGCGCAAGCATGCCGGCGGTGCCGCTCGAATCCCGTCTGTTACAGGCCCTGGCGCCCTGGCGCGAAGCGGGGGGCTGGTGCGTGGCGTTTTCCGGCGGGCTGGATTCCACGGTGTTGCTGCATCTGCTCGCCCAACTGGCCCGGAGCGAAGCCTTGCCGGCGCTGTCGGCGCTGCATGTCCACCATGGCTTGCAGGCTGCGGCGGACGGTTGGCCGGCGCACTGCCAGGTGGTCTGCCGATCGCTGGGTATCCCGCTGCGGGTCGAGCGGGTGCAGGTCGCCGTTGGCGGCAGCATCGAGCAGGCGGCGCGCGACGCCCGCTATCGCGCATTCCAGGCGAACCTGGGCGAGGGACAGGTGCTGCTCACCGCGCAGCACCTCGACGACCAGGCCGAGACCTTGCTGTTCCGCCTGTTGCGTGGAGCGGGCCTGCGCGGCCTGGCGGCGATGCCGGCGAGCCGGCCGCTGGGCGGCGGCCGCCTGTGCCGACCCTTGCTCGGGGTTTCCCGCGCCGAACTGGAAGCCTATGCGCAGACGCACCGGCTGGACTGGGTGGAGGATCCTTCCAACCAGGATCCGCGCTTCTCGCGCAACTACCTGCGCCGGGAGATCATGCCGCGTCTCGCCTCCCACTGGCCGCAGGCCGTCGCCGGCATGGCGCGCTGCGCGGCGCATCTGCGCGAGGCCGAAGACCTGCTGGCTGAACTGGCCGCCATCGACCTCCGGGCCTGCCGCCAACCCTCGGAACTGGATTGGCCGGACTGGCTGGATCTGCCCCGGATCGCCCTGGAGCCTCTGCGCCGCCTCAGCGCTGCGCGCCAGCGCAACCTGCTGCGGGCCTGGCTGGGACAGCTGACGCGGTTGCCGGACAGTGACCACTGGGCCGGCTGGGAGTCGTTGCGCGATGCCGGCGACGATGCCGACCCGATCTGGCGCCTGGAGAGCGGCGAGCTGCGTCGCGGCGCGGGGCGGATCTGGTGGTTGCCGGCGGACTGGCGGGCGGCGGCGGGACCGTTCGTCTGGGAGCGTCCCGCTCATCCATTGCTTCTTCCCGGCAATGGTCGGCTGGCGTTGCTCGGCGAGGTTCCGGCGGGGCCGTTGCGCGTCGACTACCGGCGGGGTGGGGAGGTGCTGGCCCTGGCCGGGCGCGGTCGCCGCGACCTCAAGCGATTGCTCAACGAAGCGGGCGTACCGAGCTTCCTGCGCGGTCGTTTGCCGCTGCTCTTCCGAGCCGACGAACTGCTCGCGGTGGCCAACATTCCTGGCCTGGACAGTCCCCGCGAGGGGGGCTGGCGACTGTCCTGGAGCCCGCCGACGAACGACCCGGGTTTGAGCTAGTAAGCCGTTTCCAGTAGACTACGCTCCCGTCTTGTACTGCTCCCGCCGATTCCCTCCGGAATCAGCAGGAGTTTGCTTTGCCCACGGATTTGTCCGTGGCGGGAGCTGGCCTCCCTTCTCCGAATCCCCGGCGGTTGATCCCGCCTAAACGCTGACTTCTAGGGTTTTTCATGACGCGCTACATCTTCGTCACGGGTGGTGTTGTTTCTTCATTGGGGAAAGGCATCGCTTCGGCTTCTCTGGCTGCGATCTTGGAAGCGCGTGGCCTGAAGATCACGATGCTCAAGCTGGACCCTTACATCAACGTGGACCCGGGCACCATGAGCCCGTTCCAGCACGGTGAGGTCTTCGTGACCCAGGACGGCGCCGAGACCGACCTGGACCTGGGCCATTACGAGCGCTTCGTTCGTACCACCATGACCCAGAACAACAACTTCACCACCGGCCGCGTCTACATGGACGTGTTGCGCAAGGAACGCCGCGGCGACTACCTGGGCGCCACCGTGCAGGTGATCCCGCACATCACCGACGAGATCAAGCGGCGCATCATCAAGGGCGCCGGCGATGCCGACGTCGCCCTGGTGGAGATCGGTGGCACCGTCGGCGACATCGAGTCGCAGCCGTTCCTCGAGGCGATCCGCCAACTGCGCGTCGAGATCGGCGCCAAGCGCGCGATGCTGATGCACCTGACCCTTGTCCCGTACATCGCCACCGCCGGCGAGACCAAGACCAAGCCGACCCAGCACTCGGTCAAGGAGCTGCGCTCCATCGGCCTGCAACCGGACGTGCTGGTCTGCCGTTCCGACCACCCGATCGACGTCTCCTCGCGGCGCAAGATCGCGCTCTTCACCAACGTCGAGGAGCGCGCGGTGATCGCCCTGGAAGACGTCGACACCATCTACCGCATCCCGTCGGTGCTGCATGCCCAGGGCCTGGACGACATCGTCGTCGAGCGCTTCGGCCTGGAGTGCGGGCAGGCCGACCTGTCCGAATGGGACCGGGTGGTCGATGCCAAGCTCAACCCCGAGCGTGAAGTCACCATCGCCATGGTCGGCAAGTACATGGAACTGCTGGACGCGTACAAGTCGCTGATCGAGGCGATGACCCACGCCGGCATCCAGAGCCGCACCAAGGTCAACCTGCGCTACATCGACTCCGAAGACATCGAGCAGCAGGGCACCAGCCTGCTGGAAGGCGTCGACGCCATCCTGGTCCCGGGCGGCTTCGGCCTGCGCGGCGTGGAAGGCAAGATCAGCACCGTGCAGTACGCCCGCGAGAACAAGATCCCCTACCTGGGCATCTGCCTGGGCATGCAGGTCGCGGTCATCGAATACGCCCGCAACGTGCTCGGCTGGAGCGACGCCAACTCCACCGAGTTCGACAAGTCCAGCGGCCATCCGGTGGTCGGCCTGATCACCGAATGGCAGGACGCGACCGGCGCCACCGAGATCCGCACCGAAGCTTCCGACCTGGGCGGCACCATGCGCCTGGGCGCCCAGGAGTGCCAGCTGCAGACCGGCACCCTGGTGCACGACTGCTATGCCAAGGACGTGATCGTCGAGCGCCATCGCCATCGCTACGAAGTGAACAACAACCTGCTGCCGCAACTGGAGCAGGCCGGCCTGAAGATTTCCGGCCGCTCCGGCGACGGCGCCCTGGTGGAAGTGGTCGAGGCCCCGGAGCATCCGTGGTTCGTCGCCTGCCAGTTCCACCCGGAGTTCACCTCCACACCGCGTGATGGCCACCCGCTGTTCAGCGGTTTCGTCAACGCCGCGCTGAAATATTCCGGGAAGGCCTGAGCATGGCACAGAAGATCGTTCGCGTCGGCGATATCCAGATCGGCAACGACCTGCCGTTCGTGCTGTTCGGCGGCATGAACGTGCTGGAGTCGCGCGACCTGGCCATGCAGGTCTGCGAAGAATACGTACGGGTTACCGAGAAACTCGGTATCCCCTATGTGTTCAAGGCCAGCTTCGACAAGGCCAACCGTTCCTCGATCCACTCGTTCCGTGGTCCGGGCCTGGAAGAGGGAATGAAGATCTTCGAAGAGATCAAGAAGACCTTCAAGGTACCGGTCATCACCGATGTCCACGAGCCGTTCCAGGCCCAGCCGGTGGCCGAGGTCTGCGACATCATCCAGCTGCCGGCCTTCCTCTCGCGACAGACCGACCTGGTGGTGGCGATGGCCAGGACCAACGCGGTGATCAATATCAAGAAGGCCCAGTTCCTCGCGCCCCAGGAGATGAAGCACATCCTGACCAAGTGCGAGGAAGCCGGTAACGACCGCCTGATCCTCTGCGAGCGCGGCTCCTCCTTCGGTTACAACAACCTGGTGGTCGACATGCTCGGCTTCGGCATCATGAAGCAGTTCGAGTACCCGGTATTCTTCGACGTCACCCACGCCCTGCAGATGCCTGGCGGTCGCGCGGACTCCGCCGGCGGCCGGCGCGCCCAGGTCACCGACCTGGCCAAGGCCGGGCTCAGCCAGAAGCTCGCCGGGCTGTTCCTCGAGGCCCATCCGGACCCCGAGCACGCCAAGTGCGACGGTCCGTGCGCGCTGCGCCTGAAAAAACTCGAAGCCTTCCTGTCCCAGCTCAAGCAACTGGACGAGCTGATCAAGAGCTTTCCTGCAATCGAGACTGCCTAGTCTCCTCAGACCGCCCCGTTCATTCACTTCGGAGTGTTAACAAGAATGGCAAAGATCGTCGACATCAAGGGCCGTGAGGTCCTGGACTCCCGCGGCAACCCTACCGTTGAAGCGGACGTGATCCTGGACAACGGCATCGTCGGCAGCGCCTGCGCGCCTTCCGGTGCTTCCACCGGTTCCCGCGAGGCCCTCGAGCTGCGCGATGGCGACAAGAGCCGTTACCTGGGCAAGGGCGTGCTGAAAGCCGTGGCCAACATCAACGGCCCGATCCGCGACCTGCTGCTGGGCAAGGACGCGGCCGACCAGAAAGCCCTCGACCACGCGATGATCGAGCTGGACGGCACCGAGAACAAGGCCAAGCTGGGCGCCAACGCGATCCTCGCGGTGTCCCTGGCTGCCGCCAAGGCCGCCGCACAGGCCAAGGGCGTACCGCTGTACGCGCACATCGCCGACCTCAACGGCACTCCCGGCCAGTACTCCATGCCGGTGCCGATGATGAACATCATCAACGGCGGCGAGCATGCGGACAACAACGTCGATATCCAGGAATTCATGGTCCAGCCGGTCGGCGCGAAGAACTTCGCCGAGGCGCTGCGCATGGGCGCCGAGATCTTCCATCACCTCAAGGCCGTGCTGAAGGCCCGTGGCCTGAACACCGCCGTCGGTGACGAAGGCGGCTTCGCGCCGAACCTGTCGTCCAACGAAGACGCCCTGGCCGCCATCGCCGAGGCCGTCGAGAAGGCCGGCTACAAGCTGGGCGACGACGTGACCCTGGCCCTGGACTGCGCCTCCAGCGAGTTCTTCAAGGACGGCAAGTACGACCTGGAAGGCGAAGGCAAGGTATTCGACGCCGCCGGTTTCGCCGACTACCTGGCCGGCCTGACCCAGCGCTACCCGATCATCTCCATCGAGGACGGCATGGACGAGTCCGACTGGGCCGGCTGGAAAGGCCTGACCGACAAGATCGGCGCCAAGGTCCAACTGGTCGGCGACGACCTGTTCGTGACCAACACCAAGATCCTCAAGGAAGGCATCGAGAAGGGCATCGGCAATTCGATCCTGATCAAGTTCAACCAGATCGGTTCGCTCACCGAGACCCTGGAGGCCATCCAGATGGCCAAGGCCGCCGGCTATACCGCGGTGATCTCGCACCGCTCCGGCGAAACCGAGGACTCGACCATCGCCGACCTGGCCGTGGGTACCGCCGCCGGTCAGATCAAGACCGGTTCGCTGTGCCGCTCCGACCGCGTGTCCAAGTACAACCAGTTGCTGCGCATCGAAGAGCAACTGGGCGCCAAGGCGCCGTACCGTGGTCGCGCGGAATTCCGCGGCTGAGCCTAGTCTGGTACGGTGAAGGGGTGGCAAGAGCCACCCCTTTTCTTCTCAAGGAGTTCGAGGCTTGAGGTTACGTAGCCCCTACTGGCTGTTCGTGGTGCTGATCCTGGCGCTGGCGGGCCTGCAATATCGCCTGTGGGTCGGCGATGGCAGCCTGGCGCAGGTGCGCGACCTGCAGAAGCAGATCGCCGACCAGCATGGCGAGAACGAGCGCCTGCTGGAGCGCAACCGGATTCTCGAAGCCGAAGTCGCCGAGCTGAAGAAAGGCACCGAGACCGTCGAGGAGCGTGCGCGGCACGAGCTCGGCATGGTCAAGGACGGCGAAACCCTCTACCAGCTCGCCAAGTGAGCTGACGACCCTTCTCCCGATGACGACTTCCGACCTTCCCGCCTTCTGGACGGTGATCCCCGCCGCCGGCGTGGGTTCGCGCATGCGCGCCGACCGCCCGAAGCAATATCTCGATCTTGCCGGTCGCACCGTGATCGAGCGCACCCTCGATTGTTTCCTCGAACACCCGATGCTCAGGGGCCTGGTGGTCTGCCTGGCCGAGGACGATCCCTACTGGCCCGGGCTGGACTGCGCCGCCAGCCGGTATGTGCAGCGCGCCGCCGGGGGCGCCGAGCGCGCCGGCTCGGTGTTGAACGGCTTGCTGCGCCTGCTGGAGTTGGGGGCACAGGCCGACGACTGGGTGCTGGTGCATGACGCCGCGCGGCCGAACCTGACCCGCGGCGACCTCGACCGCCTGCTCGAAGAACTCGCCGAAGATCCGGTCGGCGGGCTGCTGGCGGTGCCGGCGAGGGACACTCTCAAGCGCTCCGACCGCGACGGCCGGGTCAGCGAAACCATCGACCGCTCGGTGGTCTGGCTGGCCTATACGCCGCAGATGTTCCGCCTCGGCGCCCTGCACCGGGCGCTGGCCGATGCGTTGGTGGCCGGCGTGGCGATCACCGACGAGGCTTCGGCGATGGAGTGGGCCGGCTATGCGCCGAAGCTGGTGGAAGGGCGCGCCGACAACCTGAAGATCACCACCCCGGAAGACCTGCTGCGCCTGCAGCGCAGTTTTCCGCACTGAACCCTGGCACAAGAAAGCCGACCCTCGGGTCGGCTTTCTTGTCGTTGCAGGCTCGCTCGTTCAGCTTTCCAGCGGCACCTCTATGAGGAAGCGGAACAGCGCGCCATGCTGCTCCACCGCCAGGCATTTGTAGCCCTGGCGCTGGGTATCTTCGGGAATCCCGTGAACCGATTGCGAGCAGTCGGTGACCACTTCCAGGCGTTCGCCCGGCTGCATGGTCGCCAGGGTTTCCAGGGTGGCGATGGCGTTGTACGGGCAATGTTCGCCGCGCAGGTCAAGCGACAGGGTCGGTTTGTCGGTCTGGCTCATGGTTCGGTTTCCGCGGTCGGGTGAATCGGGAGGCGTTCAGTTGCACCAGCAGCAGGCACAGGGCCAGGCCGGCGAAGGTCAATAGCAGGCCGTTGCCGGGCCCGAAGCTTTCCAGCAGGTCGAGCTTGGGATAGGGCAGGGCGAGGCGGGTGCCCAACTGGTCCCAAAAGATCGCCACCAGGGTTCCGCCGATGACGTTGCCGATGCCGACCACCCAGAAGTGCACCTGGCCCTCCATCGAGCGGTACATCCAGCCGGTCTCGCAACCGCCGGCGAGGACGATGCCGATGCCGAAGAGAATGCCGCCGATGATCGCATTCGGGCCCATCCAGAAGATCTTCGGCGCGACGCCCAGGCGGATCGCGGCGAAGGTACCGATGCAGGCGGCCGCCATGCCGAGCAGGATGCCGAAGGCGGCGCGGGTCCGGCCGGTGGTCCAGAGGTCCCGTGCGGCGCTGGTGAAGCAGATCTGCGCGCGCTCGATCAGGCCGCCGAACAGCAGGCCGAACAGGCAGGCCATGCCCAGCACCAGCGATACCTCGAAGCGCCAGGCGGCGAACAGCGCGGCGAGCGCCAGCACCGCCAGGCCCAGGCGGGCCTGCAGGCGTGCGCGTCGGGCCAGGCTTTCGGCGCTGGGCAGGGCGCTGGCCGTGGCGCCGACTTTCAGCGGTGTGCGCAGGAACGGCAGCAGGCTGATCTTCACGCCGATCCAGGCGCCGCCGACGGTGGCGAACATGAAGGCCCAGGCATGCAGGGAAAACATCGGGATACCGGTGAAGAACGCCGCCAGGTTGCAGCCCATCGCCAGGCGCGCGCCGAAGCCGGCGACGATACCGCCGACCAGGCCCTGCAGCAGGCGACGTTTGCTGGTCGGCCAGCGCAGGCTGACGTTGCCGGCCCAGAGGGCGCAGCACAGGGCGCCGAGGAACATGCCGATGATCATCACTCCGTCGATCCGGTCCAGCGGCGTGCCTTGAAGGCCGATCAGCCTGAAGTAGCTCCAGTCCTGTGGCTGGTAGCCGAACCAGGACAGCACGTGGCCGCCCCAGCGGGTGAATTCGCCGGTCACCGCCCAGAAGGTGCCGGTGAGCGCGAAGTAGTAGGCGGAGGCGACGCCGAGGGCGACCAGCGCCGGCAGCGGCGACCAGAACCTCACCAGGTAGCGTTGGCGAAACGCATTGAAGGCAGACATGCGACTTCCTTGAATCGATAGCGGGTGGAACGGGAAACCGCCAAGTCTATCGCAGCGGTGAATCGCCTTACTGCTTCAGCGCAGGTTTTTCTCCCCGGCGAGTCCCGGATGGGATTGCGCCAGGCCTTCCTTGAGATAGTCCACCAGTTGCCTGACTTTCGGCGACAGGTGCCGCTGCTGCGGGTACAGCGCCCATACCGCGGTATTCGGCGGCTGGTGGCCTTCCAGCAGGGAGACCAGGCGGCCGCTGCGCAGATGCTCGATCACATAGTAGTCGGGCAGCTGGCACAGGCCGAAGCCGCGCAGGGCGGCGTCGAGCACCGCCTGGCCGCTGTTGCAGCGCCAGTTGCCCTGGACCCGGTGCTGGGTTTCCCGGCCGTCCTCGAGGAAGCTCCACAGGTCGCTGCTGCCGATCAGGCAGTTGAACTGGCCGAGTTCCGCCGGCGACTGCGGAGTGCCGTGGCGGCGCAGGTATTCCGGGGTGGCGCAGAGGTACATGACGCGTGGTGCCAACCGTGTGGCGACCAATCGCGAATCGCTCAGGCGGCCGAGGCGGATGGCCAGGTCGAAGCCCTCGTGGAGCAGGTCCAACTGGCGGTTGGACAGCTCGATGTCGACCCGCAGTTGCGGATAGTCGGCCATGAAGGCATTCACCAGCGGCACGATGAAACGTTCGCCGTAGGCTACCGCACAGGTCATGCGCAGCAGGCCCTTGGGCTCCGCGGAGAGGTCGCTGACCGCGCGCAGGGCTTCGTCGCGGGCGTCCTGCAGGCGCTGGCAATGTTGCAGGAAGGTCTGTCCGGCTTCGCTCAGCGATACTCGCCGGGTGCTGCGGTAGAGCAGGCGGGTCTGCAGGCGCTCCTCCAGGCGGGCGACCTGGCGGCTGATGTGCGACGAGGAAACGCCCATGCGTTCGGCTGCCGCGGTGAACTGCCCGGTTTCGGCGACAGCGACGAATTCGTCGAGTCCTTCCCAGCGATTCATCTGGATTGTCCCTGTATGGCAATAATGTTTTGATTATTGCCTGATTATTCCTTGAAACGCGGTTTTCTACACTTTCCGTTTCAGTGGGTCGCTTAGCGGCCCGCCGGCTTCCATCGTTCAGGAGTTCCCAGATGATCAAGTCCCGTGCCGCCGTCGCCTTCGCCCCCAACAAGCCGTTGGAAATCGTCGAGGTGGATGTGGCGCCGCCGCAGAAGGGCGAGGTACTGGTGCGCATCGTCGCCACCGGCGTCTGCCATACCGACGCGTACACCCTGTCCGGCCAGGATTCCGAGGGGGTGTTCCCGTGCATCCTGGGCCACGAAGGTGGCGGCATCGTCGAAGCGGTGGGCGAGGGCGTGACCTCCCTGCAGGTGGGCGACCATGTCATCCCGCTCTACACCGCCGAGTGCGGCAAGTGCAAATTCTGCCTGTCCGGCAAGACCAACCTCTGCCAGGCCGTACGCGCCACCCAGGGCAAGGGCCTGATGCCCGACGGCACCAGCCGTTTCTCCTACAAGGGCGAGCCGGTCTTCCACTACATGGGCTGCTCGACCTTCTCCGAATACACCGTGCTGCCGGAAATCTCCCTGGCGAAGATTCCCAAGGATGCCCCGCTGGAGAAGGTCTGCCTGCTTGGCTGCGGCGTCACCACCGGGATCGGCGCCGTGCTGAATACCGCCAAGGTGGAAGAGGGCGCTACCGTTGCCATCTTCGGCCTGGGCGGCATCGGCCTGGCAGCGATCATCGGGGCGAAGATGGCCAAGGCCGCGCGCATCATCGCAGTCGACATCAACCCGGGCAAGTTCGATATCGCCAGGGAACTGGGCGCCACCGACTTCATCAATCCGAAGGACTACGACAAGCCGATCCAGGACGTCATCGTCGAACTGACCGATGGCGGCGTCGACTACTCCTTCGAGTGCGTCGGCAACGTGCAGTTGATGCGCGCCGCGCTGGAATGCTGCCACAAGGGCTGGGGCGAGTCGGTGATCATCGGTGTCGCCGGTGCCGGCCAGGAAATCAGCACCCGGCCGTTCCAACTGGTCACCGGCCGCGTCTGGCGCGGTTCGGCGTTCGGCGGGGTGCGCGGGCGCAGCGAGCTGCCGAGCTATGTCGAGAAGGCGCAGAAGGGCGAGATCCCGCTGGATACTTTCATCACCCACACCATGGGGCTGGAGGACATCAACGAGGCCTTCGAGCTGATGCACGAAGGCAAGAGCATCCGCACCGTCATTCATTACTGACAAGCCGTCGCGGCGGGCCCTGCGGTTCGCCACGACCGTTTCACGGAGGTCACGTGAAGGATTCCCTCGAACTGATCGGCAGCCAGAAGACCTTCGGCGGCTGGCACCAGCGTTACCGTCATTTTTCCCGGACCCTGAACTGCGAGATGGTCTTCGCCATCTACCTGCCGCCCCAGGCCGAGCCGGAGGCGGCGCTGCCGGCCCTGTACTGGCTGTCCGGGCTGACCTGTACCGACGAGAACTTCATGCAGAAGGCCGGCGCCCAGCGGGTCGCCGCCGAACTGGGATTGGTACTGGTGGCGCCGGATACCAGCCCGCGCGGCAGCGGTGTCCCCGGCGATCCCGACGGCGCCTGGGACTTCGGCCTGGGCGCAGGCTTCTACCTGAACGCCACGCAGGAGCCCTGGGCCGCGCACTACCGCATGCACGACTACGTGGTGCACGAGTTGCCGGCGCTGATCGAGGCGCATTTCCCGGTGTCCCGGCGGCGCGGCATCAGCGGGCACTCGATGGGTGGGCATGGCGCGCTGGTTTGCGCGCTGCGCAACCCGGGGCGCTACCTGTCGCTGTCGGCCTTCGCGCCGATCTGCCATCCGAGCGATTGTCCCTGGGGCCAGAAGGCGTTCTCCCGCTACCTGGGCGAGGACCCGGCGGCCTGGCGCGAGTGGGATGCCTGTGCGTTGCTCGAGGGTGCGTCCGAACGCTTGCCGATCCTGGTCGACCAGGGCGAGCGCGACGACTTCCTCGCCGTCCAGCTCAAGCCGGAAGCGCTACGCAATGCGGCGGACAAGGCCGGCCACCCGCTGGAGCTGCGTCTGCAACCAGGTTACGACCACAGCTACTACTTCATCGCCAGTTTCATCGAGGATCACCTGCGCCATCATGCCGGGGTTCTCAACGGTTGATCCGCGATACCTGAAGCCTGTCCCGATCCGGGGTAGAATCACGCCCTGATTCCAACCAGGGCGTTTTTTCATGCGAATTGGCCATGGCTACGACGTGCATCGCTTCGGCGAGGGCGACTTCATCACCCTCGGCGGCGTGCGCATTCCCCACAAACATGGGCTGGTCGCCCACTCCGACGGCGACGTGCTGCTGCACGCCTTGTCCGATGCGCTGCTCGGCGCGGCGGCGCTGGGCGACATCGGCAAGCACTTCCCGGACACCGACCCGCGGTTCAAGGGCGCCGACAGTCGCGCGCTGCTGCGACACGTGGTCGCCATCGTCGCCGAGAAGGGCTGGAAGGTCGGCAACGTCGACGCCACGATCGTCGCCCAGGCGCCGAAGATGGCGCCGCACATCGAGACCATGCGCGGGTTGATCGCCGAGGACCTCGGCGTCGCGGTCGACCAGGTCAACGTCAAGGCCACCACTACCGAGCGGCTAGGTTTCACCGGACGCGAAGAGGGCATTGCTGTACATGCGGTCGCTTTGCTGATGGCCCGATGAGCGTTCTCGGCGAACTCGACCTGCTCGGGCCGCGCGCCCATGGGGCAGCCTGCGGCGAGGCGGTGCTCAAGGCCGTGGCCGAGGACTTCCAGGTCGACGAGGTGCTGGAAATTCCCCTCAGCGGTGAAGGCGAGCACCTCTGGTTGTGGGTGGAAAAGCGCGGATTGAACACCGAGGAGGCGGCCCGTCGCCTCGGCCGCGCCGCCGGCGTGCAGCAGAAGAACGTCAGCTACGCCGGGTTGAAGGACCGCCAGGCCCTGACCCGGCAATGGTTCAGCCTGCACCTGCCGGGCAAGGCCGATCCCGACCTGGGTGCAGCCGAGGGCGCGGACCTGCGGATTCTTCGCTGCACCCGTCATTCGCGCAAGTTGCAGCGAGGCGCGCATGCCGCCAACGGCTTCACCCTGCGTCTGACCGGGCTGCGGGCGGAGCGTGCCCTTCTCGACGCGCGCTTGGAACGTATCGCCGCGGACGGCGTGCCCAATTATTTCGGCCTGCAACGCTTCGGCCACGGCGGCGGCAACCTGGTCGACGCGCGCAGTTGCGCGGAACAGGACCTGCTGCCGGCGAACCGCAACCTGCGTTCGCGCTTCCTTTCCGCCGGGCGCAGCTACCTGTTCAATCGCCTGCTCGCCGAGCGGGTCGCGGAGGGTAGCTGGAACCGGGCAGCGGTCGGCGACCTGCTGGCCTTCACCGACAGCCGCAGCTTTTTCCTCGCTGGCGAGGAAGAATGCCGCGATGCCCGTCTGGCCGCCCTCGACCTGCACCCCACCGGACCGCTCTGGGGCGAGGGCGATCCGCCGAGCGGCGCCGGCGTCCTCGAACGCGAGCTGGCCCTGGCCGGGAGCGAGCCGGCGCTCTGCCGCTGGCTGGCGAAGGCGGGCATGGCGCACGAACGGCGCATCCTGCGGCTCCCCATCCAGGGGCTGGCGTGGCATTATCCCGAACCTGATGTTCTGCAACTGGAATTCGTCCTGCCGGCCGGTTGTTTCGCCACCGTAGTGGTGCGTGAAATCCTCGACCTGGTACCGACAGGGCAGACGGAAAACCCATGCGCATACTGATTGCCAACGACGACGGGGTGACCGCACCCGGTATCGCCGCGCTTTACGACGCGCTGGCGGATCATGCCGATTGCGTAGTGATCGCCCCCGACCAGGACAAGAGCGGCGCCAGCAGTTCCCTGACGCTGGACCGCCCGCTGCACCCGCAGCGCCTGGACAACGGATTCATCAGCCTCAACGGCACGCCGACCGACTGCGTGCACCTGGGCCTGAACGGCTTGCTGGAGGAATTGCCGGACATGGTGGTCTCGGGTATCAACCTGGGCGCCAACCTCGGCGATGACGTCCTCTATTCCGGTACCGTGGCGGCGGCCATCGAAGGGCGCTTCCTGAAGGGGCCGGCCTTCGCCTTCTCGCTGGTCTCGCGGTTGACGGACAACCTGCCCACCGCCATGCACTTCGCCCGCCTGCTGGTCTCCGCCCACGAGCGCCTGGCCGTGCCGCCGCGTACCGTGCTCAACGTCAATATCCCGAACCTGCCGTTGGATCGCGTACGTGGTATCCAACTGACCCGCCTCGGGCACCGCGCCCGTGCCGCCGCACCGGTGAAGGTGGTCAATCCGCGCGGCAAGGAAGGCTACTGGATCGCCGCGGCCGGCGATGCCGAGGATGGCGGGCCGGGGACGGATTTCCACGCGGTCATGCAAGGCTACGTGTCGATCACTCCGTTGCAGCTGGACCGTACCTTCCACGAAGCCTTCGGCGGCCTCGACGAGTGGCTGGGAGGACTGACGTGATGTCCGAAGACCTGCATCGCCGGGGTATCGGCATGACCTCCCAGCGTACCCGAGAGCGCCTGATCCAGCGCCTGTACGAAGAAGGCCTGTCCAACGCCCACGTGCTCGAGGTGATCCGCCGCACGCCGCGTCATCTGTTCGTCGACGAGGCGCTCTCGCATCGCGCCTACGAAGACACTGCCCTGCCGATCGGCCACAACCAGACCATTTCCCAGCCATTCATGGTGGCGCGGATGACCGAGTTGCTGCTGGCGGCCGGCCCGCTGGACAAGGTCATGGAGATCGGTACCGGGTCCGGCTACCAGACCGCGGTGCTGGCGCAACTGGTCGAGCGGGTCTTCTCCGTCGAGCGGATCCAGGCGTTGCAGGACAAGGCCAAGGAGCGTCTTGCGGAGCTAAACCTGCGTAATGTTGTCTTTCGTTGGGGCGATGGCTGGGAGGGCTGGTCGGCGTTGGCTCCCTACAATGGAATCATCGTCACCGCGGCGGCCACGGAAGTCCCGCAGTCGTTGCTGGACCAGTTGGCCCCGGGGGGCCGTCTGGTGATCCCGGTCGGTGGCGGCGAGGTCCAGCAACTGATGCTGATCGTCCGCACCGAGGACGGGTTCAGCCGCCAGGTACTCGACTCGGTACGTTTCGTCCCGCTGCTCAACGGCCCGATCGCCTGAGCCGGCGGCCGGCGTCGCTGGCCCGATTGAACGAAAGCGAAGAAGATGGATAAGGGGGAAGGATTGAGGCTAGCAGCGACCCTGCGGCAATGGACTCGGCTCTACGGTGGCTGCCACCTGTTGCTCGGGGCCGTCGTCTGTTCCCTTCTCGCCGCCTGTTCGTCGTCGCCTCCCGGCGGGGTCAAGGTCGTCGATCGCAACGGTTCCGCGCCTGCCGCTGCGCGGCGTACGCCGGTCACCAGCGGGCAGTACATCGTGCGCCGCGGCGACACCCTGTATTCCATTGCCTTCCGCTTCGGCTGGGACTGGAAAGCCCTGGCCGCGCGCAATGGCATCGCGCCGCCCTATACCATCCAGGTCGGTCAAGCTATCCAATTTGGTGGGCGGGCATCGACGCAACCGTCCGTCGCGAAAAACACGCCGGTCGTCGCTGCGCCCGTGGCGACCAAGCCTACCCCGGTTCCACCCGCAGTTAGTACGTCGGTACCTGCCAAGCCCGCACCGGCTCCGGCCTCGACCACGACCCCACCCAGCAGCGGCGCGACTCCCGTCGTCGCGGGGCCTGCGGTGGGGGGGTGGGCATGGCCTGCGAGCGGTACTCTGATCGGCCGTTTTGCCTCAAACGGAAGTTTGAATAAAGGGATTGATATAGCCGGTCAATTGGGCCAGCCTGTCCTGGCTGCGTCTGGTGGGACCGTTGTATACGCCGGTAGTGGTTTGCGGGGCTACGGCGAGTTGGTCATCATCAAACACAACGAGACCTACGTGAGTGCCTACGGTCACAACCGCAGGCTGCTGGTGCGGGAAGGGCAACAGGTCAAGGTAGGGCAATCGATTGCCGAGATGGGCTCCACAGGAACCGATCGGGTGAAGCTGCACTTCGAGATTCGCCGCCAGGGTAAGCCTGTCGATCCACTGCAATATTTGCCACGTCGCTGACCGGGAGTTCGCCCGCCCACATCATGTAGGTGAGCGGGTCCGGGCGTGTCCAGCGGGAAAGGAATCGCCCGGGCTTGAGTCGAACTCATGCAAGGGATAACGACATGGCACTCAAAAAAGAAGGGCCGGAGTTTGACCACGATGATGAAGTGCTCCTCCTGGAGCCCGGCATCATGCTGGACGAGTCGTCTGCCGACGAGCAGCCTTCTCCCCGGGCAACTCCAAAAGCCACCACTTCCTTCTCTTCCAAACAACACAAGCACATCGACTACACGCGCGCGTTGGACGCAACGCAGCTGTATCTCAACGAAATCGGTTTCTCGCCCCTGTTGACGCCCGAAGAGGAAGTCCACTTCGCTCGTCTGGCGCAGAAGGGCGATCCCGCTGGTCGGAAGCGGATGATCGAGAGCAACCTGCGGTTGGTGGTGAAGATCGCCCGGCGCTATGTCAATCGCGGACTGTCCCTGCTCGACCTGATCGAGGAAGGCAACCTAGGCCTGATCCGCGCCGTGGAGAAGTTCGATCCGGAGCGCGGATTCCGGTTCTCGACCTACGCCACCTGGTGGATCCGCCAGACCATCGAACGGGCCATCATGAACCAGACCCGGACCATTCGCTTGCCGATCCATGTGGTCAAGGAGCTCAACGTCTACCTGCGTGCGGCGCGGGAACTGACCCACAAGCTCGACCACGAACCTTCCCCCGAAGAAATCGCCAACCTGCTGGAGAAGCCGGTCGCCGAGGTCAAGCGCATGCTCGGCCTGAACGAACGGGTGACTTCGGTAGACGTCTCTCTTGGTCCGGACTCGGACAAGACCCTGCTGGATACGCTCACCGACGATCGCCCCACCGACCCGTGCGAGCTGCTGCAGGATGACGATCTCAGCGAAAGCATCGACCAGTGGCTGACGGAACTCACCGACAAGCAGCGTGAGGTGGTGATTCGCCGCTTCGGCTTGCGCGGGCACGAAAGCAGCACGCTGGAAGAGGTCGGCCAGGAAATCGGCCTGACCCGCGAGCGGGTTCGTCAGATCCAGGTCGAGGCGCTGAAGCGCCTGCGGGAGATCCTGGAGAAGAATGGCCTGTCGAGTGACGCGCTGTTCCAGTGACGGAAAACCTTAGACCCACTGAAGACCCGGCGTTCGCCGGGTTTTTTGTGTCTGCTCTTGTAAGCATTAACTTACACGGCGTGTGAGCCTAAGTAGATAAATGCCCGGGAGGTTTGCCAAAAACGCTCGGTGAATTTAAGTAACTTATTGAAATTAAAGGAATATATTTTTCTAAAATGGCTGCCGAAGAAGCTTCGCTGGGTTTTCTGGCAGGTTGCGGGATCACTGGGAATCGCTAATATCACTCCTGCGTACAGGGAACACGCAACCCCGAAGGATCGGGGAAGGGACGTCGCCAGGGAGGCGATTCATCAGGATGATGACGAGGGACTGAAGAGTGGGCGGGGTAATACCCCGCCCCTTTTTTTTGCCTGCCGTTTTACTCGTCGCCAAAGAAAAGGCCCGCTGTTTGCGGGCCTTGGCGTATCAGCGCTCCAGATGCTGGAGCTTGCCGGCGACGCCGTCCCATTCCTCGGCGTCGGGCAGGGCATCCTTCTTCTCGGTGATGTTCGGCCAGACTTCCGCCAGCTCGCTGTTCAGCTCGATGAATTCCTGCATGTTCTCCGGCACTTCGTCTTCGGAGAAAATCGCCTGGGCCGGACATTCGGGCTCGCACAGGGCGCAGTCGATGCACTCGTCCGGATGGATGACCAGGAAGTTGGGTCCTTCGTAGAAGCAGTCTACCGGGCAGACTTCCACGCAGTCGGTGTATTTGCACTTGATGCAGTTGTCGGTGACGACGAAGGTCATTTTCTAGTTCTCTCCTCAGGCGGGCGGCTAAGCGCGCGCGATTCTAGCAGCTTGTGCGGTAGTCCGTCAGACCCGCATCTTCCATGCATATAACAGATCGAGAGCTTGCCGCGGGCTGATATCGTCGGGATTGATCCTCGACAATTCATCGATCACCGGGTGCGGCAGGCTGGCGAACAGGTCGCTCTGCATCGGCGAGGCGGGCTTGCCGCTCTGCTGGCTCGGCATCTCGTGCGGCAGGCTGGTGGTTTCCAGGCGCTTGAGGTGTTCGCGGGCGCGCTGGATTACCGGGGCCGGCACGCCGGCCAACTGGGCCACCGCGAGGCCGTAGCTCTGGCTCGCCGGTCCCGGCAGTACATGGTGCAGGAACACGATGCGTTCATTGTGCTCGGTCGCGTTCAGGTGCACGTTGGCTACCGCGGGCTGGCTTTCCGGCAGTACGGTCAGTTCGAAATAGTGGGTGGCGAACAGGGTGAAGGCGCGAGTCCGGGCCAGGTCCTCGGCCGCTGCCCAGGCCAGCGACAGGCCGTCGAAGGTGCTGGTGCCGCGGCCGACCTCATCCATCAGCACCAGGCTCTTGTCGGTGGCGTTGTGCAGGATGTTGGCGGTTTCGCTCATCTCCACCATGAAGGTCGAGCGGCCGCCGGCAAGGTCGTCGGACGAGCCGATGCGGGTGAAGATGCGGTCCACCAGGGACAGCTCGCAGCGTGCAGCCGGAACGAAGCTGCCGATGTGCGCAAGCAGCACGATCAGCGCGGTTTGCCGCATGTAGGTGGATTTACCGCCCATGTTCGGACCGGTGATCACCAGCATCCGGGTGTCGGCATCCAGCGCCAGGTCGTTGGCCACGAACGGTGTCTCCAGCACCTGCTCGACCACCGGATGGCGGCCTTGCTCGATGTGCAGGCAGGTGTGTTCGACGAACCGCGGGCGATTCAGGTCGAGGTTCAGCGCGCGTTCGGCGAGATTCGCCAGCACGTCCAGTTCCGCCAGCGCCGAGGCGCTGTCCTGGAGCGGAGCGAGGTGGCCGATCAGGCGTTCCAGCAGCTCTTCGTAGAGCGCCTTCTCGCGGGCCAGGGCGCGGCTCTGGGCCGACAGCGCCTTGTCCTCGAAGGCCTTCAGTTCCGGCGTGATGAAGCGCTCGGCGCCTTTCAGGGTCTGCCGGCGGATGTAGTCGGCCGGAGCCTGTTCGGCCTGTACCCGTGGCAGCTCGATGAAGTAGCCATGGATGCGGTTGTAGCCGACCTTCAGGTTGGGCAGGCCGGTGCGGGCCTTCTCGCGCGCTTCCAGGTCCATAAGGAATTGCCCGGCGTTTTCGCTCAGCGCCTGCAGCTCGTCCAGCTCGGCGTCATAGCCGGTCTTGATCACGCCACCGTCGCGGATCACCGCTGGCGGGTTGTCGATGATCGCCTTGGCCAGCAGTTCGGCGAGTTCGGGATAGGTGCCGATGGTGGTGGCCAGCGCCTGCAGGTGCGGCGCTTCCAGTTCGGTCATGGCGTTCTGCAGGTCCGGCAGCGCCGCCAGCGCGTCGCGCAGGCGCGCCAGGTCGCGAGGGCGGGCGTTGCGCAGGCCGATGCGGGCGAGGATGCGTTCGAGGTCGCCGATTTCCTTGAGCTGCGGTTGCAGGTTCTCGAAGCGGTAGCGTTCCAGCAGGCAGGCGATGGACTCCTGGCGGGCTTCCAGTACCGCGCGGTCACGCAGCGGACGGTTCAGCCAGCGGCTCATCAGGCGGCTGGCCATGGCGGTCTGGCAGCGGTCGACCACCGATTGCAGGGTGTTCTCGCGGCCACCGCTGAGGTTGATATCCAGCTCCAGGTTGCGGCGGCTGGCACCGTCGAGGATCACCGTGTCATCGAGGCGGTCGTGGCGCAGGCTGCGCAGGTGCGGCAGGGCGGTACGCTGGGTTTCCTTGGCGTAGGCGAGCAGGCAGCCGGCGGCGCCGATGGCCAGGGTCAGGTTCTGGCAGCCGAAGCCTTTCAGGTCCTGGGTGCCGAATTGCTGGCAGAGGCTCTTGTGCGCCGAGTCGCGATCGAAGTCCCATGGCGCGCGGCGACGTACGCCGCGGCGCTTCTCCGACGGCAGGCCCTGTGGCCAGTCGTCGGGAATCAGCAGCTCGGCCGGGTTGAGGCGCTCCAGTTCGGCCAGCAGGGTTTCCCAGCCTTTTATCTCCTGGACGCTGAAGCGGCCGCTGGTGATGTCCAGCACGGCGAGGCCGAACAGGCGCTCGTCGCCGAGGATCGCCGCCAGCAGGTTGTCGCGGCGTTCGTCGAGCAGCGCCTCGTCGCTCACCGTGCCGGGGGTGATGATCCGCACCACCTGGCGCTCCACCGGCCCCTTGCTGGTGGCCGGGTCGCCGATCTGCTCGCAGATCGCCACCGACTCGCCGAGCTTGACCAGCTTGGCCAGGTAGCCCTCCGCGGAATGGAAGGGAATGCCTGCCATCGGGATCGCCTTGCCGCCGGACTGGCCGCGCGCGGTCAGGGTGATGTCGAGCAGCTTGGCGGCCTTCTTCGCGTCCTCGTAGAACAGCTCGTAGAAGTCGCCCATGCGATAGAACATCAATTGGTCGGGGTGCTGATGCTTCAGTTTGAAGTACTGCTGCATCATTGGCGTGTGCTGAGAGAGGTCGGTCATACGGGCCTTCGGAAGCGGGCTTTGGACGGTGCAAAAGAGGGCAATGTTAACCCGATTCACCGGCCTGTGTCGGGTCCGTTCGGAACCGGCGCGGACCCTCAGGTCCGCGCCTGTGCGGGCTGCTTTCAGCGTGCCGCGGTATAGCTGGCGCCGAGCTTCTGCCGACCGTCGGGCAGGTTGATCTGCGCCGGGTCGAGACGCCAGACCCGCGCCGCGGCGATGTCACCGAGGAGCAGGCTGTAGGTCGGGTCGAACGAAGTGCTGGAGAAGATCAGGTAGTCCTCGTTCACCGGCGCGGCATCGGAATTGTCGCCCTGGCAGTGGTTGAGCGGCAGGATCGCCGGGGTGCCGGGCGGGCTGTTGGGTACGACCATGGCCAACTGGTCGTTGCCGGCCGGCTGGGTACGCGAGAGGAAGTAGGCGGTGTAGTCGCGTACCACCGGGTAATAGTCGCGGCCCCCCGCGGCCGGGGTGGCGAGGGGGCTGACCTGGCCGTTCTCCAGGTTCCTGCGCACCACCCGCAGGCTGTCGCCGGCTCCTGTCGCGTAGACCACGTACTTGCCTGAGGGCGTGAGGAACGGCATCGACTCCTCGGTGCTCCAGCCGTCGCCGGTCACGGCTTTCCAGGCGCTCACGCCGACGCTGCCATCGCCATTGAAGACCAGGGTGGCGAGGCGGATGTCGCCCTCGTGCTTGAGCACAACCTGGCGGCCGTCGAAGGAGAACTTCGGATCCTCGTTGCGACCGCCGATGGCCGCGGTCAGGTTGCTCGGCGCCTGGGTACCGCCGATGGCCCAGGCGAACACGTGCCAGGCGCCATTCTGGCGGCCCATGAAGGTCAGGTAGCGGCCGTCCGGGGAGAAATGCGCATTCATCGGGTCCTCGATGTTCCAGCCGGGCTGGTTGAGCTGGCGGGTGCTCTTGCTCTTGAAATCGTGCAGGTAGAGGTTCGAGGAGCCGTCCCCGTACTCCATATAGCTGTGGTAGACCAGGCGCCCCCCGAGCGCGGGCAGGCTGCTGGCGGGTTGCAGGGCCAGGTTGGCGGTGCAGGCCGCATGGGCGGGGAGGCTGGCAACGGGGGAGAGGAGCAGGGCGAGGGAGAGCAGAGAGACCTTGAGTGGCGCGATGTTCATGGGGTGCCTTTCCTTGGACGGTGATGGAACACGCATGTTCGCGCATTCGCTGCCTTCGCGCGGTTGCGCTTGTCCGAAAGCTGCTTCTGAATGGAAAAGCCGATGGTGTAGGGTAGTCCCTTTCCGTTTCTACCCTGGAGAACAGTGATGACCCTGATGGAGTCCGACCTGACCGCACTGGCCGCCCGCCTCGGCGAAAGCCTTCGTTACCTGGGCGAGCAGGTCAGCACGGCGGAATCCTGCACCGGTGGCGGCATCGCCGAGGCGATCACCCGCATCCCGGGGAGTTCGGGCTGGTTCGAGGCTGGCTACGTGACCTACTCGAACCGCCAGAAGACCCTCCAGCTGGAGGTGCCCGAGTCGCTGTTCCCGGCAGTCGGCGCGGTCAGCCGGGAAGTGGTCGAGGCCATGGTGCGCGGCGCCCAGCGGCACAGCGGGGCGCGTTTCGCGGTGGCGGTGAGCGGTGTCGCCGGGCCCGACGGCGGCTCGCCGGAAAAGCCGGTAGGCACGGTCTGGCTGGCCTGGGCCGACGGCGAGCGGCTGGTCAGTGAGCGCTGCCAGTTCAACGGCGACCGCGACGCCGTGCGCCGGCAGACGGTGGCGACCGCGCTGACCGGCCTGCTGCGCATGAGCAACGGCGAGAACCCGGGCTAGCCGCGCCTGCGGGCAACCGTTCGGAACATTCTTCCCGTCGGGGGTAGGCGAGCGACTTGCCCTGTGGAATAATACTGTCTACTTATACAGTTGTTCGTGGCCGTCC